>JAYEMW010000452.1:0-8516 GCA_034718555.1 Thermodesulfobacteriota bacterium
GGGTGCTGAAGGCGATTTTCATGGCCCGCTTAAGGGTCGGGGTCATATCGGCGGCCAACATGTCAGCTTTTTTGGAGAGAAGTGCAGGAATTAGACCGTCCCAGTCATAATTCAGGAACTTGACCTTTACCCCCATCTCCTTGGCCATCAATTGGCAGAATTCAACCGAACTACCAGACCTCTCGCCATTTTTATCGATAAAACTAAATGGGGGGCCCTGGGTCTGACATGCGACCCGGAGTTCTCCCCGCTTGGCAATGTCATCGAGGGTGCCAGCACTTACGACCGACACCAAACTAACCGCCAGAACAACCGCTACCAAAGCCATCAAACATCTTCTAAACTTCATGATCCTACCCTCCCTTTTTATTGGTTAAAGTAAATGGTTCATTTTTGCCTCATGTAATCACCTTTGACTGACATCGGCTACCTATACGCTTTATTTCAAACAGATCAAATCTCCATCTTTTTCATTTTCTACCTCGATGCCCCGTTTAGCCTGCTCATCCATAAACGATTCATAGGCTATATCAATGGTGGGCGAAAGGATACCTTTTTTCTTTATCTGCCCGTTACCAATCATTATAGCTACGATGCTGACAGGGTAGCCAACGCCCTGGTTCATGGCAAACAGACCCGTCTCAAGGTCCCTTTCAATCATCAGATTGACAAAAATGGATTTCCTCCGCCCGTCCTTAACGCCTTTAAAGTAATGTTTCCATATAACAAGATTTTGCCTTCAATGTTTGGTTATATGAAAGGAATTGTCAAGTATTTTTTTCTGCAGCTAAAAAGATAGGTTGACAGGGGAGAAGGGGCTTTGGGGTTTTTTACAAAGCCGTCAATATTAAGAAATCGGATGCATATCAGGCCGGAATTCGCCGGATTTGAATTTTATGTTAAGATCGAAATAATTTATGACCTTCCTTCAGTGTGATTTTCTTTCACCTTCGAGAAACCGGGTATCAGAGTCTGAGTGCTTACTATTCCTGTAATCTGCCCCACCTTATTATTGAGAAAATCCCAAATGGTCTCCGCATCCGAAGATATCAGATCCCGTGTTAAAACAATTTTTGCAAGGATATCCACATTACCATGAACAGAATGGACCTCTCTGACTTCCTCAAGTGCGTACAGTTTTTCGATTATTCGATCCCCTTTTTTCCCTGCTGAAATGTTCATCAGAATAAACGCTGTTATTTCCCGCCGCATCTCCGGGTATTCAAATTCCTTTTTGTTTGACATTTTTTTTCGAAAATCCTCCATGTTTTCAGAAATGAGTTGATTAATCCCGCTCCCGTATTTTCGCACCGATCTCCTTTCCCATTGATGAAAGGTAATATATGTATAAAGGTCCGCAATCTTCCGTTTAGGAAAGGATTCAATAAATCGCGCCTTCTCAATAATTGCGGTTAAGGGACAATATATCGTTTCATACCAGTCCACGGCAGCGCTTTCGAATGGAACGGAGTCCTCTGCTGTTTGCTTTAAGAAGTCCTGGTGTTTTAAGATCTGCTTAATCAGATGGGCATATTGTCCCACCTCTGTCAGCTCTATTGAATAAGGCAGCCATATCTTATCATTAAATTCCGATTTTTCGCGATATAGTATATTTTCAAGGGTGTTTTTTGATGGGATACATTCTACGATGTTAGCGTCGATGTCCTGGTAACCGAGTTCCTTTGCCGCTGAAACGCGATGATTGCCATCTAAAACATAGTATTCATCCTTTATTTTGAATAGTTTAATACGCGGCAGAGGCTTACCTTCCCGCATAGCCTTTCTAATATTCTGAAGCCTGTCCGAAGGAACGTGTTGCTTTAATCTGAATTTGCCGTCAAAGTCATGGTACCGGCCCACACTTCCCACAATCCGGTTAACCGGCACTGAACAGATCCCACGATCAACAGTGTCAAACGCCTCTTCATTTTTCTGACTCTCCTTAAAAGATTTCACCTCTTTTAAGTCGCGGCGGTTCTTCAAGGAGGTTAAAAGCTTATTTAGCAATCCGGTCATCATCTATCTCAAAAAGGTGATACCCATAAGTGTTAATGACTTTCGTTTCTTTTACAATGCTTATGCGCTGAGTTGGGTCAGTAAAATTAGCGTGAATATGTCCATGGATAAAATAGCCTGGAGAGTAATGGTCTATAAGCCGCTGATAAACCTCAAACCCTTTGTGACATTGATCTTCTGCATCATGAATATGCCGTGGAGGTGCATGTGTAATAATAATATCCACCCCTTTCTGCCTCCAAATGTTTGACCGAAGACCTCTGATGGTTTTTCGCATCTGGCCTTCAGTATACTGATGCGGACCCCCGTTATACCAAAGTGATCCCTCAAGCCCCAGGATATTGATACCCTGGAATTTAACCAATTTGGCATGCAGATCAATACACCCATCCGGCTGCTTTAAATAATATCGGATATCATGATTGCCGAGTACATAATAGAGAGGAACATCAAACTTAGCAGAGAGAAAAGAGAGGTATTCCGGTGGAAGATCACCACACGAGAGGATCAGGTCCACTCCAGGAAACCGCTCGGCATGGAACCGGTCATAAAGTATGCTTTCAACCCGATCTGAAACAGTTAGTATTTTCATATAGTAATATTTCTCTACAAAGACGCTGAAACCCGTTTAGAAAGGATATTTTCTTTTCCGCTGATCAAAGATTCCCGCTATGCGGAAGAGGGCAGAAAAGAAAACTCTTATGCGCATTTCAGACGGAACTTATCATATTTTATAATTGTGCACAAGAAACAAAGACAAGTTAAAATTAGAAGGACTTATAAGTCTGCTTTGATATGTTTTGGATTTAGGTCATCTGTATTTGTTTAGTATTTAGTGATTCGTGCTTAGAGTTTACTGAAAATCAAATGAACAAGTAATTTTAATTGATTAAACGGGTTAACATCATAAATGACATGATCCTGGGAAAGCCGGTGTGATGTTTGACAAAGACAATAGGTTAGTGTAGCGTAAATAACATAGCAGAGCATACTGTTTGTATTTTTATTGCGGACATAATGCTGTACCCAGGTGGATTATGATTCAGAATTATTTGACTTTAAATTAAGGGATAATCTCAGAAGACTTTTTATGGAAAAACATTTTTCTCTCATTAAGATAGAGGACAAATTAAGATCGATCGCCCAATTTTCAGGCAGCTCAGGTGTTGTTTTTCAATCCGGTAAGCAAACATATGCTTTCCCTGAGAAGCTGGAGAAAACCATAAAAGAACTTTTAAAATCGGGAGATAAAATTGATTTATCATGCTTCCTGGAAAATCAAACTAATATAAAGACCATTTCCCTTAGAAACGGCAAGTTGATTTTCATTGATTCCTTCACATCGGTTGATGAGCACACTTTAAAATTTTTGGGAGAGGGGCTGGAAGAAGATATCCAGCTCACCTACATTTTTGATAGGATTTCCCAGGCCAGTGTAGCAGTTTCCTCTAATTTGGATCTTAGGACTTTACTCAATAAGGTAATGAGCCTTTCAGAGGAAATTCTCAACAATGAGGTGAGTGCTGTTATACTTTTCCATCCCGTTAAAAATGAGCTTTATTGGAAAATTTCCAGAGGTGAAAAATCGGAGTTCTTTGAAGGAACAGAAACCTTACCTGTCGGGCAAGGTATAGCTGGGTATGTTGCACAAACAGGTGAGGAGCTATTGATAAATGATGTAAATAAAGATCCCAGGTGGGATGGATCATATGATGAAAGGAGTAAGTTTTGCACCCGGTCTATGATGTGTGTGCCGGTGAAATTTCATGGAAACATTTTAGGAGTTATAGAGGTTATAAATAAGAAGCAAGGCGAATTTACATCGCGAGACTTGAGGATCCTTGAG
The DNA here is from genome assembly GCA_034718555.1 of Thermodesulfobacteriota bacterium. GTDB lineage: Bacteria > Desulfobacterota > DSM-4660 > Desulfatiglandales > B25-G16 > M55B121. The sequence goes on from JAYEMW010000452.1 coordinate 3,863, forward strand.
GTTATTGCAGCCCAGGCAGGTGCTTCCATAGAAAATGCAAAAATTCATGGCAAACTGGAGGAGGCTTACGAAGACCTCAAGCTCCTTGATAAGGCCAAAGAAAAAGTCATCAACCACCTCTCTCATGAGTTAAAAACACCGCTTGCACTTATTTCAGGTGTGTTTAGCAGCGTCTCCAAAAAGCTTGGCAAAGCAAATTTTTCAGCCTTGGAAAAGACGATAAGCAGAGGCCAGCGTAATGTGGATCGCTTACTTGATCTGCAGGCCAAAATTGATGACATACTCAATCAGAGATCAGTAGAAGAAAATGAAAGGGCAATCACCTTTATTGAAGCTGCTGCCGGTTTTTTAGAAGAACTCAATGAAGAAGAACATAGTAAATATGCAGATATTTTAAAACATATCTCTAAGCGTATGGAATTTCTCTCTATCAATGAAGAAATTCACATGGAAAAGATCATGCTCAATGATTTCTTAGATTATATATGTAATGAAGCAACCACATTAATGAACGAAAGGGATTTAAACATCATCAGGAATTTTGAAAAAGGAATCCATATCACTATGGATAAAAATATTCTCAAAAAGGTTTTCCTCGGTCTACTCAAAAACGCTATAGAGAACACTCCAGATGAAGGAAAGATAGAAGTCACTATCCAATCCGAAGACAATGAGATACGGATAGACATTCACGACTACGGGGTTGGAATAACCCCTCAAAATCAAAAGATGATCTTTGGAGGCTTTTTTCATACACAAGACACAGATTTGTATTCCTCAAAGAGACCCTATGAATTTAATGCTGGAGGCTCTGGTTCGGATCTGCTTAGGGCAAAAAGTTTTTCTGAAAGATATGGGTTCTCTGTAAATTTTGATAGCACGCGTTGCAAATTCATACCCAAGGATACGGATATATGCCCAGGGAAGATTTCCTTATGCCCATTTATAACAGAAAAATCTGGATGTTTTTCCTCGGGTGGGAGTATCTTTTGGGTCACATTCCCAATGGAGAATGTCATAAGCGGATATACAGAGAAATAAGATAGTAATAATAGTAATAAATAAATCCGTCCCCCCTCCTGTTTTTGTCAATAATTAAGTATGGTGTCCCCAGAATTCCCTACTGTTTTATAATGGTGCTGAAAAGTGTCTGAATTCTTCCAGCAGGGTAGGGATAAAGGTTTCAAGATTTTCCACTATTCCGTAGTCGGCCACATTAAATATTGAGGCATCGGGATCACTATTTATACCGATAATCGTCTGTGAACCCCTCATGCCGGATATATGCTGAACGGAACCTGATATCCCGCATGCGATGTAAAGCTTGGGAGAAACTGTCTGGCCCGTGATACCGATTTGGTGTTGATATCCAAGCCACCCAAGGTCGCATGCCGCCTTCGACGAGCCAAGAGCGAATTTTGGGAAGATCTTTGCGAGTTCCTCAAGGAGGTGAAGATTTTTAGGATTACGAATCCCCCTGCCCGCAGAAATAATCACATCAGCGTCGCCGAGATTCAGTTTCCCCTTTTTTGATTCTTTGATTTTTAGGGTCTGTGATGCGACGGGGACAAAATTTGTCCTGATGATATGAACGGAGCCTTTGGATTCCGGATGTATCTCAAGTGGAGGCCATGCCCCCGGCAGGATAGTTAGAACAGTTTTGGCCGTGGCAGGCGCCATTTCTGCATGCAGTTTTCCGTTAAACATGGATCTGATAAATCGAATATTGCCCTTACTGGCGCGTATTTTCTCAACCGAGGTAACGCATGAGGCATTCAGATAAAACGCGAGCCTTGGCGCAAGGTCAAACCCTGTGGCCGTGTGAGGAATGCATATATATGAGACATTAAATGTCTCCAGGGCCTTTAGGGTGGCGGCCTTGTAGGCCTCGCCATTGTAGAGTTCAAGATGTTCCCCTTCAACCCCTATCACATAACTTCCTGTTCTTTCTGCCAATTGTTTCGCCATTGCCTTAATAGTGTTTCCGAAGATCAAGACCAATACGTCCATGCCCAAACGTTCTCCCAATTCCATGGCAAAGGAGAGGGATTCGTAGGTCACGGGCAGTATGTGCTTTCCCGTATGCTCCGCTATTACTGCGATTTGCGCTTTCATTCTGAGTTCCCGTTAGATGAAGGATTTTTCATGCAATATTCTGAGTAGTGTCTGGGCCTTTTCCCTTTGAGTTCCTTTGATGAACCGGTCTTTCGATGAAGGTTCCGGGTAGGAAAGCGAGACGAGCTCTTCCCTTTTTCCCAGGGCCTGAAGGTTTTCCCCATTAATGGTGATGATTTTTTGATCCCTTGTCCTGAGGACATTGGATAGGGATGGGTATCTGGGCGTGTTGATCCCGGACTGTATAGTAAGAACGGCAGGGAGGTTTAACCGTAGGCATTCCCTCCTGCCTGACTCTATCTCCCTTTCAACAGAGATTTCGCTGCCATCATTGATGATTTCCTGGTGGATGACGGATGTTGCGCATGGATACTCAAGGATTTCAGCAATGAACTGGCCAACCAGGCAATGCATGTCATCTTCTGCCATGATACCGGTCAGGATCATGTCATATTCCTTATCCTTTGCATAGGATGCGATAAGGGAGGCGGTATTAAAAGGGGTCATATAGCGGTCTTGATCTCCGAGGATGTGAATGCCTTCATCAGCCCCCATTGCCATGGCTTTCTTCAGGGTTAAACTTGTCCTTGGCGGCCCCACTGAAACAGCATCTATTAATGTCTGCTTATCATGAGAAAAGTGGTCTCGAAAGAGCAGCGCCTCTTCAAGGGCAAACTCATCGAAGCGATTCATTCTAAAAGCCGTTTTGTCTTCATAAGAAACCCATGAACCCTCTGGGTTAATGTAGAGGTGTTCCTCTGAATCCGGGACCTGTTTTACGCATACAAGTAGCTTCATTCCTTTAGACCTGCATTCTCTCCTGATTGGGGGTTATTTACTGTTTTCTGCTGCACCGTGCAATAGTATATAGAGATGCAAAGAGGATTGCAAGAAAAATAACGAACGTTCACTCTATTTTTATTGACATTCTCTTTGCATCTCTTGTATTTTGATTACGATGTCTGGTAATTACCTATCGTTAATTTCAAGGAGTTTATTATGGATTTTGAAATGCCTGAAAGGACCAAGTTAATAATTGACATGATTGATGAGTTTGTTGACAAAGAACTTATTCCCCTTGAGCCGGAATTCCTGAACAGAAGTTTCAGGGATCTTTTACCTGTACTCGAGGAGAAAAGGACCATGGTAAAAAGGATGGAGTTGTGGGCCCCGAATCACCCAAAAGAATATGGCGGTATGGGATTAAACCTGGTAGACCATGCCTTTGTATCAGAATCGCTTGGCAGAACTCCCCTGGGGCATTATGTGTTTGGCTGTCAGGCCCCGGATGCAGGCAACGTTGAGATCCTCTACCTTTATGGTACGGATGAACAGAAGGAGAAGTATCTCAAACCCCTGGTGGAGGGAAAAATCAGAAGCTGCTTTTCCATGACGGAAGTGGAATTGGCGGGATCCAACCCCGTAATGATGGATACCACTGCTGTTAAGGATGGGGATGACTATGTGATCAACGGTCAGAAGTGGTACACGTCATCGTCAGACGGCGCTGAGTTTGCCATTGTCATGGCAAAGACCAACCCGGATGCGCCGCCCCATCTCCAGGCAAGCATGATCATTGTTTCATGTAATGCACCGGGGTTCAACCAGGTGAGAAATATCCCCGTAATGGGGGAGCCCGGAACTGACTACTTTGGCCATGGGGAGATACTGTACCAGTCCTGCCGAGTGCCCCGGGGAAATCTCCTTGGTCCCGAGGGACACGGCTTTGTGATTGCGCAGGAACGTCTTGGTCCCGGCAGAATTCACCATTGCATGAGGTGGCTTGGCATATGCAAGAGATCTTTTGATCTTATGTGCAAGAGGGCTTCCGAGAGGATCATGACACCGGATGGAAAGACCCTGGCCACCAAGCAGATTATTCAGGCATGGATTGCAGAATGTGCTGCTGATATACAGGCCGCGCGCCTGATGACCCTGAATGCTGCGTGGAAGATAGAGAAACTTGGCGTAAAGGAGGCCAGGGAAGATATTTCCCTTATCAAGTTCTTTGTGGCTGGTGTGATGCAGAATGTAGTGGACAAGGCCCTCCAGGTTCATGGGGGCCTGGGAATGACGGATGATATCATTATCCCGTTTTTCTACAGGCATGAGAGGGCTGCCAGGATATACGACGGTGCTGATGAGGTTCATAAGATGTCAGTGGCAAAAAGGATACTGAGGGGCTATGAAGGACGTGAGGTAAAATAATAACATTGGAGGATGCATTGGATTTTGATGTCTTCAAGAATCGTGTAAGAATGTCCAAGGAAGACATGCACAGGGAATTCTTCCAGAAAAACAGGGACAGGATCAAGGTCAAGAAAGAGACCGTTGCCGTCAAGAACCTCATGAAGATATCTGAGGCTACCCTTGCCTTAAGCAACGAGAAAGGGTTTTCCGCAATGAGCATGAGGGACTTAAGCACCGAGGCAGGTTTGAGCATGGGAGCCCTTTATTCGTATTTTTCAAACAAGGATGAACTCCTTGACATGATTCAGCAGCAGAGCCTGAGGGTTACTGCGAGAGTGCTTGTTGATCA
>JAYEMW010000453.1:0-1665 GCA_034718555.1 Thermodesulfobacteriota bacterium
ACCAACGGCATAAATATTTATTTCCGGCGATAAGGATTGATAGGAGATTAAACTGGCTTTTGGGTTTCCAATAATGTGAAGTCCTTCAATTGCATTAATTCCATTTATCAATTTTCGCGTCGTTTCCATAATGGTATTTGTGATTTTTAGATACCCTTTTTCACCAATGATTTGAAGGGCTGCCCACGCAGCAGCATAGGGTCCTCCGGGGCGGGTTCCCAGCAGCGCTGGAGAAGCAAAAATTCCACCCGGCCAATTTTCATAAACAAAAAATTGATATTTTAAAATATCTTTTGACCTGTATGTAATAGTTGATGCGCCTTTTGCGGCAAATCCATATTTATGAGTATCAGCGGAAACGGAAGTTACTCCAGGGACCCGATAATCCCAGGGTGTTAATTTAGTCCCCAGTTTTTCGATAAAGGGTAAAATATAACCCCCCACGCAGGCATCAACATGGAGTGGTATAACACGAGCTGATGCTATTTTTCCAAGTGCTTCGATAGGATCGATGATACCGTGTGGATATTCAGGGGCGGAACCCAATATCATTATTGTATTTTTAGTGACCATCTTCTTTACTGCCTGGACATCGACTCTATAGTCTTTATCTAAGGGAGCCCGGAGAATTTCTACACCAAAATATTCTCCACCTTTTTCCCAGGCAACATGAGCTGTTTCTGGAATGATCATTTGCGGCTTCTTGATTCTTTTTTTTGCTTTTCCATAGTCACGGTAAGTTTTTACGGCGAGAAGACAGCTCTCTGTTCCACCTGAAGTTACTACGCCGCATACATTTTCATCGCCATTCAGTAAATCAGCAGTGATCCGGATAATATCGGATTCAAGTTGTTTTAGGCTTTTAAATGCCATCGGGTTAAGCCCGTTAGCCGAGAAGTACATATTATAGGCATCCTGTAATAGAGACGTATGATCCTCTCCCAGGTAATATACGAGGCTCCAGGTTCGCCCTTCCTTATATGCAGGGTCCTGACTGCCGTATTCTTTCAGTGCGGATATAATATCATCTTTTGACCGTCCGATTTTTGGAAGTTTATTATTATTCATTGTATTTCTCAGTGCATACCCCGAAAGGCCACAAATTGCGATTTTTCAATGGCCCTGAGCATCAATAGCTGCGTTGTTCAGGCTCGCAATAGCTCAAGCTATTACGAGCCTTCACGCCTTGCTCTTGATGCTCATTGCTCACTGAAAAAAACGCAATTTATAACCTTCCGGGGTATATTAATTTAAAAAGATAAGCCAGGCTAATTCCAAGATAGTTTCCAATGGCATAACCAATGATCCCGGTTGTTAATCCTGACAGAATAATGGTTTTATTTTTTAAAGCCGCTGCAACAACCGGCACAAAAGGAGGTGAACAAATTGCAGAAGCGGAAGTTATCAAGAAAGTATCCGTATCAACGCGAAAGAGTTTGCAGAGAATTGCATGAACAATTAAAGATCCTACGATGGATATAGCAACAAAACCCATTATCTGCCAGTTTATATGTGTTATCTGGCCAATATCCGTCATAGAAGCAACAACAATACAAAAAATATATATGATATACATCCCTGTTTGAAAAGTGTTTTTAATATTTCTTATCTTCGGGATGAAGGAAAACAGTATCCCAAAAGAGGTAATTACCAGAATTGTTACGG
>JAYEMW010000454.1:0-1663 GCA_034718555.1 Thermodesulfobacteriota bacterium
ATAGCAGACACTTCAAAATGGTGTGCCAAGATAATAAATTCTCTTAAAACACATGAACGGCTGAGGCCTTGAAAGATATATAGACCGGTTTGCCTTCCTCTAATGCCAATTCGACAATAGCACCTTTTGTTATGAGCCCTGTAAAAAGAACATCATTTACATCGACTATAACCTCGTAATAAAAATTATGATTATTTATTCTCGTAATTTTTCCCTGATAACTGTTCCTCATACTCGATGAGATTTTATCCGGACTTATAACTATTTCTTCCGGCCTTATCGCAACATAGCTGGAGGGAAAATCAACTGTTCTTCCGATTTCAATCCTTAGATTCGGTAATATCGCCTGGGTCCCATTAAATGTTGCTTCAAAGAGGTTCTTCATCCCCACAAAATTTGCAACAAATGGAGAATTTGGTCTTCCAAAGATTTCCTTTACCTCACCTATTTGCTCTATTATCCCTTTGTTCATAACTGCGGCCCGATTCGCCAGGGATAGAACCTCGTTAAAATCATGGGTCACCATTAAGAAGGTAACGTCTGTTTCTTGTTGTAGTTTTTTTAATTCTGCCTGTATCTCCGCCCTGAAATTAGGATCAAGGGCGCTCAATGGTTCATCTAAAAGAAGCACCGATGGATTAACCATCAAGGCACGGGCCATGGCCACTCTCTGCAATTCACCACCACTTAGATTGGTAGGGAAACGCTTCACGAGGGAGCGGAGGTTAAATTGATCAAGAAGCCAATTCAAACGGTGTTGGGACTCGGTTATATCAATCTTATGAAAATGCAGTCCATAGTTAATGTTATCCATAACCGTAAGATGGGGAAAAAGGGCATAGTCTTGGTATACGATGCCGATTCCCCTTTTTTCCGGTGGCAGATTAGTAACCTCTGTGCCCCCAATCATTATCCTACCCTGCTTTATCGGTGTCAGTCCGGCCAGTGCCTCTATAAGAACCGTTTTGCCTGCGCCGGTAGGACCAATAAGTGCAAAGAATTCCCCCTTCTCAATGGATAGATTTATATCTTTCAGGTAAAATTCTGGAAATTCAATATGGATATTCTCTAATTTTATCATATCTATTCCTTTTCCCTTGACATGGATAGAATGCGTAAGAATAAAAATAGGATCAGGCACAAAAGAATGAGTAGGACGGCTACAGGTTGAGAGTATACAAGGCCGTAAGCCTCAAAGCGTTCGTAGATCAAAACCGGCGCAATCATGGGATGATAGGCAACAATTACAACCGCCCCAAATTCGCTGATTGCCCTGGCGGAACACATAATCATGCCCACTACCATGCTGCGCCAGGCCAGGGGAAAGGTGATTCGCAAGAAGGTGCTGAACATGGAGGCCCCAAGGCTGCGGGAGACATTTTCCAGGCGTGGGGAAATATTCTCAAACCCGTTTTTTACGGTATTGATATAAAATGGCATTCCCACAAAGGTCAAAACAACAATAATACCAGGTACACTACCCATGATCCGTATCCCCATTTCGTATAATGCCTTGCCTATCCAGTGATTTTTTCCTGCAACGCTTAAAATAGCAATGCCCACCACAGGATGGGGAATTACAATAGGCAAATCAACAATACTCTCCACAAATCTCTTCCCCCAAAATGCCTTTCTGGCCAGAAGATAGGCAAATGGAGTGCCT
>JAYEMW010000455.1:0-8466 GCA_034718555.1 Thermodesulfobacteriota bacterium
TGTTCGACGAGACAAAGAAATATTTACATATTAACCTTGATAAGTTATCATTTATTTATGTCGGAATATTGCTATACGGAATATTTTGAAAATGAGGTATTACGAAAACGGCCTTATTTAAAGAAGCAATGGTGTATTCAGGTCATAGAAAATCCCATCAAAGTTGAACGTCAAGAACATAACCGTTTTCGATTTTGGGGAGAAATCAAAGAGCTTGGTGGACGTGTGTTAAGAGTAGTAACGCTTGATGATAAGAAGACTATTCATAATGCCTTCCCTGATAGGAGGTTCAGACTATGAAACTAAATTATTATCCTGAAACAGACTCACTCTATATTGATTTATCTTCTAAAACAAGTACGGAAAGTGTTGAAATATCCGAAGGTGTCGTCATAGATTATGATAAAGATGGTCATATAACAGGGATTGACATTGATAATGCAAGTCGTAAAATCGACCTTAAAGAAATTATTCTAAACAAAGTACCAGCACAACTTCAGGCAATCACGGCTTAATCAAAGAAATGTCGAAACATTCAGTTCACCAGACCGGAAAAGCCGGGGCGTTTTTCGCATTAACGTCATCTCGTATAAAACTTCGCATCTACCAACCCCATCATGGCTTTTCCGGACGATGACTTCAGTTATATGGCCTCTTTACTACGGAGAAAAAATATCCAAATAAAATACTTAGGATTAAAAGGATGAAACGAGTTTCGACTGTATGCGCTCGGGACTGTTATGACACCTGTTCATTGATAGTCACACTTGGAGAGTCCGAACAGATTCTATCCATAGAAGGTGACCCGACCAATCCAATAACACAGGGATTTACCTGCCCCAGGGGCGCTAAGGATCGTAGCCGGCTCTATAAGAATAGAGTTAAAAATCCTTTCCTTCGTAAAGGAGAACACTTTGAGAAGGCCGGCTGGGAAGAAGGTCTGGACGTAGTATCGCAAAAACTTGCCGAAACGATTGAAAAGTATGGTTCAGAGTCTGTGCTATATCTGGATTACGCTGGAAACATGGGGTTATTAACGACAGTATTCCCCAAAAGACTTTGGAATAATATTGGCGCTACGCAGACGGATTGGGCTTTATGCAGCAAATCGGGACATGATGCACTGGCCTTGCACTATGGCGGCAGCTATGGCATAAAGCCTATCGAGATCCCCTCAATGAATCTTGTCGTGTTCTGGGGCTTTAACGCTGCCGTGAGCTCACCGCACATGTGGGCCCTTGCTAAAAAGGCCCGCAGGGAGCGGGGGGCCAAAATTATTGTTATTGACCCAAGAGAAAGCAAAACTGCAAAAAATGCCGATCTTTGGATTCAACCGATGCCTGGAAGTGATGTTGCCTTAGCCTATGGAATAATCAATTACTTAATCCAAAATGACTACATAAACCCGGAGTTCATTAAAGAATGGACTATCGGTTTTGAGCATCTGAAGGCAGAGGCCGACAAGTGGACTCCGGACCAGACAGAGCGAATCACCGGCGTTGCCTGGAGATACATTGAGCAGTTAGGGGACGCATATGGCAGTTTGAAGCCCAGCACAACCATGATCGGTATAGGATTGCAAAAATGCGACCAAGGGGCCGATCAAGTGCGGGCCGTATCATTTATTCCAGCACTTCTTGGTTTACACAGAGGATTTTTTTACGGCAATGGAAGTTCCTTTTCGGTTAATGAATCGCTCATTTCCGGCCAGGCTCTCACAGATAAAACCCCGAAAATTGTGAATCAAGTAGCTCTTGCCGACCTCGTTAAAGGCGGTGAGTTCAAGTTTATATACATCAGTTGCATGAACCCTGCCATGACGCTTCCCAATCAGCATGCCTTCAGAGAAGGAATATCACGACAAGATGTTTTTGTAGTAGTTCACGAAACCCATTGGACAAAAACTACACAGTACGCAGACGTTGTTCTCCCCGCACCGACCTACCTTGAGAAAGAAGACCTGGTCATTCCCTGGGGACATAACTACGTCCGATATTCAAGAAGAGCCGTTCGCCCTGTCACAAATAGTCGAAGCGAAGTATGGGTCATGCGAAAAATTGCAGAGCGACTGGGCTTGACTGAGCACTGGCTGTATGAAGATGCCTGGAATTCTGTAGAATTGGCTCTTGAGGATGCTTTGGAGGGAGGGACTTTCCAGTCCCTAAGGTCAGGAGAGACGCTAACGCTCAAGACAAAATCAAAGAACAATTATTCGACTCCATCGGGAAAGATTGAGTTTTATTCTTCGATAGCTGTAGAAATTGGTTTGAATCCTATGCCGATACAAATTCCGTTATGTATTGAGAAGGGAAATTTCATCATGCTGAATAGTGCCACGCCAAAATATACCAGTACACAGTTTCAAGAGGTTTATGGTACAATTCCTGCTATTGTGGTAATGAATTCTCAAGATGCTGAGCAACAGGGTATTAAAGAAGGACATATTGTTACAATCTCGAATGAACGCGGACAAGTGCAGGCGAAAGTGACTATCTCCGGCACCCTTCCTGATAGGGTCGTGTGGTGCCCGAGGCAATCCGAGGGATTGGTAGGAGAGCCACTGAATTGTTTGATGAGTAGCATCCCTCAAGAAATTGGCAGCGGACCAAGATTTAATTCAACAATCATCACTGTTACCAGGCATTAACTTATAGGTTAACCAACAATCTGGTACACTTAATCGGGAACGCACACTCGTATTTATTTGAGCATTCGGCCCGGCAAGTGACCCTTAGCGTTAACATTAAAATAAGAAAAAATAGTAGCAGAACACTATGAATAAAGAAGAATTGTTAAAACACGCAAAAGATCCAAAATATATTTCCGGCATCTACAATTATTGTGATAGATGGTGTGAGCGTTGCCAATTTACTTCAAGATGCTTGAATTGTACACTTGCCGAAGAGCAGTTTGGCGATCTTCAGGGAATTGACAAATTTAACGATGCTTTTTGGCAAAAATTTTCTGAAATGCTTCAAGATATTTTTGCCATGGTGAAAGAAATGGCAAAAGAAGAAGGTGTTGATATTGATTCAATTGATACTGAGAAAATTTATAATAATGAAGAGACCATTAAAGAAAATTTTTTGACAGATGTTATATCTCACATATCAAAAAAATATGCAAAATCGGTTGACGATTGGTTCAATTTCAATGAATATTCATTTTATGAAAAGGAAGATGAATTGAATCGAATCCGTCTCATTTCATCCCAAAATAATCCTGTTAAAGAAGCGGTTAATATAACTGACGCAATCGAGATCATTAGATGGTATCAATACCAAGTTCACGTAAAACTTGCAAGAGCGTGCAAAAGCGCCTCAGAAGAAGCAATAGATTACGATAATTTTCCAAAAGATTCCGATGGATCAGCAAAGGTTGCCTTAATTGGGATAGATCGTTCGATAGCGGCATGGAAAATATTATTGGCCTATTTACCCGCGGATAAAGCTGAAATTATAAACTTAATTGGGTTACTTGAAAATATAAAAAATAGGGTGGAAAACCGGTTTCCTTGTGCAAGAGATTTTGTGAGACCGGGCTTTGATGAGATTTAATAAGCGGCTTCTCCTATGGTACAGCCCATGAAGAGAATGTATAGCAGTTACACCTATTAATTTAAGGAAATTTCAGGAATGAGGGATTCAACAGAACTTATCAAATTGACTGATTACTATGATGAGATTAACGGTAAAAGAGTTAAGACAGTCAATCCACCTATTTACAACGGGTCAACCGTATTGTTTGAAAAATATGAAGATATGGTCCTGGCAAAATCAGGGAAATATGACGGGATTGGTTACGGAACAAACCGTCTGCCTACACAGAGGGCCTTTGAAGAAGCCCTTAGAAAACTTGAGGATGGACACATTACAAGGGCTTTTCAATCAGGAATAAACGCAATTATAAATACATTGCTCGCATTTACGGAAAGTGGTGATCATATTCTTTTGTGCGAGAATGTTTACGGACCTACTGCACGTTTTTGCAATAAGATACTGTCCAGGCACAATATAGAAACCACATTTGTCCATTCTGCCGCAGGCGCAGATATCTCCGAACAAATCAGGCAAAATACAAAGTTGATATTCCTTGAGTCGCCGGGATCAAACACATTTGAAATTCAGGATATACCAGCTATCACTGAGATAGCCCGTGAAAGAAATATTGTTAGCGTACTTGATAACACATGGGCAACACCGCTTTATCTGAAGCCTTTTGAATTAGGCATTGATATATCCGTTCAATCGGTCACAAAATACATTTCCGGTCATTCCGATGTTCTCTTAGGCGCCGTTACAGTTAACGAGAAATATTCAGGAAAATTTGATGCTTTTTACAATATAATGGAAATTTTTGCGCCACCCTATGATTGTTATCTTGCATTAAGGGGCCTCAAGACATTACAGCTACGCTTAAAACAGCATGAAAAGTCCGCATTAAAAATTGCTCGATGGCTTGAGACAGTTGATGTAGTAGATAAAGTTATTCATCCGGCATTACCGACACACCCCCAACACCATATCTGGAAGAGAGACTTTGCCGGGTCTTCCGGCCTTTTTGCCTTTACATTTAAAGAAGATTATTCAGAAGAAAAAATAGCCTCTTTTATAAATTCAATTGATTTGTTCGGAATCGGATTTAGCTGGGGAGGTTTTAAAAGTCTTATCACTGCCGGAAAATACAAACGTTTTTTCAGATCGGAGTATTCAGGTAAAACTGTAATACGTTTGAATATCGGTCTGGAAGACAGCGATGATTTAATAAAGGATCTCGAAAAAGGCCTTGAGGTTCTGAAATAAATTTAAGGCTAATTAATTTAAAGGTAAACATATGTCATCAAAAAAGACACCATCAGGCGAAGACAAATCGGATATGATTGTTGCCGAGGCCCGGCGTAATAGAGAGCGCCGCGAGAAGGACTATCGGGATAGAGCGCTCAAGATGTACCCGCCAGTCTGTGCGCGGTGCGGGCGCGAATTTACAGGCAAGAAACTTAGTGAACTGACGGTCCATCACAAGGATCACAACCACGATAACAATCCCTCTGACGGAAGCAACTGGGAGCTGCTTTGCATCTATTGTCACGACAATGAGCACTCGCGATATCTGGATGCAGAATGGTATGACGGGCCAACACCTGGAGAAAATCAAGAACCAACTTCTACTTACAATCCGTTCGCTGGCCTTGATTCCTTGTTGAAGGACAAAAAGTAGCTGATTAATTGCTGGGCCCGCAAAAGTTTATCGTAACCGTTTATAGATAGGTAAACTAATCTTAAAAGATGTTCCTTTGCCTTCCTTGCTCTTCATAGTAAATGAACTGTCTGTATGCTCTTCGATAATTCTCTTTGAAATACAGAGGCCTAAACCTGTCCCATGACTTTTGGTAGTAAAAAATGGGGAAAATATCTTTTCTTTGTCCTGCTCTGTTATTCCGCACCCCTCGTCAGTTACAGTAATTTCTGCATGGTCACCGGACAGTATGGTCTCAATTGATAGTATTCCTCCTTTTTCCATGGACTCCATGGAATTCTTGACGAGATTTAAGAATACCTGTTTCAATCTATTCCTGTCTCCAGTCACCAGCATAGCCTTAGCGTCAATATTCAGCCTAATCCGGATATTTTGCCTTTCACAATCCTCTTTTAACATAGAATAAATTTCCTGCAAAAGCTCTTTTATATCCACCTTTTCAGATGCAATAGTTTTGGATAAATGAAATTCTCGAATATCAGAAAGGAGTTTTTCCAGTCGTTTTACCTCGTCCGTAATGATGTTCAGCTTTTCAAGAATTTTTTTATCATCAATTACCCGGACCAACTGTTGAGCAAAACCACCAATCACCATAAGTGGGTTTTTGATTTCATGGGTAACTTCAGCTACCAGTTGACCAAGGGCAGTCATTCGCTCCGAACGTATGACTTGCTCCATAAGCGCCCTTTTCTCAGTCATATCCCGTACAATCCCGGTGAAGAAAAGTTTCCCATTTACCTCTGTGACGGAAAATGAAATCGCTGCAGGGAAGGTATCGCCGTTCCTTCGGGTAGCAAGCATTTCTGTTTCGTGTCCGATACGTCCTGGTTTTCTGGTCTTTACATATTGAGTTACCGCCTGGCGGTGTCCTTGGCTGCAGCTTGGCGACATAATTATATCAAGGTCATTTCCAATAACCTCTTTTCTGCTGAACCCAAAAATCTTTTCCGCTGCCTTGTTAAAAAATAAGACCTTATGATTTTCATCAATGGTGACAAAGGCCTCGTTCGTATTTTCAACTGCATTTTTTAAGATCACCATTTCCTGATTCTGATTTCTGTGATTACCTTTTGTTTCCATAAATAATTTTACCTTTAAACTACGGTCATAGCGCCGGATACCTAAACTTCATAATGTCCAGGCTCATCCGCACAGGAGATAGTTCCGGCTGCAGCACGAGACTCTTCGAAATTCATTTTTGTCAATATGGTGCAAAGTTCATGCTGTCCCCAGTTGTAAGAGACATGGGAATACAGGCAGAGGCATCATAACGCATCGAGGCCCTTCTGCTGTTTTATTCTTCCATGTTAAGTAGTGTCTGAACGAAAACCTCGAAATATAATTTTCAAGTTTTGGCCTTAAATTTTCAAGGCTTTGTAATTGCGTTGTTTTTTAATCCAAAATCCGCAATCCCTGCCCGACGGACGGCAGGCGGGCAAAATCTAAAATAGTGCCTGAACCGGCTTTTCGTTCAGGCAGTAAGTAATTGTCTTCTCGCTATAAACGTGGATCTATATTTCCAGGTCCTCCGCACTCAGGCGTATAGCATGTAACATTTTTAAAGTCACACTTCTCACCACATCCCGGACAGACATCAGGTGGAATTGCTGCGCTCATAGTGTAACCGCATTCAGCACATTTCCAATAAGTCAGGCCACATTCAGGGCAGATATCTCCAACGAATTTACCTGAAGCAGTGTGGCCGCAGTTAGCACATACATATTTTTCCTGTTCGTTTTCCATTTTCTTGACCTCCTATTTTCTTTATTTACCTTTCTGATGTGTCTATATACTCTTGAAAAATTTTTAGTGAATGAAGTTATAACCTTCCGGGGTATTAAAAACCGTAACCGTTCACGGTTCAGGGGGTTCAAAGGTTGTATTCTTATCACCTTAAGCCATTTTGTAAGCGTTGTGTACGTAAAAACCGATTGCTTCCACATACCCACAAACTTGGAACATGGTACTTGGCAATGATGTGGCAAAACCCGCATTTTTTACGAGCCTTTTTGGTAACATCTCAATAAGTCCGGGCAGCTTTAGAAAAAATCCCCCTCAATCCCCCTTTGTTAAAGGGGGAAGCTATAGAAATGCCCTGTCTTATTGAGATGTTACCCTTTTTGGGATTTAATTTCAGTTTTTTCCCTAACCCCTAACCCTGAACTTTGAACCGTGAACGGTTACGAAAAACAGCTAACCACAGGGCGAATCTAATTCTTCTCCTCCAGCTTAAATTTCAACCAATCAATCATCTCCTGGATGTTCTTACTCATATACCACCGACCATTGGAAAAAACACCATAATCAGCCCCAGCCATAGCAGAGGAATAACGGGTAGAATTTGCAAAAAACAACCACTGCTCCACCCATTTCTTTTCAATGGCCTCATTAAAGATGCTGTCATTTTGTGAAAGCCCCTTGGCTGCTCCCTTTTCCCAGGCGGAAAGGAGTATCTCCGTGGCTGTCAAGGTCATTTTATTGGTGGTTTTAATAGTGTTTTCAAAACGGGAAAACTGACCTTGCACCCACCCATGGCTATGACAGGAAAGGCAAACCTTTTGCATTGTCTTTCGTCTCTTATTCTGCTCCTCTGTATCAATCAGATATTTGACCACTGGCTCTCCAGTCAGCTCAGTAGGCAAAGGTAATCCAGCTTTATTTTTAATGATGGTGGTATCCGGAGATTTCGGATGGGCATGGGCATAAATCAGCCCAAATATCCTCCAGGATAACCGATCATTCATCTGGTGGGTTCGTTCTGCCACAACTTCACCGTCTTCGGTGGTTACAAGGCTCACATGGCAGGCTGCACAGGTAGGGGATGTAAAGTCTTTTCCAACTATCCAGGGGACGGAATCAAATTTCCATTCCTTGCCAAGAGATGAAAAGATATTTCCATGTTTACTTACTTGATAAACCTTATATGCAGGTACATCAGGGCCCTTGTGACATTCAGAGCAGGTGTGGGGTTTTCTTGCCATTTCAATAGAAAAATGATGTCGGGTGTGGCAGGAAGTACATGATCCTAAGCTTTTGTCGGGATTTATCCTGCCCACTCCCTGGTTGGGCCACCCTTTGAGCACTGGAAACTCTAACTCTCCAAAATCTGTATCCCTGACCTCTACACCCTGAACCTCTACTTTTGTGCCATGGCAATGATTGCATGAATCGGCATTCGTATTCGCATCAGGCCTTGTATATGTGGTTTTT
>JAYEMW010000456.1:0-8449 GCA_034718555.1 Thermodesulfobacteriota bacterium
TTGATCATATTATCATAACAAAGAAAGGGTATTTCAGCTTCCAAGAAGCGGGATTGATTGGTTAATGAATAAATCAAAAGAGCAATACCACAACAAACTCAAACTACAGAAAAAGGGTCTTATGCACGATTTTTTAAGAGGCAAAGTCGGAGTTCAAACTTAGAGAAAGGATTTTATTATGAAAATATCGACCATACTTGATCAAATTGACCTCGGGACTATGGCCCTTCCTAAGTTTCAGAGGGGGTATGTCTGGAACCGTGAACAGGTAAGGGGCTTGATGAATTCCTTATACCGCAAGTTTCCGATCGGAAGTCTTCTTGTCTGGATTGTGCAATCAGACGAAGCGCTTACACGCGGCGATGGCCCAATAACCCCAGGTGTGGTGAATCTTTTGCTCGATGGGCAGCAACGGATAACCTCTCTCTATGGTATTGTCCGTGGGAAAGCGCCTATATTCTTTGACGGGGATGAAAAGGTTATTACCGGCTTACACTTTCATTTGGAAGATGAAGTCTTTGAGTTCTACCAGCCATTAAAGATGAAAGATGATTCTTTCTGGATAAATGTAACCGACGTTATGCAGGAAGGTGCTGCATCAATTTTTAGCAAGCTCAGCACCAAAATAGATGTGGAGCCCAAAATGGCCAAATACCTTGGAAGATTAAACGCAGTTGATCAAATCAAGGAGATTGAACTTCACGATGAAAAGATAACTGGAGAAGACAAAACCGTCGATATTGTTGTTGAGATTTTCAATAAAGTTAATAGCGGAGGCACAAAACTTTCAAAGGGTGATTTGGCTCTTGCCAAGATATGCGCTTCCTGGCCGAAGGCCCGTGATGAAATGAAGAGCAGGCTGCAAAAATGGAGGCGTGCTGGATTTGATTTTACCCTTGAATGGTTCCTCAGGAACATCAATGCCATATTAACCGGCGAGGCTCTTTTTTCAGCCTTGAAGGATGTAGATACCACGACTTTCAGAAACGGACTTTTAGAGGCCGAGAAAAAAATTGACGGCTTGTTGAACATTGTTTCCTCGAGATTAGGCTTAGACCATGACAGGGTGCTTGGCGGGCGGGGGGCCTTACCCTTGCTGTCCAAGTATTTATCAGAACATGCGACAATCCGATTAGATCATAAAGAGCGGGACAAACTGCTTTACTGGTATGTCCACGCCTTCCTGTGGGGGCGATATGCAGGCTCGACTGAAAGTGTGCTCAGACAGGATCTTTTGCTCATACAGGAAAAAGAAGGCGCGCTTGACAGGCTTATTGAAAACCTGCGGAAAAGCAGGGGTGATCTAATGGTGCATGAACAAGATGTGAGCGGTTGGAGTAAAGGCACGCGATTTTATCCCTTGATTTATCTCTTAACAAGGGTATGTGGTTCCAAAGATTGGGGAACCGGAATTGATCTATCTTTTCACATGCTTGGCAAATTAAGTACGCTTCAGGTTCATCATATTTTCCCCAAAGTTTATTTGTATGAATATGAAAAGGGTTATGAGCGATCCGAAGTGAATGCTATTGCCAACTTTATATTTCAAACACAGGAAACAAATCTCTGGATCGGTAAACGGGCTCCTGAGGAATACTTTGAAGAAATAGAAGAGAATCATCCGGGTGTCCTTGTATCACACTGGATACCTATGGATAGAGAGCTGTGGAAACGGGACAGGTACCTTGATTTCTTAGCAGAAAGAAGAAAACTAATCGCGAATGCGGCAAATGAATTTCTGGAAAGTCTTTATCATGGAAAGGTACCTGAAACAGAGACTCCCATAGAGGATATCACGCTCAGGAAAACTGAGGCAGCTCCAGGCCTGATTGTAAGTGATGAAGAGGAAGAACTCATTTTGGAATGTGCGTTGTGGGTAGAAAGCATGGGCCTGCCGCCTGGCGAAATAGAATACGAACTATGCGACGAGGATACAGGTAAAATCCTGGCCGTTCTTGATCTGGCATGGCCTGATGGTTTGCAGCCGGGCCTGAGTCATCCTGTGGCGCTTTTAATCAATGAAGAAAAGGATATTGAGAAGGTTGTCAATCAAAATGGATACCTGTATTTTACCGCGGTTGATGATTTGAAAAAATATATTCAAAAGGAATTTTTGGTAACACAAGAGGAAGCGGTAGCATAAAAGATCTCAGCATTCAGCTTTCTTAAATGGAAGAAAAATAATGATAAATTCTGACGTAGTCCTTGAAAATCTTCGGAGTAATCGTTTGAAAAGTTATCAAGCGACTCCTGGTGATATTGAAGAACATCGGAGAGCAGAACTTCGCGTGGCTGGTGATACAGCCGGTCGCCCCCTAATTGAGCTTATTCAGAATGCTGACGATGCCATGAATCAAACTTCTGATTCTGATAACAATAGGATAAAAATAATCCTTCAAAATGACAGGCTATTAGTGGCTAATCATGGAACTCCTTTTACGCCGGAGGGTGTTGAAGCTATCTGCAACTTGGATAGAAGCCCTAAAAAAGACCGTCGAGTAACCATTGGAAACAAGGGCATAGGTTTCAAATCTGTACTATCGTGGTCAATGAAACCCACTATTTATTCTACAACTTTTGAGTTTACATTTGACCGAGAAAAATCGGCCAAAGAAATTACTCAAGCCTTAAAAGAAGACTACCAAACTGAACACATGCCACTAATGCGACTTCCATTTAAAACCAGCCATAGAAATGACTTAATCGATCAATTGTATCAAGATGGATTTGTGACGGTGATTATTCTTCCACTTAAAAATGAAACTGTCTCAATGACCATTCTTGGTGAACTTGATAATTTTGATCCTTTAACCCTTTTATTTTTGAATTCAGTATCTCATCTATTAATCATAACTGATGATTTTGAACGACAGTACCATATTTTTCGAGAAAAGAGCCAGACAAGAATTAAGGTCAATGACGGCGAGCCTGAATGCTACAAGATTTTCAGAAATGAAAAAAAGATTCCAGAACCAATATCATCTACTCTACCAGAAGGCTGTAGAGACCTAACGCATGGTGCCATTTCTATTGCTATTCCAGAAACCCCGTTTGAAGGCTATTATCAATTATTTTCATATTTCCCAACGTCTGAAATGTGTCCCTTTAAGTTCTTTATGCACGGCGATTTCATTTTGGATGCAGGCCGTAAGCATTTGAGGGGTGATGCAGAAAAATATAATGAGTGGATTATGAAAGAAATGGCTTCTCTGTTTGTCAAAGAAACTATGCCTTATTTTGGTAAAAATAATCCAACTGTGCTTGATTTTCTTGAGTGCCGGTCCCCGGATGCTATGGAGCCTGTTGAGAGGCAGATTTTTGATGCCTTCGAGGATGTAATCGGTGAAACTGAGTTTTTGCCTGCAATGCTGAACCCGTCAAGGTTGATGTACCCACAAATAGCAGGCTTAGCCAAAGAAGAAACCATCAGTGATATTAATAGTCTGTTTGAAAACGAGATTGAGTGGGGAAACCGCTTCCTGATTGGTCCAAAATGGACCTCTGAAACCAGGTTGGAGACGCTGAAAAAATTCGGCGGAAAAGAAATTAAGAAACCCGATTTCGTTAAAATATTGGGATTTTTAGCCAGGCCTGATCCAAATTGGTGTACCACCGCCTTAAATATCATTTTAAAATGGATATCAGAGGCGCCTTCAAGGAGTTTAAGTCATGAATCTGCCAGTGACATTGCAAATGCATTAAAAAAACAAGATTTATTTCTAACAACCAAATTGAAACTTCGTTCCATATCCTCGGATACGTTACCTCCGCTCTTTTTACTTCCAGCAGGAGGCAAAACCATTGAGATCCCATCTTTTATATCTTTAGATTTCTTGAATCCTGAACTTGGCAAAGATCTTGAAAAGGTAGAATTAACCATGCTCAGAGAAGGGTTAAAAAAACTGTCTCAATATGGGTTGCACCCCTTCCGACCCCATGAGATTATCGAAAAGGCTGTCCTGCCTGCTATTGAAACCGCTGATGAATCAATCAAGTCTGATCTTGCTTACAATAAAGACCTTTTAATCTTTCTTGCCCAGTTGGAAATAAGTGACAAATTCGAGGATATGGACCCCTATCCCTGGTTTAATGATTTAAGAACTCAATTAGCACATAATATTTGTGTGCCGATTGAAAATGGTGACTGGCTGCCTGCATGGAAAGTATATGCTACTGAAGAGTGGGTAGCACCCGATGAATTGAGGCAGGTTTACGGAGGTTCACCAAACCAAGGTTTTCTGACCTCTCCAGATGACGCTGTTCACAGTGGAATTCCAGTTCAGAAATGGAAGGCCATGTACAGATATTTAGGGGTTTCATGGGAGCCCAAAATCTTACCGATTGAAGAGGTGCCAGAGTACATTTCACAATATTCTTTTTCAAACCCGCATCCCTCTCATGTTTCTGAAGAAGATTGGAAACTATATAAAAGCTACTACATAGATAACAAAAGCCTATCAGTTATGTGGCGGTGGACTATTAAACTGGAGGAGAGTTTTGCTCTTGATGGTTGGAACAATGTTAGTAAAGATGCAGAGAAAAGCATGAATCTTTTACAGCTTCTTTATAACACTGAGGCTTTCATTTATATTGTAGGACATCAAAAAGAAAAAGTGAAGTGTAGTTTCAGGTATACAAAAATTAGTTCGTCATATTACGCCTCATGTGATTCTTTCTTAATATGGGGGATTAAACATTCAAATTGGCTTCCCACGAGACGTGGGAGGCTATTACCTCCTGATAAGATTTTTCTGGAAGATTCTGAGATTGGAAAAGGCCTTAAGGGCATCGTGCCGGTTCTCCAAATTAAAAGACCAAAAGGAAAGGAATTAGTACGACGATTTGAAGACCTTATAGATGAAATTGGGATAAGAACGAACTGGGACCAGATAACAATTGAGGATTGGAGTAACTGGTTGAATGAACTGTGTGAAACAAAGACCGACATTTCAAAAGAAAAAGCCATGATAGCTCAAACTTTGTACAGGCTTTGTTTAGAACAATGTCAAGTTTCAGAAAATACAAATCCTTTTTCCGACATTAATGTGCTGTCGTTATCTTCAGACAATCAGTATAGTTATCGAAAGGCTAAAGAGGTTGTATACTCAGATGAGCCTCGCTTTGACACAATCAAAAAGAAATTAATGGATTCTGGGTACAACATTTTCTCCGTAGAATTGGGCGGAGAAAACAGAGCAAAAAAGGCTAAGGATCTTTTCGGAATGACTTTGGCTTCTGAAATGATCAATGAGGAAGTAATACCCGGGGGAAAGGTCAATAAAGAAACTGAAAAATGGCAGAAAAATTTTGAAAGTCTCGCCCCCGTACTTCTATCCAGACTAAGCATGGATAGGCCTGCAAGTCGGACAAAAGATCAGGAGTTTTTTAGATCTCTAAAAATCTTAGCAGTAACGAACCTTAAGAAAAAGTTTAAACTGCTGAACACAGAAGAATTGCTGTTTGAAGAGGAACCCTCTGTATGCTGGGCAAGCTCTGATTACACTTTGTACATGAATACCAATAGCTCAGAAAGAAACCTGTGGTCGGGATTGGCTGAATCGCTTGCACAGAGACTTGGCCAAACGTATTGCGAGGCGTTTGAAAACCTACTATTATGCGAATCAGATTCTGAGAGAATTGAAAAATTACGAAGGGCTGGGGTACCTGAGGATGACGTTCTGTATTGTGCAAGTATCCTGAAAGAAGAATTACCATTTTCAACTGATGATCTCGAAGATACTAAAGGGTACGAAATAAAGGAAGAAGAACCTGTTGATAAGAAGCCAGCGGATGAAGAGATAATCGAAGGCACACAAGAAGAACCTGTTGGAAATCAGATTCTGGGAATGAGTAATGGAGAGTTTGGAAAAGAATTCCAAGAAAAGTCAACAAGAGGTGTTTATGAAAGCGAAACAGGGCCAGAGGTCAATACACATGGCATAGGGGCCGGTAAGCATGGAGTTGACACACCGCCACAGAAACCGGGTAAGCAAGAAAAAAAAGAGGAAATAGAATTAGCTGCTATGAATTGGGTTGAACGCTATGAAAAAAGGAACAAAAGGACGTATAAAGATGTTTCCCGATACAATTTAGGATATGACATTGAATCAGACAATCCTTTGACTGGCAAAAAACGTTATATTGAAGTTAAAGGTGCATGGGGGCGCCCTGAAAAAAGGGAAGTTACAATCAATGAATGGCGAACAGCTACCGAGTTGAGGGATAATTATTACATATATTATGTACTTGGTCTTGGAGATGAGGAAGGAGAGATTAGGATCATAAATAATCCTGCTGGAAAAATCAAACCTGATGTAAAGACATTTGATATTTCACTTCCAAGAGAATTAGCAGATAAGATTATATCAATTAAAAAAAAAGAATGAATGGGTATTTTCACGAACGTTGAGGTTAGATTGGGTAGAATAAGCCGTAAATTCTGAAGCATTTTATCTTAAATTTTTATCTGTTGGAGTGATTCGACCAAGTTAAAGAATTCCTGCTTGATTGCTATAAAGAAGGAATGAAAGAAACTATTATGATGACATTACGACAATTTTCTGCGGAGCCATCCACGATCCCCACCATTACCGGTTGGTATCTGGCCGATTTGAGTAAAGCACAAGGCAAACAGGAATTATTCACTCATCAATCCCCCCACAAACTCAAGATTCTTCGCGAGCATGCCTTGATTGAAAGCGCTGTTTCTTCAAACCGCATTGAAGGTATAAATGTTGACCAGTCCCGGATTAATACCCTTATTTTGGGGAAACCGTTTTTGAAGGACCGGGATGAAGAAGAGGTTCGAGGCTACCGTGACGTCTTGCGACTCATCCATGAAAAGGCCTGGGAAATTCCAGTTTCAGAGGAAACCATACTGAAATTTCATAAACTTTCGCGCGGGCAAATATGGGATGCGGGCAAATATAAGGAAAAGAACATTGACATCATCCAGAAATACCCTGATGGTCGGCGGCGGGTGCGCTTTGAAACTGTTCCCGCAGATCAAACACCTCAAGCTA
The DNA here is from genome assembly GCA_034718555.1 of Thermodesulfobacteriota bacterium. Classification (GTDB taxonomy): domain Bacteria; phylum Desulfobacterota; class DSM-4660; order Desulfatiglandales; family B25-G16; genus M55B121. Next base: position 7,023 of record JAYEMW010000456.1, read on the forward strand.
TGAGCGAAATGATTGAACTCTGGTCTCGTGGGCTTCGAGAACGATGGGCGCACCCTTTTATCCTCCTGGCTGCCTTGAATCTCGATTTCCTATGCATTCATCCCTTCCGCGATGGAAATGGCCGAGTCTCGCGACTGCTTTTGCTGCTGACCTGTTACCACTCTGGAATTGAAGTCGGACGCTATATCAGCCTGGAAAGACTTATTGAACAAAACAAAAAACGCTATTACGAAACGCTTGAGCAAGGCTCGCAGGGCTGGCATGAAGGCAGGCATGACCCATGGCCTTATATCAATTATATTCTCTCCATTCTCAAAAATGCTTATCGTGAGTTTGAAGATCGTGTCGATCAGATGAAAAGCCCTCGCGGAGCCAAAACAAAGCAGGTCGAGGCAGCGGTTAAGGCATTTTCAGAAACATTTACACTATATGAACTTGAACGCACATGTATGGGCGTTAGCCGGGATATGATTCGAAAAGTGCTGAGAAATTTACAAAAGGCCGGATTCGTGGAATGCCTGGGTCGAGGTCCCGGGGCGGTTTGGCGAAAAAAAAGGTAATACCCTTAAAAAGGGGTAATAAAGAGGGTAATAAGGCCTATAACAATTGAAGGGTCTGCTCACTACTCATTCACCATAAAGTAGCACTTATGATGCCCTTATTCCATGATATATACGCCAATCCCCGGGGGAATTTTATCATGCACCTTGATGGCTTTCGGGCAGGCAAGTGTTTACATTGCGGCATTATCTGACTCTCTGATAAAAGTACTTGCGTTTTTCGTGTAGAGATTGCATCATTTTTCTACTATCGGAAAGTAAGGAGTTAAGGAAATGTTAGCAAAGCTTACCGTCAAAAACCAGATTACTATACCCAAGAAAATCATCACTCAGCTTAAGGATGTGCAGTACTTTGACGTGGATATCAAGGACGGGCTCGTGCTCTTAAAACCGGTCAAGGTCTTTAAGGCTGATCTCCAGGGAATTCGCGCAAAGATCAAAAAGCTCGGGTTTTCTGAGGATTGTGTGTCCGAAGCAACCAACTGAGCAAAGATGCTCCGAACAAGATCACGGCCGTAGGAAACCTCGACATCCTCCGCCATAAATCAACAGCCTTTTTTTGCTCGACAAAATGTCCTGGCGATCTAATAGTAAAAACCTATGACATTGCGCAAATTTTAAGGGATGCCGGCATGACGGTTATCAGCGGATTCCATTCGCCCATGGAGCGTGAAAGCCTCACAATGCTTTTACGCGGCGCCCAGCCCATCATTATATGCCCCGCCAGAAGTATCAATAAAATGCGGATAAACAAAGAGTATAAAAAACCCCTGAAAGATGGACGGCTGCTTTTTCTCTCCCCATTTGATGAAAATCAACTACGCATTTCCGCCAAGAGGTCCTATTACCGCAATCTGTTTGTTGCAG
>JAYEMW010000457.1:0-8449 GCA_034718555.1 Thermodesulfobacteriota bacterium
GATCCCTTTAGTATTTGATAGTAAGCGGCAAAAGGTGGGGCGCCTGCAACAAAAAGTATCAGTGAAGTAAAGGCAAACAAGCCAATCAAGATTACTGAAAATTCACGGCTATATCGAAAAAATATTTTAGGGTTTATGTTCACTGACATATTTATATATCAAGCTTTGCCTGCAATTGCTCGACCCAGTTCATTTATATCTGTTTCCACTGTCCTGACATCTTTAACAATATGACCATCAAAGAAAACCAGTACACGATCAGAAAACATAAGTATTTCATCAATTTCCGAGGATGAAAATACTATGCTTGCATTCCTCTCACAGTATGAGTGCAGGTATTGCCAGGTCCATTGCACGGATTCCACATCAAGTCCCCTTGTTGGGTTTTCAAGGAGAAGAATGGTTGGCTCAATCGGCAAAAAGGAAAGCAGAAGACGCTGCTGATTCCCCCCGGACAAATATTCTACCTGCAATTTAGGCGCTCCTTTGATATGAAAATTATTAATGATTTTTTTGGCGCTTTCATCGGCTTTAGTTCTTCTTAAAAAAAAGTCTTTATTATTTTGTTGAAGCACATAATGCTCTGATAGGTTAAGCCCTGGTATCAACCCTTCCTCAAGACGAGACGCTGGAAGAAAACTAACCCCTGCCCGTTTAAATACATGATGGTTTTTTTTATTCATTTTTTTATTAAGAACATAAATTGATCCACTATTCATCGGTTTTAAACCCGCTGCAGTACGAAGAAAAACTCCCTGGCCACTGCCCTCCAAACCTGCCAGGCCAATAACCTCTCTCTGTCTGATTTCCACACAGCAATTTTTAAGGCCTGACCGGCCGCCGGATGCATACACCTTATCCATAACAAAAACCGATTTACCTGGAGTTATTCCGGGCCGTGAAAGAAAAACAGGGGGGTTTCCAAACATCATTTTAAGCAAAACCTCCGCATCGAAGGGTTCGCTTGCCTCACCTGTTACTACCCCTTGTCGTAGTACAGTGACAGTATGGCACATGGCATCTATGTCCTCTAACTTGTGAGACACCAGCAATATGCTTTTTCCAGCAGATGCCAGCTCCTTCAGCGCATGAAAAAGGCCTTCTTTTTGCATGCTTGATATGCCGGTGGTTGGTTCATCAAGTATAAGAACCTTTACTCCCAAGGCCAGCAGCCTTAAAATCTCTAACTGCTGTCGCTCCCCTATGGTAAGATTCTTAACAAGGGTATCGGGTTGGAGACTAAAATCAATATCACCAGCGAGCTCTTCAAAGATATGCCTAAAATAACCCTTCCGGTCTACAATGCCGCCTTTTTGGCCTAATATAAAATTTTCTAAAACAGAAAGCTGGGGAAAATCAAGTGGGTCCTGATAAAGCATTCCAATTCCCAATCTCGACGCATGGTTAGGATCCTCAAACTGAACTTCAGAGCCATCTACCAGAATCTTTCCGCTTGTTTTCTCCGTGTACCCTGAAAGGATTTTCATCAGCGTACTTTTCCCTGCACCGTTTTCTCCTAAAATTCCATGTATCAAACCCGGCTCAACCGTAAGGCTTATACCATTATTCGCCCTAACAGGCCCATAATGTTTATGTATCTTGTCCAGTTCAATTAACATTGTATGTCATTCCGACTGTGACTTTGTAAAAATACCCTGGGATTTTAAAAAGATTAAAATAATGAAAAATAAATAAAGTCAAAAGCCACTGTTTGAAGCCGCTATTTTAAGGAAAAAACGCACAGAGGGTTTATATACGTCCTCTGTGCGTTTAGCTACCTGAAAAAGTTTAAATAATTCCTTAGGAATTAGCAAAAAAGCAGTTCAAAAACTACTTTGCGCTGCTCTGGCCCATCATTCCCTTTAAAAGCTGTTTCATATACCAAATTTGCTTGTCCGTGGCTGTGTCACCGTCTTTGATGAACAGGCTCCCGTCTTGATAATACATGGGGCCTTTAAGCAAGTTTAGTTTGCCTGACCCAAGCTTTAAAACAAAAGAATCAAGGGCCTTTTTAGAAGATGCTGATAGGGCAGGTCCAGGCTCAAAACCGATTAAACTTGTATCCTGGTTATTTATATTCTTCCAGTCAGGGCCCAGCCAAAGCCATTCAGATTTCCAGGCTCCGTCCATAGACGCTTTTATAAGGTTTACGTATCCAGGCCCCCAGTTAAAATAGGGGACACCGAGACAAACTTCCGGGGCTCCTTGACATGCGCCTTTGTAATCATAAGGGATAGCCCAAACCTTCTTTCCTTCCTTGTGTTTTTGTGCAGCTACTACTACCGCCTCCGTTGTATCTATTCCTGAGACAATTACGTCATAGCCTGTATTGAAAAAATTCTGGGCCACCTGGGTTGGGTCAGATGTAACACCTGGAATATTGAACCAGAAACCTATCCATGTCACCTTAAAGGTTAGATCCGCAAGGTTTTTACCAAGAACCTTGTCCCACGCATATCTGGCTCCCAAATAGCAGGAAGAGGCCAGTCTCCTGGTTTCTTCATTTACAAGGGGCCCTAAGTATCCAATCTTGCCGGTTTTGGTAGTCATAGCAGCTACAAAGCCGGCCATCATTTTCCCATATTCCATACGCCCCATAATATTTGAAAGGTTCTTCGGCGCCTTTTTTGTAAGAACATCATCACCCGAGACATGAATAAAATGGATATCAGGGTGCATCATTGCAGCTTCTCTTACCCCATCTTTCATGTCGTCTGAATTTGCAATAATTAATTTTGCACCTTTTTCCACCATATCATCCGCTAATTGCGCAATGGTAACTCCAGGGCGATCAGCAGGGTTAACCTTATCAATATATATCATTTTAGTTCCTGGAATCTTCTCTTGAATGTATTCCCCTGCTTCAAAATGGGCCTGACTCCATCCATGGTCATTGTAAGGCCCTACAAGAAGCAGCCCGAATGTAAAGGGCTTTGTTGCGCCAAAAACATTTCCCGGTACAGTAAATGATAAAGATACAATTAAACATAAAACTCCCAAGGCCGGTAAAAATTTTTTATACATTTATAACCTCCTCCTTATAAAATTATTTCTTATAAATTTCCAACTCATTAAAAAAGTAGGAAATTTCAAATGCAGCGGTTTGAGGGCTGTCTGATCCATGTACTATGTTTTTCTCAATATCCGTAGCATAGTCTCGTCTAATAGTGCCCTCATCCGCCTCTTCGTAATTTGTTGCCCCCATTAATTTCCTGTAGGTATCAATAACGTCTTCACCCTCTAAAACCATTGCCACGCAAGGCCCTGAAGACATAAAATCCGTAACACTCTCGAAAAAATGTTTTCCGGCATGAACATTGTAAAATCCCTTAGCCTGTTGTTTTGACATATAAAGCATTTTCATTGCCGCAATATTCAAACCATTTTTTTCTAATCTGCTTATCACCTCTCCTGTCAGACCCCGTGATACTCCGTCAGGTTTAATTATAGCCAAAGTCCTATCCATTTTAACTTCCTCCTTGTTTTTTTGATAGAGATAAATACCCTATTAACACAACTTCAGTCAATAAAAATAAGCGCTTCTTTCTGAAAGGTCAATAAAATTGCCTTGCGTAATTTTCTCGTAATATGATATATCGTAACCGTTCACGGTTCAACGTTCAGGGTTCAGGGTTAGGGAAAAAGTAGAAATTGAAGACCCGAAGTCTTCATTGCAAATGCTCATTTTACCAAACAATTGCCAATTTGGCTCGAAATTTTGGATTATGCATAACGAAAATGACGCATGTCTCTTACTTATACATTCCAAATGCAGTCTGGGGACCATAATGGAGCCTTGAACCCCTGAACGTTGAACCCGTGAACGGTTACTAATATTTAAATACTCGGGCTCAAAGCTCTGAATTCAAGGCTATAGATAAACAGCCTGAGTAATTGTTTAATTTTTATACAAAATATTAAGGAGGGTTTTATAGTGGAAGACGAGAGAGAAGTAATGGATGTAGATGTACTCTTTGTAGGCGGAGGCGTAGCCTCTCTTTGCGGCGCCCTTCATCTATCGAATTTAATTCAGGCGCATAACGAAAAGGTTGAGGAAAGTGGAGAAGGGAAAAAACTTGATGAAATCATGATCGCCCTCCTCGAAAAGGGAACTGATATAGGCGCCCATAATATATCCGGCGCAATCATGGACCCAACAGCCCTTAAGGAACTCATGCCGGACTTTTTAGAAAAAGACGCACCACTTGAGGGAAAAATTACAGGAGAGGAAGTTAGTCTTTTAACCAAAAAAGGCCGTATTAAATCCCCTATTACGCCCCCTCCCCTGAATAATCACGGCAATTATATTGTTTCCCTCTCTAAAATCACCAGTTGGCTGGGTAAAATCGTTGAGGAAAACGGTGTTGATATATTTCCAGGCTTTGCAGGGACTGAAATACTCTATGAAGATAATAAGGTAATTGGAATAAGAACAGGTGATAAGGGCATAGGCCCGGATGGCGATAAAAAAGCTAATTTTGAGCCTGGAATCGACCTTCATGCCAAGGTTACTATATTTGGTGAAGGCACAAGAGGAAGCCTTACCAGAACCCTGATTAAAAAATTTAAATTAGATGAAGGAAAAAATCCACAGACTTATGTTGCAGGGGTCAAAGAGGTTTGGGAAATTCCAGATGGAAGTTTTCAAGAGGGACATATTGTTCATACTATGGGCTACCCCCTCAAAAGCAATACATATGGTGGCGGATTTATCTATGGTATGAAAAATAATATGGTTTCCGTAGGTTTATTAACTGGTTTAGACAGTGAAGATCCCTTCCTTGATCCTCACCTCGAATTTCAAAAATTCAAACTTCACCCATTAGTTGCAGAAATATTAAAAGACGGAAAATTAGTTCAGTATGGCGCCAAAACAGCACCGGTAGGTGGTTATTTTTCAATACCGAAACCGGCAATTGACGGTGGCATTATCATAGGTGATTCGGCAAGCCTTTTTATAAGCCAGAAAATAAAAGGAATACACATTGCCATGAAATCTGGAATGATTGCTGCTGAAACAATACTTGATGCCCTTCTCAAAGATGATTTTTCCGTTTCTCAGCTTGAACAATATGAAAAATCACTATACAGCAGTTACATAGGCAAGGAGCTTTATAAGGTAAGAAACTTCCATCAGGCATTTAAAAAGGGCCTGTGGGCAGGACTTATCAAAGCAGGGTTCCAGTACGTACTTGGAGGTAGAATTCTTAAAGGGCGTCTATCTGCAAAGGCCGATTTTCTCCATCAAAAAAAGGTGGTTGATATCTATGGAACAGATTTACCTACTGATGAACAAAAGGGTAAAATTAAATTCGACGGAAAAACGACATTCGATAAAGAATCCGACGTATATTACTCAGGAACTATCCACGAGGAACAGCAGCCCGCACATCTTAAAATACTTGACCTTGATATATGCTATACAAAATGCAGGGAGGAGTATCAAAATCCATGTTTAAGCTTCTGTCCGGCTAATGTATATGAAATGGAAATTGATGAAAAAACAGGAAGCCCTTTCATGAAATTAAATTTTTCCAACTGCGTCCATTGCAAAACCTGTGACATTAAAGACCCCTATGAAAACATAACATGGGAGACGCCGGAGGGAGGAGGAGGACCTAAATATTCTATAGTTTAAGAATGAACTAACACATCACACTTTTATCTTGACACTCTGCCTTTTTCTTATCTATATATAGTTACATTGTAGCTATATCCCGGAAAATTATTAAATAGCTAAATCAGTTTATTAACTGACAAGGAGTTAAAAAATGGACATTATTTTAGAAATTTCAAAAATTGTCGGCAAAGAAAATGTTTTTTCCGACCTTGTTGAGCGTATGGCCTACTCACGCGATTTATCAGTGCATGAAGGGATACCTGATATGGTGGTCTTTGCCAACACTACAGAGGAAATTTCAAGTATTATGCGACTTGCTAATCAGGAGAAAATACCTGTCACAGTACAAGGCTCCGGCACAGCAACAACAGGGGCATCCCTTCCTGTAGAAGGCGGCATATTATTAGATATTCATAATATGAACAAAATCCTTGAAATCAATAAGGATAATTTTTATGCAAGGGTTGAGCCAGGTGTTATATGTAATCAGCTTAATGGCACCCTAAAAAAACAAAACCTTATGTTCCCGCCTAATCCTGGAAGTGAGGCCATAGCAACAATAGGCGGCATGATGTCTACTAATTCCAGCGGTCACAGGGCAGTAAAATACGGAACTGCCAAGGATTATGTAAAGGCCCTCAAGGTAGTTCTTGCTGACGGCACTATTATTGAGACAGGCTTTAAAACACCTAAATCATCATTTGGCTATGACTTGAACCATGTTTTCGCCAGTTCAGAGGGCACCCTCGGAATCATGACGGAGATTGCCGTTAAAATCCAGGTAATTCCAGAATACAACGCCCTTGCACTGGCTATCTTCCATGATTTGTTTGCCGCAGGCAAGGCAGTTACCGACATAATAGGCTCCGGCATCCAACTAACTGCATGCGAGATTATGGATAAATATAGCCTGAAGGTAGTAGAAAGCGCAATAGGTAAGGACGTTAGCAAGATTGAGGCCATGCTGATAATAGAGGTAGACGGCGCTAAGGAATCTGTGGTCAAGGATATGGAAAGGATTGGTGAGATCTGCAAAAAATACGGCGTCCAGGAATTCACCTGGAGTGACGACCCTGTCAAGGCCGAAGAAATAATGGAGGCAAGGGGTAAGCTTGTGCCGACGTTATCAAGAATCAAACCGGGCAACAGGCTTGTTGCTATATCAGAGGACCTTGGAATCCCTCCAACAAAAATACCCGAGGTCATTAAAAAGGCCCAGGAAATATCCGATAAATACGAATTACTCATCACCACTTTTGGTCATATCGGCGATGGGAATGTACATACTACCTTTGTCACGGATATGAGAAGCCGAGATGAATGGGAAAGATTACGACCGGCAGCAGACGAACTGGCTGAACTGGCGATTGAAATGGGGGGTACAATCACTGCCGAGCATGGAACCGGCCTTGCCAGGGCGCCTTATATAGAAAAACAATTAGGCCCTGCCCTTGAGGTAATGCGGACCATCAAAAACGCATTAGACCCAAACAATATCCTCAACCCAGGTAAAATGGGATTAGAGAAAAAGAAATATGATATATATGATAATTTTGCATTTCAGCCGCTTATTGATCATCCTGAAGGTGTAAACTCCTTTGGAATAGATATCGATAACGAGATAATTGCATGCATTCACTGTGGTTTCTGCCGTCTTGGATGCCCCACATTCAGCATAACCCAAAGGGAATCAAGAAATGCCAGAGGGAGGAATGTCCTTGCCTTTAATTTAATGAACGGGACCATAGAGCCTTCAATAGAACTTGCCGAATCTTTCTACAGTTGCACCACCTGCCAGGCTTGCACCTATTTCTGCCCAGCCCAGGTTCGAGTAGATGAAATCGTTGAAGGGGTTCGTGAAAAACTCTACGAGGCAGATTTTACCCCGGACCCAGTACTCGCTGTGAGAGACAATATAGCAAAAACAGGAAATATTTACGCAAGCACCAAGGAAGAAAGGATTGAGATTTATCCCACGATTCTTAAAAAAAGAATTCAGAAGGGTGAGCTTAAACCTAAGGCGGAGACCCTTTTATTTATGGGATGCGTACCGAGTTATCTCGATATGAAAATGGTTCCGAGCCTAATCAAACCTATAGAAGCCGCCGGTGTTGATTACACTACCCTGGCGACAGAAGAAAACTGTTGTGGTTTTCCACTTTTTTTGATGGGGGCAAAGGATGAATTTAAGGCCAATGCTGAAAAGTTAATGGATAAAATTAAGGCTACAGGGGCTCGAGAACTTGTAACACCCTGTGCCGGATGCTATAAGACCTTCAGAAAACTATATTCTGAAATAGGCGATATGGGTGTAGAGATTTATCATTCCGTACACTACCTGGACAGACTAATAAGTGAGGGCAGAATAAAGCTAAATGTGGATTTAGGCAAGAGAGTAACTTACCATGATCCTTGCGACTTGGGCAGGGCCTTTAAGATATTTGATGAGCCAAGGGATATCCTGAAGGCAGTCCCTGGTTTAGAATTCGCAGAGATGGAAAGAAACAGGCTTCTTGCTCGTTGCTGCGGCGGTGGAGGAGGTGTCATGGCCGACGATCCTGATATGGCGGTTCAAATGGCCTCGGTACGTGTTAAAGATGCCATAGATATTGATGCAGAGATTATAGTATCAGGGTGCTCTGCCTGCAAGGATAACCTCAGAAAAGGCCTTAAGGCTATTCCAAAAGAAGAACGCCCTAAGATGAAAATCATGGATATTACTGAAATCGTGGCTAATGCTTTAGAATAATAAAATTATAAAATACTCTTAATTAAGCAATTACAAAAAAGGGAGATTTTTCAATGACAACAAGTAAATGGATGCATGCA
>JAYEMW010000458.1:0-8441 GCA_034718555.1 Thermodesulfobacteriota bacterium
GTAGCTCCGGAAGATGGTACTGGGGTGGCTGAAAAATTATTCCAAAATGAGAATTGCTGAGTCACTTGCCATTCAATAGGTTAAATGGATCGTCGAAAATATATGAAAGACTGGTTACCCAAGAGGCGGGGCAAACCAATGGTTGGCCTCTTCCAAATTTTGAGTAGGCGATTTTTACGCCATCTCCTCTTTTGACAAATTTTATCGATGGTTTAAACATTTATATTCCCTTATTGAGAAATTGCTTAAAGTTTACGAAAGACTATATTCCTTTGAATAAGCATAAAGTTACAATTTGGACAATTCAAGCTCAGTTTTTTCGGCCCATCCATCAGCACCGCATTCCCTGAAGATTTCAATAGCCCTGGTCAGTTGCTCCTTCGCGCTTGATAGATCTCCCTTCTTTTTGAACCAGTCGGCATATAGGGCATGATCAGTGGCCAAATACCATCGAGTGCCGTTTCTCGTGTCTGCCTCAATGGCTTTCCTGATCCATACCTCTGCATCCGCCATATGCTCATCATCCACTTGCAGCAGGATATCTCCGATGTTCCTTGCCATTATGCCTTCACAAACCTTGAGTTTGTTATTCTCGAAATACTCAAATAGCCCATGGAGGTCCGCATCCAGCTCCTTGGTGCGTGCCCGTGCCCTTGCTAAGTATGTTTTTAGGGCATTAGCCCATGACGGAAATAGCTTGGCGCGTTCTAAGCTTTTAGTTGCATTGATATAATAGTCCTGAACTTTCCCATGTACTCCCGTATCGAAATGCAAATTGCCAAGGGTACAAGCCGCCAAAAACTCCGAGGCACTTTGGGATGCTTTTTGAGAATAGGTTAGCCCCTCCAAAAGATATTCTTCTGCTTTGTCAAATTCACCTTTATAGTACAAAGCAGAACCATATTGGGTTTGGGCCCAACCCTTGGACAATATATCACCACTTCCTTCAGCTAAATGTGATGCCTCTTCGCCCACCTTACATGCGAGGCTGATGTTTCCCTGCATGTAACACACTTGGGTAATCGAAGCTTTTGAAAATAAGATCCCTATTGTATTGTCTGCCAATTCACTCAGGTTCAGGCTTTTCTTAAGATATGATAATGCCCTTTCAAATTCGCACTGAGCAGACACACAGACGCCCAACTGATAGTTTGCGAACCATAATGATAAAAAGTCATCGATCTCCTCCGAAATCCTCAGGGCATCGTTTATGTAAGGGATCCCGCTTGAGAAGTCCTCTTCAACCCAAAGGGCATGCAGCCCCATGGCCGTATAGATTCCAGGGAGCCTCTTTCGATAATTTAGCTTCAATGCCAAATCCACGACAGATTCAACGGCATCCTTTGCCTCTGAGTTGTGGCTCAAGGTCAAATGATAATTGGCGAGGGTCGTTCTGGCATCAATGATCTTTTTCTGGATTTCTTCTGTCTGGGGCAGCCATTCCAGGCAGCTTATGCTCATCTCCTGGTGTTCAATGGCATCCTTGAATGAGCCTGCCTTCTGATACTTCCTTGCTTCGAGCCTGGAATACCCCGCCCCCTGCTCGTACTTCTCGCCGGCAATGCAGTGACCGGCTACCACACCGTAATGATCACAGATGTTGTCCTTGTAGATTTCCTCCATGGTATTGGCGATTATCTCGTGGAGCTGCTTTCTTTTCCTGCTCAGGATGGAATCATAGACCACCTCCCGTGTGAGGGCATGCTTGAAGATATAGGTCGATTCGGGATAGATGCCCTTTTCATAGAGAAGCTCAGAGTCTCTGAGGGAGGAGAGATGGGAAAGCAACTCCTGTTCAGGGAGTCCTGCCAGCCGCTTGATCAGATCATGGCTGAACTCCCTCTCGATCACGGAGCCTGTCCTCAACACTTCTCTTGCGCCCTCGGGAAGGTTGTCCACTCTGGCCATGATCACATCCTGGATCGTAGAGGGGATGGTGAGTTTCCCCATGTCCTTGGAGAGTTGGTATTGCCGGCCCTTTCTCTCGATGACCCCAAGGTCTTTCAGGGACTTGATGAACTCCTCGATGAAAAAGGGGATCCCCTCGGTCTTTTGTAGAATCAGGTCCTCCAGGTTCCGGTCAATATCCGGGGTGCCCAGGATGTGGATCGCCATAGCCAGAGACTCACGGTTGGAGAGACGATTCAGAGTCACCTGGCTGTGGTAGGACCGGCTCCCCCAGATGTGGACAAACTCGGGCCTGTAGGTGAAGATCAGGAATATCCTGGTCGCGGATATGCTTTCGAGAAGCTCTTTTAGGGCATCCTCGGAGCTTCTGTCCATCCAGCCCAGATCCTCTATGGCCATGATGAGGGGGCGAAACTCGGCACCCCTCAGGATAACCCTTTTCAAGGCCTCCAGAGTTCGGTGTTTCCTGGTCTCGGGGCTCATGGGAATCTTGTCAATGCCGCTTTCTTTCACGGAGAGGAGTTCCAGGAGATGGGGAAGGGTGGAGGCTTCATCGATCTTGAAGAACTGGAGACCCCTGGTGACCTTTTCCCTGATCTCCTGATCCGTATCATTATCCTGGATGTCAAAGTTGGCCTTCAGGACATCGACTATGGGATGGTAGGCGACGTTTCGGCTGTATGAGAGGCATCTGCCCTCAAGGAAGGTGATGTTTTCATTGGTCACCGCTTTTCGGAATTCATAGAGGAGCCTCGATTTTCCGATACCTGCATCGGATATGATGGATACGGCCTGACCCCTGCCCTCCCTGGACCTCTCAAAGCCGTCCAACAGAAGTTCCAGTTCCCTCCCCCTTCCCACAAAGGGGATGAGGCCCCGCTCAGCACTGACATCAAAGCGTGTCCTTATGGTACTGGGGGCTATCACACGGTAGACTTTAACTGGCTCTTCCCTGCCTTTAACTTCCTTTTCCCCCAGAACCTCAAAGCGGAAGAGGCCTCCGTAAGCTTGAATGTCTCCTCGGTCACGTAGCTGGTTCCTGGCTCTGCCAGCCCTTCCATCCTGGAGGCCAGATTCACTGTGTCTCCCACTGCCTTGAACTCAACGCGGAGGTCATTGCCCAAGGTGCCTACGACCACAGGACCAGTGTGAGCTCCGATCCGCATTTTGAGATGTGTTATGCCTTTTTTCTCTTGCTTTAGTTTGTCGCTAAACTTGGACATCTCCCGATGAATCGCCAGTGCGGATCTGAGCGCCCTTTGGGGAGCGTCTTCCAATGCAATGGGTGCTCCAAAAAGCGCCATAATGCCGTCACCGGTCATCTCATTGACCGTGCCTTCGTAGTCGTGGACCTTGTGAATGAGGATCTCGTAGACCTGGTCCATGATGGAGTAAGCCTCATCAGGGCCGAGTCTCTCAACGAGAGTGGTAAATCCCTCCATATCGCAGAACATGACTGTGACCTGCTTGCGTTCGCCTTCGATTTTATTCCTTTGGGACAGGATTTTCTCTGTGAGGCCTTTAGGGAGATACCGTTGGATTTTGTCTAATTTCTCATCAAAAGAGAGTTCTTTTGGGGTTGGTTCAGAGGGAAGAGTTAAGTTGTAGCCGCATTCACCGCAGAATTTATCGCTGGGGAGGTTTTCAGATCCACACCGAGGGCATACTAAAAGGAGTTTTGCACCGCACTCATGGCAAAACTTCCTTTCATCAGAATTTTCAGTTTTGCATTTTGGGCATTTCATTTATTGTTAGCCCCCATGAATATTAAATAGAAGCCTCTTTGATGGAAAAACTGTGGACTTTTCCATTGTGGGATAAGAGTATAATAAAGTTAGGACCTTTTGTCAAATCAGGTGCGACTTCCCAAAATCCGAGTGAGTCAATAAGCCTGATGCTTATAAAACCTGTTAATTTTATTCAGTCTAATTATCTATTACCCCTCCATCACCTCACGTAAGGCTATTAGAGCCGCATCAATATCCTCAGACTCAATACCGTAATGGGTAACCATGCGAAATTGGGACGGCCCCGTGGGCAAAAACATGACACCTTTTTGACCACATAGTTTCACAAACTCATTGGCTGTCAGGCGGTCGTTTGTAAGGTCGAAATAAATGATATTGGTCTTTATTGTATCAAGGTCTATTGACAGTCCTGGTATTTGTGCAATGCCCTCAGCCAGGTTTCGGGCGTTAATATGGTCTTCTGACAGTCGAACCACCATCTGTTCAAGGGATATAATGCCAGCCGCTGCAATGATCCCTGTCTGACGCATGCCTCCCCCTAAAATCTTGCGAGTATGCAATGCCTTGGAAATAAACTCCTTAGAACCACAGACCATTGAGCCTATTGGCGCCGAAAGGCCCTTAGAAAGACAGAACATCAAAGAATCGACACTTCGGGTGAATTCTTTCACGTCTACCCCTAAGGCTACTGCTGCGTTAAATATTCGAGCGCCATCAAGGTGTAGCAAGAGGCCATATTTCCTCGACAGTTCTGCTACTGAATCAATATACTCAGGGCTTAAAGGTGAACCGTTACATCTATTGTGGGTATTCTCTATGCAAATAAGCCTGGTGCGCGGAAAGTGTATATTATCCCCCCGAATAGCTGACTCTATATCCTTTAGACGTAGGCTTCCGTCAGGCTGATTGGGAAGTATATGTGCCTGCACTCCGCCAAGGGCCGACATGCCTCCAGCCTCATTTAGAAATATATGCGATTTATCCCCCAGAATTGCCTCTTCCCCACGACCGCAATGGGTAAGCACGCATGTCAAGTTGGCCATCGTCCCGCTTGGAACCAGCAGCGCTGCCTCTGTTCCCGTGATTTCTGCAGCCATCTCCTCAAGGCGCTTTGTCGGCTGGTCTTCTCCATACACATCATCGCCCAACTCAGCATGATATATAGCTTCCCTCATTGTTGGGGTTGGCACTGTAACAGTATCGCTACGTAAATCAATGGTTTTCATCTGTCTTCTCCCGCTGAAATTCATGAAAATATAGTTTGTATCACAGGGCTTAGTCTCTGAGGCCCTGCTCAATATTCCTATTATTATACCACTATCAATTTTTTATTATAAAACAAAGCGTTTTCGTAACTACCCAAGTATATATTAGACAGGATGACAGGATTAACTTGATTTTTTAATTCCTGTAAATCCTCTAACTATCCTGATAGCCCTTTCCTTGCTCTAAGGGTAAGTGATTAGTTTAAACACTTCTATTGAAAGGTGGTTTAACATGTTCTCCCGATTGATCGGGAGTTAATTTAAATATTCGTTTTACATTAAAGAGAGACCCAAAGAGATTATATTAATTCCTTATTAGAGTCTATCTGTAAGGTATTGTGCCAGGATACCTCTTTTGATTTACAGGATTATTACAATAATGTCTTGTTCTTGACTTAACATAGATTCCTGTTTATCCTGTCAATCCTGTCAAAAAAGAGACGCCTGAATAGTAACGTTTGTTATTTTATCTATCCATACAGACATTTTTGTTTTAATATGACTATTCAAATGATAGAGAAGAATCATTCCACCCGACCCTTAACAAATGCGTTGTTTCTAATTGGAGAACTACCGTTGGTACCTGATAATATGAAAAACAAGGAGCTGTGCAGTTAGGTTTCGGTTTTGCTGTTCCATGAAAATCGTGTATTCACCGCGAAGACGCAGAGAGCGCAGAGATAGATGATTTCCCCCTTGCCGCTGAGAGCCCGGCAAGGGGGAACTACTCAGCAGCTTCGCTGCAATAGTTCCTGTTGTGCCCGCAGGGCTGGATGGTTTTCATTTGCCGCCCTCTCAGCGGCAAATGAAAAAGAACCTCTGCGACCTCTGTGACCTCTGCGTCTCGAGCGAAGCGGGTGGTGAAAAAGAAATTGAAATTACAAGATCAAATCCAACCGAACAGATAGAAAAATAATAGTGACTACTCACGTAGTCACTCATATACAATAACCAAAAAGGGGACATGAAATGAAACTGACAGTGCTTATTGACAACAACACACTTATTGACAGGTATTTCCTTGCTGAGCCGGGGGTGTCATATCTTATTGAGGAAGAAGGTAAGAAGATCTTATTCGATGTGGGCTACTCAGATGCATTTATAACAAATGCACAAAAACTCACTATAAATTTGCTGGATATGGATTTTGTGGTGCTGTCTCACGGACATTTGGATCATACCTGGGGATTGATTCCACTTGTGAGGCTTTACACAGGGGGTATGATAGAGGGATTAAATGTTAATAAACCCACGCTTGTGGCTCACCCATTGACTTTTTCATCAAGAAAAACAGGTAACTTGCCTGAAATCGGTTCCCTGCTGTCAGAGGATAAGCTGTCCGGCTATTTCAATCTTGCATTGAGTAGAGAGCCTGTTAATTTAACCGAACGTTTGGTGTTTCTCGGAGAGATTGAAAGAGCTAATAATTTTGAGGCTAAGAATCCACTCGGAACAATCCTTAGAAACGGGGTTGAAGAGGATGATTTTCTCTTTGATGATTCCGCTTTAGCCTACAAGTCGTCTAATGGACTTATCATAATCACAGGATGTTCTCATGCTGGAATCTGCAATATTGTAGAATATGCAAAAAAGGTATGTGGTGATGAAAGAGTTGTTGACGTCATAGGAGGCTTTCATTTGCTGGATCCTTCCGCAGAGCAGTTACAAGGAACTATAGAGTATTTTAAATCTCTGCACCCTGACTCAGTACATGCATGTCATTGCACGGACCTTAACTCCAAAATAGCATTATCAAAGGTCTCCTATCTTAAGGAGGTTGGGGTCGGTTTAGAGCTTGAATATTGAACCTTGAAAAATATTTATACACATTGTGCAAGCATGTGCATATATATATTAATTAGTCGAGGCAATAATGGATAAAAAAATTTGGATGTTATCTCCCCTTGCAATGCTGTTCCTGCTTTCTCAGTTCTACAGGGTAACATCTGCTGTAATTGCATCTGAGCTTATGCATGATCTTTCGCTTACTGCCGAGGATATTGGGTTGTTAAGCTCTGTTTTTTTCTATGCATTTGCCTTGGTTCAGATCCCTATGGGTGCGGCTATAGACCTTTTTGGAACAAAGAGGTTGATATTATTCCTTTCCTCTCTGGGAATAGTTGGCGCAGTAGTTTTTGCCCTGTCAAATTCCTTTTTATCGGCATTAACCGGTAGAGCGTTAATGGGGGTAGGCATGGCATGCGCACTTATGGGCACATTTAAACTTATCTCTATATGGTTTCCCCCTTATACCTTTACCACTATCTCCGGTATTATACTATCCATAGGGACATTGGGAAATATTTTAGCTACTGCACCCCTTGCAGTTGCAGTAAATTCGATAGGATGGAGGAAGGCATTTCTTTTAATAGCCCTTGTTCATCTCTTAGTCACTATAAGTGTATATGTGATAGTGAAAGAGTATCGTGATAAATCCAAGGGCAAGGATGTATCCCTAACAGATAAGGGAAGCTGGTTGAAGGATTCGGTCGAAGGGGTGATGTCTGTTTTTCGACTCCCATCTTTTTGGCTTATAGCAATATCCGCCTTTGTCAGATACGGAACATATGTTTCCATAGCCGGTCTTTGGGCAGGTCCTTATCTGGAACATGTATACCAAATCCCCCTTGTTGACAGGGGAGAAATCCTGATGTTGTTCCCTTTAGGGTTTGTTATAGGTGGCCCCATTATTGGCGCCCTTTCAGATAAGGTATTCAAGAATAGAAAAGTTGTAGCAGTGATCACCATGTCTCTTTACAGTATTTTTATATTTCCTTTGACAGGCTTTTTCCAGAAACCTTCTCTTTTCATGATAGGGGCGATATTTTTCTGTATGGGGTTCTTAAATTCCTCCAATATGATCATGTATGCAAATATCAAGGAATTGTTGCCGATTGCAATTAGTGGAACAGCTATGAGCGCAGTAAACTTTTTTACTATGGCAGGGGCCGGTTTTTTTCAACATGTAATGGGTATCATTATTGAGAAATTTTCCTTTAATCAAGGCCAGTTACCGACTGAGGCTTTTTCCCTTTCATTTGGACTCTGCTTTTTTGCCGCCGCTATAGGGGCAATATCATATATATTTGTGAGAGGGGTGCCTTTGAGTGCTGATAGGTAGAATCAGAAGACATCTTTTATTGTTATTGTCTTGCCGGCGCCTGCAAGGATAAAATCTTTTCCGTAAGCCTTCGCAAATTGCTTTCTGGCGAGATCACTGAACAATGACATGGTGCAACCTTCTTAACCCCCTCTTTTTTAAATCCGTTAATTAATTTCATTAATTTCGTTTATTTTCAATGTTATCCATAGCAGTTAGCGTTTCCTTATTAGGCAGCCGCAAATCAAACGGGATACCCCTGTAATTAATAACCTGTTTTAAAACCCCCTTTTTATCTTACATTTCGCACCTTTCCGATACTATTTCGAGAATTACGTTGAGTCAATAATTTTGGGTAAAACTGCATTTCGAAAAAGCCACCATTGATCCTTTATGGTTGTATATACAGAGCAAGAAACA
>JAYEMW010000459.1:0-8340 GCA_034718555.1 Thermodesulfobacteriota bacterium
CAAGGAATGCTGTATTCTCATCGCACTTCTGCAACAAAATTTATGTGTCTGCAATTTCATGTAATCATTGTCCCACATGCATCAGTGCCATCAGGAAGAGGACTATTAGGATATCTGGGTGGGTAAACGGGCTTTATGCGAAGGCTTTTCCAGGGTTTTTGAATAGGATACTATTTGAGTTAAATATCAAATCTGAAAAGAAAATATTATTACACGGTTGGATTATAAAAAAAGATATGAAAAATCTTCCAACCATATTTTATTTTGGTGGCAACGCAGAGGAAGTATCCCTTAATATTGAAGACTTTGAAAAAAGATTACATGCCAATGTTATCCTATTTAATTACAGAGGGTATGGCTTAAGTAGCAGTAAGCCATCCGAATTTAGCCTAAAAAATGATTCTGAAAAAATATATACTCAAATGAAAGAGAAGTTTTCTTTAGATTCTTCTAAAATATTAGTGATGGGAAGAAGTTTAGGGACCGGTATTGCGACATATTTATCAGTAAGAAAAGGAATTACAAAGACTATTCTAATAACACCATATGAGAGCATAAAAGAAGTCGCTTATGACTATTTTCCAAAACTGTTGGTGAATTTTATTTTAAGTGACACATATGAAACTATAAAAATATGTGAACATTTAAGAAATAGTGTATTGCTTTTAGTGGCAGAAAACGATGAAGTTATTCATCCAAAACATGCAGAAAAATTATATGGTAAAATTAAATGTGACAAAAAGCTAATCCGGATAAAGAATAGCAGTCATAATGACATTTCCCAAAAAAAGCAATATTGGGATGAACTTATAAAATATTTGTACAAACCTCTGGGGGAAACATAACCAGTCATTGCGTAATGTGGGCTTACAATCAATGGTAGTTCTTTTATCGAATATTCAGAGCAGTCATATTGTGCTTGACACACAATGATCAATTTTCTATGCTTCTTACCATAAAAAGGAAGTTTTCTATTAATTATTTTTTGATCATACTATAAATGAGAAGCAAGGGTTCTTGCAAAATTGAGTCGCTAAATAAAGTTTGTAACAAAAATCTATGCTGATTGTTGATAGCCGGACTATTACAATATGTTATAATATATCATGTCTTTGAAACCTTTCTCCTTTATCCACGCTGCTGATTTACATCTTGACAGCCCTTTCAAGGGAATTACGGCTGAGGCCCCATTTGTTGCTGATAAACTGCGGTCTGCCACTTTTGATGCCTATGAATTTCTCATAAAACTATGCATAGAAAAGGAAGTGAACTTCCTTTTAATTGCTGGGGATGTCTATGATGGAACGGACAGGAGCCTTCGTGCTCAACTGAAGTTCAGGGACGGGCTTGAGAGATTACGGCAGAATGATATAGGTTCATATGTTGTTCATGGCAATCATGACCCTTTAGATGGATGGTCTTCTGCGATAGAGCTGCCTCAAGGCGCTCATAGATTCGGTTGCAGCAAAGTGGAGACTGTAACATTTAATTTAAGGGACACACCTGCAGCCTCTGTTTCCGGTATCAGTTTTCAACAAAAAAATGAGCAGAGAAATTTGGCAAGGCTTTATAGTAAAAAGGATTTTTTACCGGATACCTTTAATATCGGCCTTCTTCACTGCAGCGTTGGCCTCAATCCTGCACATGAAACCTATGCTCCCTGTGAACTTAAGGATCTTACTAAGGCCGGTATTGATTATTGGGCCTTAGGTCATGTTCATGAAAAGGCGATCATGAACAAAGACCCGTACGTTGTCTACCCTGGAAACACACAGGGACGAAATATCAGAGAGCAGGGTGAACGGGGCTGCTATCTTGTGAATGTAGATGAAGAACGTAATGTAGAGATGGAATTTATTGCCCTTGATGCAGTCCGCTGGTTTTCTGTCTCTGTCAGCATTGATGGCTTAGAGACAATTGATCAGCTTGACCGATCAATTTCTAATTCAATTTACAGCCTGAAAGAGGGGGCCGAGCCGAGACATGTTGTCTGCCGTATCAACCTGATCGGCAGAGGGCCGCTTTACAAAGACCTGCAGAGAGAAAGTGCGGTTGCTGAACTCAAGGAACGCCTGAGAGACAACTATGCCTCGGATGATCCATTTGTCTGGGTAGAGAAAATAAAAATCGACTGCCGCCCTGAATTTGATATTGAATCTCTTAGGAAAGACAAGGACTTCCTTGGACAGGTGCTGTCCATTTCCGAGAAGATAAGGGTCTCAGAAGGAACAATCAATAAAGTAATGGGAGAGGTTCTTTCTGAGTTGTATAAAAACAGACGTGTTGAAAAGGCGATACCACCCCCCTCAATAGATGAGTTAAAGGATATGCTCAGGGAGGCCGAACTTTTTTGCATAGACAGGCTGGAGGCTGATAAATGAGGCTTTCAGCTATCTCAATAGATGGGTTCGGCATTTTTCATGACACATCCTTTTCCGATTTACCCAGCGGCCTGGTACTCTTTCAGGGTGATAATGAGGCGGGCAAATCCACACTGCTTGCATTTATCCGAACCATCTTTTTCGGCTTTCCGGACGCCCGTACCAAAGAGCCTAACTACCCGCCTCTTTCAGGCGGACAGCATGGGGGACGCATCGAGATAACCATGGGAAATGGGCAGTCTTATTTCATTGAACGTGTGCCTGGAAAGGGCGGTGGAAGGGTGAAGGTAAACCGCCCCGATGGCACAACAGGCACGGAAGAGGAGCTCCGAAGGATTCTGGGAGGCGCTACCCGTGAGCTTTTTAAGCATATCTATGCCTTCAGTCTTAAAGAACTTCAGGAAATAGACACCCTGCAGGCTGACTCTGTAAAGGATGCCATATACGGTGCAAGTACAGGCACAGCTATGCTTTCCCTACCCAGAACAATCAACGCCATAGACCAAAAACGCGGTGAGTTATTCAAGTTTGGGGGGCAAAAGCCTCTGATCAACAAGAAACTCTCTGCACTTGAAGAAATAAGATCAGAGTTGCGTGAGGCAAAAAATGGTATAACCCGATATGATAATGCATCAAAAAATTTTCACCAAACAGAGGAGAAGATCAACAGATTAAACTCTGACGCCGCTTTCCTGAGGATCGAAAGGAACAGGGCCGATAATTATCTCAAATTATGGAATGACTGGATAATCCTGCAGGCGAATGAAAGAGATATTAAATCCCTACCAACTGTTGTTGAGTCTTTCCCTGAAGATGGAATAGCAAGCCTTAAGAATCTCCAGGCCGCTTTTAAAGAACGAAAGGAGCGTGTCACGGATATTGGTTCAAATTTAAAGGAATTGCAGGCTGAAGCTGAATGGTTGATCATCAATGAAATAATACTCTCTGAGTCAGAAAATATCCTGACTCTTATTGAAGGGAAAAAGCAGTACACCGAAACAGCCAGGAATCTTCCTCTAAATAAACAGAAGCTACAATCTTTGGACAAAGAAGTCCTCAACATGCTGGAAGGCCTTGGTAAGGATTGGGATGAGGAGAGGGCGCGGTCCATTGACAGATCACTTTTTACAAGAGAAGCTATTATTAAGAATCAGGAGAGGATGAATGAACTGAGAACAAAAATGAGGGACGCCGAAACCCTGGCTACCACAAAGAGGGCGGAGTATATGGAGGCCCAACATGAGGAAAAAGATGCCGAAAAGGCTCTTGAAGCATTCAGGGACATAGATGACGACATTGATAATAACACCGTCACGGCATTAAAGACAGGGAGGGATCGTTTTTCGGATGTTGTTACGGATATTCCCATGATACGGAAGGAGCTTGGTGAGGCTGAGGCCAACCTCGGACGTGTCATAAAGGATATTGACCCTGACTGGGATAAGGTTCACATAGAGACATTCGATACCTCTATCCCTGCGCAGAAGAAGGTTCAGGAGTTTGGGTCTCTTTTGAAAAAAGGAGAGCAAGACTTGCAGAATACCCTATCTCTACACGAGGCCTGGCAAAATTCTTTAAAGGACGTCCTGAAAGAAAAAAGTGACGCGCTTGATGAGTTGAAGAGGCTGCCTCCTGCTGAGAATTTATCTCAGGAGTCCTTGACCGAGCGTAAGTCTTCCATACAGAAACTGCGAGGCCTCCTGGCCAAAAAAGACTTTTTAATAAACGAGATAAACCACCAGGAAGAAAGGGTTGCTGACAGAGAGGCTCAGGTCGAAGGCATGAAGGATATGTCTGATTACAATAGTCAATCGAATATTTTCAAATGGGCCTCTGCAACAGCCTTAGTATCAGGAATCCTGATCGGATTAATACTCATAATTCCAGGAAATATATTTGGAGGACTTTTATCTGTGATCGTTTTCGAGTCTCTTGGCGCCTTTCTGTTAGTGCTATCTAAAAAGTTACGCAGGCGCCATGAAACTCAAAAGCTCCGTGTGTCATCTATCGAAAAGGAGATAACATCAATAAAAGAAGTCCTGGCAGATAAGCTCAAACAGAAATCTGAAATAGAAAAAGAAATGTTGCAGTACGCTGAGATATTAAAATTAACCGGGGCTGTTGATGTCTCTGCCCTTGAAGCCCTGGAGACAGAACTCGATGGTGAATGGAAAATATTTGACAGATACAACCTCATTAAAGAGGAGATCGGCAAGATTGACAAAAAGATTAGGACGGCAGAAGAGTCCCTTGAAAGTGCATTAGAAAAAAAAGAGGACAGTGAAAAGAGGCTTGAGGTGACAAAGCAGCATTGGGAGGATTATCTGACAGGCACAGGCCTTAGAGCTGGAAACAATCCTGAAACGGTAAATATCATTTTTACTAAGGTAGATGCTGCCAGAGAGCAGTTAAAGAATATTCATGAAAAAAGAGAGCGGATATGTATGATGGAGGATGTCGGAGACAGATACACCGCCATGATGAGGTCTGTTCCTCTGCTAACCGAATATTCAGACAGTTCAGGAAAGGAACAGCTCTCAGCACTTGACGGCTTTTTTGAATACGTAAAAGAGAACGAGGATCGTAAAAAGCGTAGAGAGCTAGCTTTTGCAACGCTTGACGAAAAGAGAGAGCGGCGTGAAAACATCCGCTTTTCCCTTAAGAAGGCGGAAGAATCATTTAGCAGGGCAAAGCATGGAGTTGAGGAGGAATTGAAGACCTGGAAAACATGGCTTGTGGGGCATGGATTCAGTGGAGATTTTTCTTCCGAGACAGCGCTTGAGGCCCTTCAGAGCCTTGAAAGGCTGATTCAATTAATGAATGAAAAGGCAGAGTTAACGACTATCCTGAATAATCAGGAAAGGGAGATTGAGGGTTACAGAACTCTGGCCTTAAATACCTTAGAGCGATGTGGGGTTAAAGCCTCCAATTTTTCTGTCGCACTCGATCAGCTTGAAAAGAGCTTTAGGAAGACAGAAGAAAATCGGTTGAGAAAAAGGGAGAAACAGAAGGAGATAAAGAGGGTAACCGCGCAATTGGAACAGGCTTCTCTGCAGGTGAAGGAAAAGGAAGAGGAGATTATCTCACTTTTTAAGGCAGGTGATTCAGACAATGAGGAGACATTCAGAGAACGGGCAGGGTTCTATGAAAATATAACCAGACTGCTGAAAGAGATCGAACAGTCAGAGAAGAGTATGCGTGTAGTTTCGGGCGAAACAGACCTTCAAGCGCTAAAGTCAAGATTATCCGATTTAACCAGGGAAGAACTCGAGAGTGAGCATGAGATACTTAAGGGAAAAGAGAGTGAAATAGAGGAAGAACTGAATATTCTACGTCAGACTAAGACGGATCTGAAACATGAGATCAAAAAATTAGCCTCTTCAGAGGATATTTCGCACATGAGGGCTGCGGAGGAAAAGATCATAGAGGAAATACATAGCGCCGCCGCTGAATGGAGTCGTCATACAATCGCAAGCTATCTCATAAAAGAGGCAAGGATTAGATTTGAAAAGGAGCAACAACCAGGGGTTATACGCGACGCCGGAAAATTTTTTAAAGAGATTACCAGAGAAAGTTACCAGACCATTATAGCCCCCATAGGTGAAAATACGATAGAGATAGTGACCCCTGATGGGAAACGTAAAGGACCGGACAGTCTCAGCAGGGGCACTGCCGAACAGCTTTATCTCGCTATTAGATTCGGCTACATTTCAAACTTTGCTGCGGGCGGTGAACCACTACCCATCATAATGGACGATATACTGGTCAATTTTGATCCCCTCAGGGCAGTTCAGGCAACCGCCGCCATAGAGAAACTTGCAAAAACACATCAGGTGCTTTTTTTCACCTGCCACCCCGAGACAGTATCTTTATTTAAAAAAGTATCTGCTACGCTACCCCTATATTTGATAGAAAATGGGCAGATTAAGAAGTCTTGACCTCCTGATTTAGAAAGTGATTATTCTAATCAGGTAGTCCATAGGACTCCAAAACCGGATTCAGATGGAGACGGTTTAATGGATGCTGATGAGACAAATATTTATGGGACTGATTCATACAATGCTGATACGGATGCTGATGGAATAAACGATGGTGACGAGATAGCTTATTGGAGAGGCAGTTGGAGTGAAGATTATGATGGAGATGGGTTCATAAATATCTTGGATCGAGATTCGGATGGTGATGGTTTTTTTGACGGTGATGAAGTAAACAGTGGCGATGATCCATCGGATCCAAAATCCAGTCCACAGCGTGTAAAAATCCGGCTCGAGGCTGAGGATGGATATCTTTATGCGCCTATGGAATTAGCTTACGATGAATCTGCATCATCCGGCGAATATATCCGGGTCCCTAATGGCCAGGGAAATGTATGGAATTCCTCACAAGATGGTGGGTATGCTGAATATGTCTCCTAAGAAACTAAATAGATACTATGGGGGAATAGAAGACTCTCCTGGCATTGGGGGATGCGGTTATGGATACAGGTTCTCTCCATGATGGAGTGTTATTCGCTTTCTCTGGAGTTCTAAGTGGGTAAGAAAGTGGATACCAAAAAGGCGGTCAGGTCCCGCCTGCATGCACTTCTTGAAGGGATTACCGTGAATCGATAAGGGATCTATTTTTAAAATTTTTCTTTGATTTTCATAGAGACAGGGGGTAGTATGAGACAAAATAACATGTGCATGACCTTTATTCTGAGCTGCCTGTGCATGACCTTTCTCTTTCCCGGTGTCCTCCCTGCCGGTGAAGAGCTCGATGCCAGGGTCCTTCTAAAAAAGGCCTTCAACCATCTCCGGGGAAAGACATCTTATTCGGAGTTTACTATGATCATACACCGGTCCGATTTTGAACGGAGCATGACTCTTAGTGCCTGGACCCGGGGGAAGAGTGATGCGATTTTTTTCGTGGAAAAGCCCCCCAGGGATGCCGGTAACGGCACCCTGAAAAAGGGAAAGGATATGTGGAGCTACAATCCCAAGATCAACCGGGCGATCAAGCTGCCCCCCTCCATGATGAGCCAGTCCTGGATGGGGTCGGATTTTTCCAATGACGATCTCTCCAAAACCGAGAGCATCCTGGATGAGTATACCCACCGGGTAATCAACGAGAGAAAAAGGGACGGGGTCCGTACCTATGATATCGAACTTATCCCCCTGGAGGATGCGCCGGTTGTGTGGGGAAAGCAGGAGATCACCTTGCGGGAGGACGGTGTTCTCCTGCGTCAGGCCTTTTTCGACGAGGATATGGTCCTGGTGAAGAAGATGACCGCCCATGAGATCCGGATGATGGGAGGCCGTCTATACCCAAGTGTATGGATCATGAGACGGGTGGATGAGAAGGACCGGTATACCAAGATGGTGTACACGGAGCTTGCTTTTGATGTTTCCGTAAAGCCCAGGCTCTTCACCCTTTCCAACCTTAAAAGCCGGAGGCGATAACATGGACGATCTATTTCTTGCCTGGCGAAACGTGTGGCGCAACCCCAGACGTTCGATCCTTACCATGCTGGCAGTGGCTTTTTCCTCAACACTCCTGGTTTTTATGCTCTCCTTTCAGTTCGGGTCCTACGAGGATATGATTAATGCATCGGTGAAGCTCAACACCGGACACCTGCAGGTGCAGGCAAAGGGCTATATCGACAAAAAAGAGATGCGCAAGGTGGTACCAGATCCAGGGGACGTGATTGCCGCCCTTGAGAAACTCCCGGGCATCACAGGCATAAGCCCACGGGGGGAGGCCTTTGCCTTGGCCGCAGGCGCCCGGAGGACCCGGGGTGTAATGGTAATGGGTGTGAATCCGGACATGGAAAAAGAGGTCTCCACGCTCCCCGGCCAGATCCGTAAAGGGGAGTACCTGAAAAAAGGGGATCACAATGTGGCTGTAATCGGAACTCTTCTGTCGGAACGGCTGCGTGTGGGCCTGGGAGACGAATTGACCCTCCTTGGCCAGGCCAGGGACG
>JAYEMW010000460.1:0-1632 GCA_034718555.1 Thermodesulfobacteriota bacterium
TTCTGGAGAATGGACTGGTGCGGAATGCAGCTGAAATGGGTCAATATCTTATTGATCAATTGAGAGAGCTGCAGGAGACGCACATGCTTATAGGCGATGTTCGTGGTAAGGGCTTAATGGTTGCCATAGAACTTGTTACAGACCGGGAGAAAAAGACAAAGGCCGTGGCCGAGCGCAATGAGGTAATTGAAAGGGCCTTCAAAAAGGGCCTGCTATTGTTGGGTTGTGGTGAAAACTCTGTCCGGTTTATCCCGGCGCTGGTCGTTTCCCGCGAGGAAATAAAGAAGGGGCTATCCATCTTGGATGAGGTTTTAAAAGAGGTAGGAGAATAGCTTTTTATTAGAGGATTACACTATGAACAATAAAATTCCATATCCCTCTCGAATAAACCTGGCGAATACCCCAACGCCTTTGGATATACTTCAGCGAATGAGTAAAAAACTTGGTGTTGAGCTATACTTAAAGCGTGATGATTTGACTGGCATGGAGCTTTCAGGCAACAAGGTGCGCAAATTGGAATTTGTCCTTGCAGAGGCAATGGATCAGGGAGCTGATACGGTTATTACATGTGGAGGTGTACAATCAAACCATGCCCGGGCAACGGCAATAGCCGCGGTAAAACTGGGTCTAAAGTCCCGCCTGATTCTTAGAATCCCTGACCCATCCAACCCTCCGCCTTATGAGGGGAATAGCCTGCTTGATAAAGTGGCCGGAGCAGAGATAGTCTGGGTTACGCCGGATGAATATGGAAAGAGGGGCGAGATATTTGAGAGAGAGGCGGATTCACTCCGAAGGATAGGGCGTAAGCCGTATATTATACCTGAGGGGGCCTCAAATTCACTTGGCGCCTGGGGGTACATACGTGCAGTAGAGGAGTTAGCCCGTGACTTGATTGATCTTTCGGGGGGAATGGAAAAGCCCACAACTATTATTAATGCTGCTGGTTCAGGCGGAACCAGTGCAGGTTTGGTGCTTGGAGTTCTCCTTTTCGGACTTAATGTTAAGGTTGTAAGTGTAAATGTATGCAATGACAGGGATTACTTTGTACGTGCTATAGGTGAGATTTGTGAGAAGGCAATAGAGACATATAATCTTTTCATACCATTTTCAAGGGAAAGGGATATAAATATAATAGATGGGTACGTTGGCAGAGGCTATGCAGTCACACGTCCGGAGGAGCTTAAACTGATTCGTGATGTGGCACGCACAGAAGGAATTATTCTTGACCCTGTTTATACAGGAAAGGCCTTTTTTGGCATGACCCGGGAGCTTGAGGAAAATCCCCATGTTTTTGGCGATAGAATAGTCTTCATCCACACAGGCGGAATGTTTGGTCTTTTTCCCAAGGCAAATGAAATTGGGCCGCTTCTTTAACGCGAGAGGAACTACCTGTATTGGCTACTGTAGATCTAACGATTGACCTTGCAAAGATTACACACAATGCCCGCAAGACGATTGCCATTTGCCGGCCATTTAGCCTGGACGTGGTTGGTGTAACCAAGGGCGTATGCGGTTCGCCTGATGTTGCGCGTGCCATGATCGCAGGCGGGATAAAAACCCTAGGAGGCTGTCCGAGAATAGTAATTTTTTCTCAAATCGAGGAATGCGAAAAAAATTACCGCAGGTATATGG
>JAYEMW010000461.1:0-1632 GCA_034718555.1 Thermodesulfobacteriota bacterium
TGTTCCCATGGCAAGAGGGACTTCCATTTCTTCAACACGCCATGCTGCATAATGCAGTGCTTGCTCAATATCTTCAGCTTCAAGATACGTGTACATGTCTAAAATTTCATTATTATTACGGCCCGAAGCAACAAGGCCGACAATCATTCCTACGGTAACTCTCATACCTCGGATGCATGGTTTCCCCCCCATTACTTCAGGATGAAAAGTGATTCGATTTAATTTGTCCATGACTTCTCCTATGTTTTTATTATTTTATTTGTAATTATACCATGAAAAATGAAAATTCGCCATCCCTTTGAGTGGCCGCCTAACGAATATTGCCACAGACCCACACAGACGGACACAGACATTTCATCCCCGTGACTCACGGGGATGAAAGAGTCATCGCTTCGCGAAAAACCCTGCATGATGATTTTTACCCAAAGGATAGTGCCTCTTGCTTTGCCATTGTCGGCAAAGCAAAAAGTCTGTGTATGTCTAATGAGCGCAGCGAATGGGTGGCTAATTCATTCAAAGTAAGGACTTGATAATGATCGTCAAAAGATAATTTAATAATCTTTGTGACTTGATGTCATTTATGTAAAGCTGCACTGTTGCAAAGAATAATATAACGAATTATCTGCGTGAATCAGTGAGAATCCGTGGCTTATTTAATACCAATATAAAACATGTAGATTTTACTTTTACCCCTTCAAGCTCTTGATGTGCTTCATGGTGAAAATTATATGTGCTAAAAATACAAGAGCTTACACAGAATGCATCATTATTGGAATGGATTGAATATTTCAATATTCAGATTATTAAAATCGGAAACATTTCTTGTTACGAGCGTTAAATTGTGACAGGAGGCAGTTGCTGCAATTATAGAATCAGGTAGTTTTATTTTGTGAGTTCTTCTGAGTTGTATTGTTTTTTCAAAAATTGACTGGTCTAAATCAAACAAGCGAAATGCTTCTAAAAAGTGACGAACAATTTCATCTTCCTGTTCGGTAAATGGATGTGATAATACTTCCAGCGATGCTATTATTGAAATTGAAAGACGGTCTTTGTGCTCTCTAAGCCAGTCAATAGCGATTTCATCACCATTTAGATAGTAGATTATTATATTGGTATCAACGAGATAATTAGTCTTGCCATTCATCTCTTAAATCTTTTTGATATTTTAAAGGATCAATATTTCGATATTTAAGAATGCCGGCAGCCTCAGTCAATGGGTCTTTTTTGTATTTTGGACTGTCATTAAGAATGGTGAACTGAATGGTGATTTTTTCTTTTTTGATTTTTATCTGTTTACCAACATCAGGGATGAACAATCCTCCGTTTTTTATAATTGCTTCGGCAATCATGATTTTTCTCCAATTATAAAATTTATCGAATTAACCTAATATTATTATTTATTTAGACAGGATTAACAAGATATTGCAGGATATTCATAAAAACTTAGGGCAACATCAAGCACTTTTTTATAAATGATAAGATCTTGAAAGCTTCCAATTTTCACACCCATTCACGTTTCACCCATATACTGTCCTCTGTCCTCCGTCTTCTGTTTTGACCCTATCTGCGTTAATCTGCCTGCCCTGTGAAATTCGTAGACCATTTCACCGGGGCGTTAATCTGCGGTTAAAA
>JAYEMW010000462.1:0-8315 GCA_034718555.1 Thermodesulfobacteriota bacterium
TGGTTTAAACTTTACTATTGAAAAGGGAAAGATAACGGTTATAATTGGACGTAGTGGTGGTGGCAAAAGTGTTCTGTTAAAGCATATAATAGGTCTAATTCGACCGGATGCCGGAGCAATAAAGATAGATGGCCAAGATATTACCGGATTAAATGATCGACAATTAAATAGGATAAGAAAAAAATTCGGCATGCTGTTTCAGGAGGCAGCACTTTTTGATTCTATGACAGTAGGTCAAAATATTGCCTTTCCCCTAATAGAGCATACTAATATGAAAAACAGTGAAATACTGAAAATTGTCAGGGAAAAACTATCCCAGGTAGGGCTTGGAGATATAGAAAACAGAATGCCATCCGAGTTGTCCGGAGGAATGAAAAAGAGAGTTGGTCTGGCAAGGGCAATTGCCCTTGAGCCGGAGATTATACTTTTTGATGAACCTACAACCGGACTTGACCCTATTATGAGCGATGTCATCGGCAGACTAATTGTTGATATTCAATCCAAGCTTAATGTTACATGTGTAGTTATCAGTCATGACATACATGGCACACTTCGGATTGCCCACAAAATTGCCATGCTCCATAATGGAATAATAATTGAATCCGGGACACCGGAGGAAATCAAAAAAAGCAGCAATCCAGTACTTAAACAATTTATGGAGGGTGAAGCAGATGGGCCAATGAGGGTCCTATAAAACCCGGTTTTAAAAATTCGAGAATAATATCAAGGGAAAAGCTATGAATAACTATGGTGCAGAAATAAAGGTTGGCCTCTTTGTTGTGATAGGCATCATTATATTGTCTTATATGTCTCTTAAGGTGGGCAAATTTGATGTTGGCAGGAAAAAGGGTTACAGCATTGCTGCGTACTTTGACAATGTATCCGGTCTAAATAAAGATGTGCCTGTAGAAATTGCAGGTATTGAAATAGGCAGTGTCGGCGATATCAGACTTGATAAAAAGAGGGCCAGGGTAACAATGAGAATTTATCCTGACATATCAATCCCATCCGACTCAAAGGCATCCATCAGGACTAAAGGGATTATGGGAGACAAGTTTATTGAAATAACCCCCGGCATAGAAGAATTGCCATCCTTAGAAGATGGGGAAATGATAGTAAACACATATTCTCCCACTGATATAGATAAATTGATTACAACAATAGGCGATGTTGCCATGGATATAAAAAAAGTTTCCGGGTCCCTGGGTAGTGTGCTCGGAGGGAAAGAGGGAGAGTCAAGAATCCGGGAGATATTGGACAATATGAATAATACTACCGAATCTCTGCACAGAATTATCCTTGACAATGAAAAAAGGGTAAGCTCTCTTTTAGGTAATTTCTATGAATTCAGCAAAGATATCAAAGAGGCATCACAGGTAAATAAGGAATATATAAACAAAATTGTTGTTGATATTAAATATACCAGCGCCCAGCTTAAAAACGCCGTTGGGGCATTCAGTAATATTATTGAGAAGATTGAGAAAGGTGATGGATCCCTGGGAAGACTTGTAAATGACACTCAAACTATCGATGACCTGAATCATACATTGGCAAATCTCCGTAGCATAAGTGAAAAAATTGACTCCGGCAAGGGAACAATAGGAAGGTTAATAAGCAAAGAGGGGGCAGCGGAAAACCTTGATAAGTCATTAACCTCTCTAAAAAATATAAGTGCAAAAATTGACTCCGGCAAGGGAACAATAGGAAGGTTGATTAATGATGATAAAATGGCCGACAATCTGGAAGAAACAATGGCCGGTATCAATGATTACTTTACCAAAACAGATGCATTTAAGTTTAATATAGACTTCCATTTAGAACAATTGACTCGTCACAGTGATACAAAATCTTATCTAAATCTTAAGATACAACCAAAGGCCGATAAATATTATCTTTTGGGTTTGGTATCGGATCCTGCAGGGTTGACAACTACAACTGATACAATAACAACAGAGGTTCCAGGCAACACAATATCAACACATAAGGAGACTACGGACAGGGACAAAGTAAAATTTAACGCCCAGATAGCAAAGAGATATAAGGACTTTGTTTTCAGGGGTGGCATATTGGAGTCAACAGGTGGCTTAGGCCTGGATTATTTCCTCTTTGATGATAGATTAAAGCTGAGTTTTGAGGCCTTTGATTTTAATAATGACAGCAAAACCCACCTAAAATGCGGCGCAAACCTTACCTTTTTAAAATATCTTTATCTAACAACCGGTTTTGATGATTTTATCAGCGATGAAGGTGGCTCTTCCTTTTTTATTGGCGCTGGGCTACAATTTGAAGATGATGATATTAAGTATCTCTTAACAAGCGCTCCAATACCGACAAGATAATAATTAAGATTTATAAAGCTCTCTGTTACTCAGTGCCTTCACTATCCTCTCAGAGGCATGGCCATCACCAAAGATTGGTTCCGGCTCGTCTTTTGGCCATACATGTTCATTTGCAGTTTTGATAATGTTGTCTGTGTTATCATCTGCAATTACGTTCCAACCGGCATCTACTGTTTCCACCCATTCTGTTTCCGGTCGCAGGGTAATGCATGGCACGGCCATAAAATAGGCCTCCTTCTGCACCCCGCCGGAGTCTGTTAAAATAAGCTTGGAATTCTGCTCCAACATCAGCATATTTAGATAGCCAACAGGGTCAATCACCTTAAGGTTTGAATTATTGGCTGAAAAAAACTTTGTCATTCCATATTTCACGATCTGTTTTCGCGTTCGGGGATGCAAAGGCAAAATGACCTTCCGTCCTATATCAGCAAATGCGCTAAAAATATTGAAAAGGCGCTGTGGGATATCAGTGTTGTACGAGCGGTGAACAGTGGCAAGTGTGTATTCTCTGGGTTCGAGTTCTAAATCTGTTAGAATTGTTGAACGGTCCCTGGCTATTTTAATATTGTACAACACGGCATCGAGCATCACGTCACCAGCCAGATAAACCCCTTTAGTTATCCCTTCTTTCGCCAGCCAGTTCACAGCCGTCTGGGTAGGGCAAAAGAGCAGATCAGAACAATGGTCTGTTAATACTCTATTGTGTTCTTCCGGCATCTCACTATTAAAAGAGCGTAACCCTGCCTCAACATGCGCCACGGGAATGTTTAATTTTACCGCGGCAAGGGCTCCGGAAATCGTGGAATTTGTATCTCCATATACCAGCACAAAATCCGGGTGTTCTTCAAGAAGAACCTCTTCGATTTTAATCAGCATCTTTCCTGTTTGTTGCCCATGGGTGCCTGAACCTATGCCAAGATTATAATCAGGTTCCGGTATATCAAGTTCACGAAAGAAAATAGACGACATATCATCATCATAATGCTGGCCGGTATTTACCAGCAGTTCGATGTTATCTTCCCGCAAGGCCCTGCTCACAGGCGATGCTTTAATAAATTGAGGACGAGCGCCGACAATGGTAACTACCTTCAAGCTTATTCTTCCTTTCCTGCTTTCTTCAAATCAGACGCAATCTCTTTGCATTCACTAAATCCATGGCCAAAGCCTTTGGCCAAAACATTCCTGCCAAAGAACTATAGAAAAATTACACATCCTTCGCTTTTTATTAATTTGTCAATCTCACCTCCCATGCCAGGCTCCTAAAAGATTACATAGCATACAGTGAAAATTTGTCTGCTATTTTATGGAATTATTCCCTTCTCCGGAGCATTCTTGTTATCGCTTGCTCACGTTTTTGTTTAAAGGTATTCTCAGATGATAAAATACCCTTACCGAGTTTTCGTGATATTTATATCATCTAAACTCAAATGAGAAAAAATAGAATTCAAGAATGTTTTAAAGTCCATTAGATTTTTCCTGGCTATTTCGTAGACCTGCTTATCATCCACCTCCCAGTAAATATGGACCAGTCTATTCCTAAATCTCGCCATTTTTCTTAACTCCTCAACGAACTCCTTTCTCACAACCCCATTTTCACCTAAAACATTGAAGGTATCAGCGTAGTCTTCTGGTGCACGAAAGCCATTTTGGGAAATGATATGATTTCCCATATCTATGGCAGCCTCAATAGCAACAATGAAATTATACTTGGCGCTTGCGATTTTATGTGAGTCACTTAAAAAATATTTCTCACTTAGCTGTCCCAGCTCAGACAGTTGATTAACAGCAACCCTCATAGAAGAAACCATGTTTATAATTCTTTCATGATTAAATCGGAGCATCGGCTATTTCCCTTAAATACTCATTTCGAAATACAGCAAAATCATTTACTTTTTTAAAAATAAGGCCCTCAAAATCGCTTCTATCATCAGGGTCATCATCTCGAATTAACATTCCATCCCTGATTACCTGAAATACAAAACTAACTGGCGCCATGTTTAAAACCCTGACATCTACCGGATAGCCGATTATCTTTTCGACTTTATCTTCCATCTCAAATTCAATATCCATAGTTGCTTCTTCAATTACGTCTTTCATATAGATTCCAATGTCTATGTCTGAAAAGGCCTCTCCTCTGGCAAAAGAACCAAAAATATAGGCAAAAAGCACTGAATCTATGCTATTTATATAATTAGTAATCTTTCTAATTAACTGAATTCTATTATCCATATTTGTTTTTATTAGCCTATTTTAATTGATTACAGACCTCGTAATTTATAGCGTACAATGGTGTAATATTTTGGACATAAACCTCTGTTTCCAACCCAGAGATTGGGTTAAAAGGTTCACGGTTCAAAGGTTCAGAGGTTGAGCTCTCGTGGTATTAACCCAATGAAGTCAATGGTTAAGGGAGAAAGTGCAAAGCGGTTAACCCTGAACTTTGAACCCTGAACCCTGAACCCAGACCGAACTGATGTGCAATTAATTTGCAATCCCGCGTGATATAAAGGTCTCCAGCCGATTGTATAATGTGAATGACGAGGTCTGGATTAAGGCAAGAAGTACATCTCCGGACGAGTCCGGGATAAGTGCAACATTCTGAAATTAAGCCTCTTAGGTTCCTGTACGGCAACATATCCCCTTTATAATTTCTCATCCATAATGTCCGGATTTTTATTAACCCACCTTTTAATTATCTCGGCAACATCTATTATATCTGCAAGCTGAGAGGAGCATATCTGATATAATTCATCATTTGATATCTCGTTATAAAAATGAACCATTCGATTCCTGTACCCTGCCAGGGTCTTAAATTTAGCGCTCTCAGTTGCATTGAATATGCCTGTTTCCTCCAAACCGGATGCAATCTCTTTATACTCACTGACACCGTGGCTAAAGCCTTTGGCCAAAATATGCCTGCCAAGATCCATAAGCGCCTCAAGAGATCGCCTTAAACAAGACTCTGCAGCAAAACTATTTCTTTTATCAAGTGCAAACGAATCATAGTCCTCTATAGGTAAAGATTTTATTTCTTGTATCATTTTGTTGATCCAGTTCAGCCGATCAGCAACAACTCTTTTTGAAATTTTTCCAGGGCTCATCCATTCTTCCCCATTATAAGGGCAATTCTTTCCCTCTCAAGAGGGACAAGGTCTCCCGCCCTTCTTAAAATATAAAGGTCGTATTCATCCGCCTTATATTCATCCCTGCAATATATCCTCTCACCGCGTATAATATTCGCCGCAAGAAAAGGATCTGCCTCTAAAATAATAACAAGGTCCACCCTCCCTACAGAAAAAAACTCCTCCAGTGCCAGGCTGAGATTAACCTTATCCTTAATGGAAAATTTCTTTTTCGTAGAGGGTTGAACACCTATATCTACATCAGAAAAAGCTGAGGGATAGATTTCCGATCCTTCATTTCTTATATACTCAGCAGCCTCTGTGGCCCGGCTTCCAAAGGCATAAATAATATCCAGCGAAAATTTGTCTGCTATTTGATATAATTTTTCTTTTCTATCCAGCATCTTTTTATTGTCAGATTGTTTGTTAGTTTACTCAATAAACCCTTATTTTATTTCATCAAAAAACACCCGGCCTGTCTCAACATCATACAGGTAGTTGTCTCCAAAGGGGTTTTCAGGCAGACGATTAATAATGCCGTTGTCTGTTAACGCATGGAGGGATTCAGGTCTTCTCCCGTATCTTTCTTTATAAGCGGAGATTGCCCGATCCAGGCCCAGGATTCCAATATGGGCCTTTATGCGGCTCTCAAGGATTTTCTTCAGTTCTTCATCCTTTGCCCTGTCATACATCAGGTGCAGCAGCGCAATGGCCGTCTCTGTCTTTCCCTCTCTCTGTGCCAGGCGTGCCCCAAGGGTGGCGACTATAGGCGGCGCATCCGGCAGTTTGGCCGCCTCTGCCATATACCTTGCTCCTTCAAGATTATCGTGAAGGAAATAGAAATAATCAAAACCTATATAAAACCTTGGTTCCCAGTCCCAATCCCTGTATTTTGCCGGATATTTAAGGAGTTCAATGGCCCTTTCATGCATTCCTTCACGCCAGGAAAAGAGTCCCTGCGTATAATAACATGTCTGGAAAAAATAGGGGTCAAGGGTCAGTGATTGTTTAAACATCAGGTATATTGCATCCCAGTCCTCTGGTACGGCCTCATAGTAACCACCGAGAAATACAGATGCCTTTAGCAATAAATAGTCGGCCCACAGGCCTTTAAATTCACCGCTTATAACCTTTAACAGGGCAGGGGACACCATTAATACCTCTGCCCGCTTATTTTCCGCAGGTATATTTGCTCTGTGCCTCTTTACATGTGCATTACTAAAAAAAAGGCCTGCTATAATGAATCCCAGGATAAAAAAACTAAATATTGCCCTTCTGCTGATCATTTTATCTCTTGATACCTGAATACTGTTGCGGTCAGAAAAATTATAATTGAAATGTAAAACACCCCGTACATGGCTGTCCATGAGGTGTAGGATAAAGACAGGGGGAGTCCATAGGCAATATTTACCTTTAGGTCAAAGGCCCGAAGATTTGGAAATATCCATGTAAGAATCTTAAGCATCTGGATGTACAGGGCACCTACACTTACAAATTCCCCGGCAGTAATCACCTTTACGATAGTCTCCAGGCTCTGGCCTATGATGTAAACACCAAATGTGAAAAGCATGGACAGATATGCATTGGTTGTAAGCACGGTAAACAGAAAGGCGATTGCCATTATTATCAAAAGGGACAGAAAATTAAATAAAATCCCCACGCCAAGGATATACCATGAAAAATCCCTGGGCAGTGTCATCTCTGATATATATTTAATGCCTGCCCAGCTTGATAAAATCCCCATCAAGGTTATAATGAGGACTCCTATAAGGACAATGCCTGATAGGCCGAAGAATTTACCTACTACGTATTGGGTGCGGGACACAGGGCGGCTCAATATCATGCAAACGGTTCTCTGGTGAATATCCTGAGTCAAGAGGCCTATGCCAAGAAATATGACAATTGCCAGACCTGCCAGGGTCATAGAGGCAAAGCCAAGGTCAACCGCCACCTTTCCTGTGTCAAAGGCAAACATGGGGATTACAGTCATATATACAATACTTGAAAACAGGGCTATTATTAAAATGCCCTGAAGGGCCCGGTTTCTTATGCCCTCCTTGAGCGTAACAAGGGAGATCAGACATATCTTATCCATCTTTTTCGACTCCTTCGTTTGCATTCTTAATCATTTCTACAAATGCCTCTTCAAAGGGTTTTTCTTCAGTGGAAAAATCCTTCATGTCACCACAAAACAGAAGCTTGCCCTTGTTCAGGATACCTATCCTGTCACAGAGAACCTCCACATCATTTAAAATGTGCGTGCTGAAAAAAACCGTCTTCCCCTTATCCTTCATTTCCAGGATTATTCTTTTGAGCATGTTCCTTCCTATAGGGTCAAGGCCGCTCATCGGCTCGTCAAGGATATAAATCCGGGGATCATGTATCATTGCCATGGCCAGGCCCATCCGCTGTTTCATGCCCTTTGAATAGGTGTTGATATGCTGGTCCTTCACATTCAGAAGGTCCAGACGCGTGAGAACAGGTTCTACTGATTCTTTTGCCTGGGTCTTTTCCATGCCTGAGGCATGGGCCCCGAATAAAAGAAGTTCTTTCGCTGAAAGGTTATTATAAAACCGTGGATCCTCAGGCAGATACCCGATGTCCTGGCGGGCCTTGGGGTTATAAGGAAGGGAGCCGTTAATCCTCACTGAGCCGTGCTCAGGCTTTATAAAGCCCATTATAAGATTTATCACCGTGCTCTTACCCGCGCCATTGGGCCCAATAAACCCGAATACCTCTCCCTTGCGCACATCAAGGGATAGGTCATGGATTATCTTTTTGCTCCTGAATCCGTCTTTATAGCTTTTTTCCACATGGGAAATAGAAATGAGTGATGTCATGTTGTATATGGTTA
>JAYEMW010000463.1:0-1627 GCA_034718555.1 Thermodesulfobacteriota bacterium
TTCAGTAATATCAATAGGTTACTCGACCACCCGATTTGACGGCTGTCCTCTTGCAGTGTATGGTAGGGGGCATGGACATTATCAAAAGCGCATCAGAAACTATATTCAAGCGACTTGTCTGGCACACTGCTAAAAGAGACCAGGCTGGAATAGCAGAAGAGCTTGTCAATGAAGATAAAATTCATGAAATATACGGGCTTGGTGATGCCGGCTTATTTGATGAATTCTTTTGTTTTCTGCGCGAACTCGGCATTATGAAAGCTCTTGAACAACTTGCCCCGCGACGTCATCGCAAGCGGGAAAGTTCTGTTTCTTTTCCCACGGTTATGCTCATCTATTTAATGCGCATTGTAGCAGGTTTGAAGTTTTTTTACCATACTGGTCCGGTCTTATTGCAATCTCAATCGCTTATGCACCTTGTGGGATTTAATGGCCGTGAGATCAAAGAGGGTGTTAATAGACGAAGCCTTGTATTACTTGATGCATCCGATCTTGAATCAAGTGAAAAATGTAAGGGTCGGGGCAAGGTAACAAAGGAAAAAGCCCCGGAACTCAGGAGACGCAGGGGCAGAGTAAAAAGAAGAAGTCAATGGGTGCCAGGCCTACACAGTTGACAGGAATGAAATCAGCATTACTGAAATTTAGACGGGTGCCGATTTGTTCCATAATTTTTCATGAATGTATGTCAACTGTGTAGGCCTGGCACCCATTTGTCTTTAGAGACCAGGTGGCATTTGATCCACAGAAGCTTTTTGCTTGATTTGGCTGGGACGGTGAACCGGTATAGGTGTTGGCAAAACCATAAGGTCTGATTGGCAGCCGTCCCACCCTTTTATTTTTCAGTTTCTTTACTGCCTATGTCGTGAATCCCGCCAAAGGCGGGATTGGCTATAAACCATGAGATCTGTATTTACCACTTGGACACGGCATGCTTGCCCGCCAATATTTGTGGAGGGGAACCGAAGATTTTCTGGGTCCGCATGAGCGGACAGGGGCTATATTATAAAACAGATGGATTATTTTTTGTTCGGAAAAGATAATTGCTCAGTGTTAATCCAACTTTTTTCGATAATGCCTTGATCCTGATGGGTGACCTGTCTGCGTGCGGCACGCACAGGCAGGCTGGTGCAGTGAAGTTACACTGACACTTTACCGTAGAAATAACGGGTGCATAAAGAGAGAGAAAAATAAACACAAACAAAAAGAAGCAATTTAACAGCCTGTAGCTTTGCAAGAAAAAAAATCAAATTTTTCTTGAATAGGGGAAGTTTATTCCTTGACAAAGAGCCTTTTAATGGGTGACACCTATTCTTCTGTGTGAACTGTGTAGGTCTGATAATCATATAAAGGGCTCAAGCTATTACATAACCCGCGAGGGAAGCCTCCTTTTGCTCCGACGAGCCGTGTATAGGCCCATTCTCGCACAAGGAGACTTCCCTCGCTACGTGGTTGCTTGACTTAGCTCTACAGAGTTAAGCCGGCAATAACAAAGAGATTTGAACACCTCCCTAACCATAACAAAAAGATGCTATGGTACCAGTACGCAATAAAGCGTAACAACTTTAATAGGATTTAGGAGGTGTCAAGATGAAAACATACGCTGGAATCGATTTACATTCAAGTAATA
>JAYEMW010000464.1:0-1619 GCA_034718555.1 Thermodesulfobacteriota bacterium
AGACGATATTCAATGCCGTGGATGCTTGTCTGATACGCTATTTAAGTATTGCAGGCAATGTGGGATCAGGGACTGTACCAAAGAAAAAGGCTACGCTGGATGTCACGAGTGCGATGAATTTCCCTGCGAGCTTATTGAAAATTTTCCGATGACTATCGGTAAAAAGGTTATTTTACGGGCTATTCCGTATTGGAGGGAGGTTGGAACTGAAAAGTGGATTCAAGATGAAGAAGCCCGCTATCTTTGTCCGGAATGCGGCAATACAGTCTTCCGGGGCGCTGTAAGCTGTAATAAGTGTAAGGTGAAACTTGATCTGGATTAACGGTTATGTGCGTATTGACCCGCTTATGGATACCAGCGGTCGGCACGGCGTCAGCGCCTTCATATCTTCAAGAATCTTGCTTGACATAGGTTTCTTCCTGTTTTATCGTTTTTTTATGATCAGAAAGAATAAAATGGATTGAGTATTGAAAGCAGGCAAATTTACCTTATATATAAGTATTGGGTTTTTGATCTCGCTACTCGAAAAGTTGAAACATGACCAAGACAAAACCAAAACAGAATAAAGACAGGGAGGAACGTATAAGACGCGTTACCTGCGGTTAGCCAACAACTACAAATGTAGGGGAGAGATATGCCAAGTCACTTAGAAAAAATATTTAAAGATAACAAACTCACAGATAAAATTAAGAAAAGATTGCCACATTTGTTTCATCTTGCAGAATTGGAAAGTTCAAGAGCTGGCAAAATTGGAATGGAAGTAGGTTCTCTTCGTGAAAGGACAATAGTAGCTTTACTTATCTACAAATTTGGCAAAGCAAATGTAGAGACTGAAACACCTATCACTGAGCCAGAGGTCGATATGCAGTTATTTGGTCAACCGATCTCTGTTAAAACAATCACAGGTAAGAGTTTTGCTGGAGTTAAACTAATATGGACAGTTGATGCTCAAAAATCAAAAGAATTTCGTGAAGATTATTATCCTCACTGTGATATTTTACTCATACAAATCAACTGGAATGACATGGGAGGATTTTATTACATACCTGTAGAAGTACAGCAAAAGCTTTTTGATAAGATTGGTAGATAAAAATATATAAACATCTATACATTTTGAATAACTTGGAAAGGAAAAAATTAAATGAATGCATGGCAAGAGAAACAAAGATGCCCTAAATGTAATGAACATCTTGATAGAATTTGGTTTACAGCTCAAATGACTCAAGAGTGGTCTTGGAATGGCGAGGGGTATAATGAATGCACAGCTCACCATAGCCTTATCAATGATCCTGATCAACCTGTGGTCTGTCCTTTCTGTGAAAACATAATAGGGACAGGTAGAAATTTTGGCTTTTGAGAGTGGCTTCTACCAAAGAAAGGAGTAGATTTATGTGTTTGAGGATGCCCTTTAGTTTTACAGTTTACAAGTGATCGGCTATTATGGTAACCGTTAATCATTCCAAGGGAATCAAGAATAGATGCGCCTAGGAGGCTGTCCGAGAATGCCCTTTTTCCTCAACTCTTTGTCATGCGAAAAAAATTATCCTCGGAATATCAACTATATACCTGCGGTAATTTTTTTCGCATTCCTCGATTTGAGAAAAAATTACTATTCTCGG
>JAYEMW010000465.1:0-1613 GCA_034718555.1 Thermodesulfobacteriota bacterium
TGTCCTTTTTCCTCAACTCTTTGTCATGCTCAAAAAATTATCCTCGGAATATCAACCATATACCTGCGGTAATTTTTTTCGCATTCCTCGATTTGAGAAAAAATTACTATTCTCGGACAGCCTCCTAGTGGGTTCTCGTGAGCATAATATTTACAGCCGTGAGCTGTTTAGCAGATAAACTGAGGGAAAAAGGCCTGTTTTTTTATATTAATTTAAATTCTTCGATCCTATTCAAGAGAGTCTTGTAGCTAACTTTTAACAACCCTGCTGCATTCTTCCTGTTCCAGTGCGTTAAATCCAATGCACTGGCAATAGCCTTCCTTTCAACCTCATCAATATAAAGCTTGCGAATTACCTTTAGGCAGGCATCGCCCCTGTCTTCAAGGAGCTGTTTTATCTGCCTATCATCCCAAAGCTGATTTTCCATAATATTAGGGGTTTCTTTTCTCCTTCCCAAACCTTTCTTAAATTTCAAATCAGAATATACCATATCTGTTTTTTGTAGAGTTATTATCCCTTTAATTACATTCTCCAATTCTCTAACGTTTCCAGGCCAATTGTATTTTTGAAAGCGCTCTTTAATTGAATCATCAAGATGGACACGGTCTTTGTTTAATTCATTGTAGTATTTATCCATAAAAAAATTCGTTAAGAGAAAAATATCCTCTTTTCTTTCACGCAGGGGAGGAACCACTATAGAAATCACATTTAAACGGTAATACAAATCACTCCTAAATTCATTCTCTATAATCTTTTTTTCCAAATTTGAATTTGTAGCCGCTATAATCCGAACATCTACAGGTATCTCCTTTATGCTTCCAAGTTTTGTCAGTTTTTTGTCTTCCAGCACCTGAAGTATCTTAGCCTGTAAGTAAAGACTGAGGGTTCCTATTTCATCGAGAAATATGGTGCCCCTATTAGCCCTTTCAAACTTCCCTTTATTATCCCGTGCAGCACCGGTAAATGCCCCTTTTGCATGGCCAAAAAGCTCGCTTTCTAATAATTCGTTTGGAATAGCAGCACAATTAACATTGATAAAGCTGCTTCCTCTTCTCTTAGATCGAAGGTGAATAAATCTGGCAACCAAATCCTTGCCGGTGCCGCTTTCACCCCGTATCAGAACAGTTACATTTTTATCTGCGACTTTTTCTATCTTTTGCCTGACTAACTGAACACCTTTGCTCTCTCCTACAATAACAGGGTATTCTATATATTCTGATTGTTCTTCTTTAACTGCCAAGGATCCCTCCGTCTCAAAACAACATTTATTATAAAGAGGTATTATGTTCAGACCTCGTCATTCACATTATACAAATGACTCCAAACCTTTATATCACGCGGGATTGCAAATTAATTGGACATCAGTTCGGTCTGGGTTCAGCCCGCCACAAGAACGGCGGATAAAGGTTCAGGGTTCAAGGTTAACCGTTTTGCACTTTTTCCCTTAGCCATTGATTTCATTGGGTTAATACCATGAGAGCTCAACCTCTGAACCTCTGAATCCCGCTGTAAGCGGGAAACCTTTGAATCCCGCCAAGGCGGGATTGGAAATAGAGGTTTGTGTCCAAAATATTACACCTTTGTACGCTATCAATTACGAGGTCTGCAGATTA
>JAYEMW010000466.1:0-35668 GCA_034718555.1 Thermodesulfobacteriota bacterium
CCGCCGAATTTTCTGGTGGTTGAGCCGTCAGCCTGGGTAAACTTTGAAAAGAGTTTCGTCTGATTCTCTTTTGAGATACCGATGCCAGTGTCTTTGATTGAAAAATGGAGTTTATATGATTTTTCAAGTTCCTCTTCAAGACGACAAAAAACAGAGACTTCACCCTTGTCAGTAAACTTTACGGCATTTCCCGCTAAATTGGTTAAAATCTGTCTGAGTCTTCCGGGATCGCCCTTAACAAAAGAGGGAACTTTTGGTGCGGTCGAGCATATAAGTTCAAGACCCTTTTCTTCTGTTTTAAAGACAAAGGTTGCAGCAAAATCGTCCATAAGATTTCTCAAATCAAAGTCAATCTCTTCAAGATCGAGTTTTCCGGCTTCAATTTTTGAAAAATCAAGAATATCATTGATGAGCGTTAAAAGGGAGTTTCCGCTGTTTTTCACGGTCTTTGCATACATACGCTGGCTGTCGTCAAGGTTTGTGTCTAACAGAAGATCAATCATGCCGATCACCCCGTTCATGGGCGTGCGGATCTCATGGCTCATGTTTGCGAGGAAGTCTGATTTTGCCATGTTGGCCATTTCAGCCTCAGATGCCATTCTGTTGGCCAGGGCGGTGGCTTCCTCCAGTTGGCGGTTGGTTTCCAGCAGTTCCTGCTCCGCCTGTTTGCGCTGGGTGATGTCTTGATGCGTACCAAAAACCCATAGCGGTTTACCATTGTCATCCCGGGTAATAACTTTACCCCGGTCAAGTACCCATATCCAGGAACCGTCTTTATGTTTCATACGACTTTCGAAATGGTAATAATCGAGTTCACCATTAAAATGTTTTTCCAGCAATTCTTCACTTTTTTTCAAATCATCTGGATGCGCAAATTTCGTCCAAGTATCAATAGAAATAGGTGAAATTTCTTTTAGTGTATAGCCGCTAATATTTGCCCATTTTTCATTAAAAATGGTTTCACCGGTTTTTACATTCCATTCCCAGGTTCCCACATTTGTGCCCTCTAAGATATTGTTCAATCTCTCCTTTTGAGTTTTTAGTTCTCCGGTCCGCTCCTCAAGGTTCCGGTTCATATCCCCAAGCTTTTCATTGGCTTTGGTCAAGGCAGTTTCAAGGCGGTCTCTTTTTCTCTTAAGGCTCCACTCATTTGTTAAAGCCCTTGCAAACTGAAAAATCTCCTCCTGGTTAAAGGGTTTTCTTAAATAAAATATATCATCCCTGCCTATCTCTTTTATGATATCTTCAGGAGAGTGCTCGCTGTATGCTGTAACAATTACAATCTTGATATCAGGATCCATGTCCCAGATCTGCCTTGAAGTCTGTGCTCCATTTAATCCAGGCATTTTCATGTCAATAAATGCCACGGCAAATGGAGTGTTTTTTTTCATGGCAGTTTTAACCTCTTCAATGCCCTGGTTTCCATTTTCTGCAAGGATGATTTCATAGAGTTGTTCTTTCCCGGGGGGTTTTCCATCATCTTTTTCAACTGATTCAAAAAAAGCTCTGCCCTCTGACAGAAAATCTGATTGTTGTTCAGGCGTGAAAATTCCACGATAGGTGTCACGAATTCCCTCGTCATCATCAATAATCAGGATTTTTTTATTCTCTTCCATGTTTTCTCCTGTGAAAAGTTGTCAGGTATGGTTTCATGGTGTCCTGGTTTCCCCGCCCGGGGATGCCTGCCGGGCCTCAACAATCATGCGGGTCCCCTTTCCTTCGCCATCGCTTTCGGCCCGAAGGTGCCAGCCATGGGCTTGTGCGATCAGCCGGGCTCGGGGCAGACTGAGACCAAAACCCTCCTCCTGACGGTTAAAAGATTCGAGGGCAAAGGCTTGGAAGATTTTCTCTAAGTTTTCCCGGGCAATCCCTTTTCCGTTGTCCTCCACCGTCAGACGG
Organism: Thermodesulfobacteriota bacterium; assembly: GCA_034718555.1. Classification (GTDB taxonomy): domain Bacteria; phylum Desulfobacterota; class DSM-4660; order Desulfatiglandales; family B25-G16; genus M55B121. The sequence goes on from JAYEMW010000466.1 coordinate 1,900, forward strand.
AAAGGTTCACTGGGGCGGTTGAGGGTAATCCTGACTACGCCGCCGGGTTGAGAGTAATCCAGGGCATTGTCCAGGAGGGTGGTGAGCAGTTCTTGAAACAGGTCAGGATCAGCTTCCACCCGCTGCCGGGGATCCACATCAATCTCAGGTATTATGCCGCGATTCTCTACTTTCCGGGAACGCTCCTCAAAAACCTCTGAAACCGCATTCGAAATGGAAATTGGCGCACAGTTCGGCTCCCGGTCGCTGCCGGCCAGTTCAAAATAATTGATCACCATCCGTACCAGTTTACTGATGCGCTCAAAGCCCTTTTCCACAAACCCCAGCATTTCCCGGTCTGATTGATCCAGGGCTTCGCGGCTGATGATTTCCGCGGCGCCAATCCAGTTGAGCGGTGTGTTCATCTCGTGGGAGAGGTAACGGAGGAACTTCATTTTGTCCTGATTGAGTAGAGACAGGCGCTGGTTGGCCTGTTCCAGCATGCGGGTCCGCTCCGCCACCAACTCTTCGAGGTGCAGGTTGTGCCTCTCCAGTTCGAGACTCATTTTGCGCAGGCGCAGATGTGTTTTCACCCGGACCTGGACCTCCTCGAACTGGAAGGGCTTGGTCACGTAATCCACTCCCCCTGCGGCAAAGGCCTTGACCTTGTCCTCGGTTTCCCCCAGGGCGCTGATGAACAGTATGGGGATCTCTTGCAGGGCCTCATCGGCCTTGAGACGTCTGGCGACCTCAAAGCCGTCCATCTCCGGCATCATGATGTCCAGCAGGATAATATCCGGGGGATTCCTGGCCGCGGCATTAAGGGCCATCCGGCCGTTGGGGAAGGCCAGCACCCTATAGCCCTTCTCCTGAAGCATGTTCCTGATAAGATTGAGATTTTCCGGGGTGTCGTCCACCACCATGATAGTGGCGCTGAGTTCCTGATCATTCATTGTCGTTTCCTCCTTTGCCAAGCAATTTCTCCAGCGTTGAGTAGTCGTAACGGTCGGCCAGGGCCTTCAACCCCTGGGCCGCGTTCCTGTCCAGGGGCTCCACCTGACGGATCAGCTCCAACAGCCGGGTTATGTCGCCTTCGGCCAGGGCCTCCAGCATGGCCTGAACCAGGTCCCGGGGAAGCGCGGCCAGCTCTTCCGGCGCAAGGTCCTTGGCCTTGGGATGTTTTTGGGCCCCGGCGGATTCCTCCTCATACACGAAGCTCAGGCCAAGATATTTCCCCAGGGCCTCGTAAAGCTCCTCGTTCCGGAAGGGCTTGCGAATATAGGCCGATGCCCCGGTGGCCAGGATTTCTTCCTTTTGATCCTTGAAGGCACTGGCCGTCACCGCAATAACGGGAGTGACCCGGCCCGCCTGGGTGGCCTTGATGCGCCGGGTGGCCTCGTACCCGTCCATGACCGGCATACGCATATCCATGAGCACGGCATGGGGGGACCACTCCTCGAAGATATCCACGGCCTCCCGGCCGTTTTCCGCATCCCGGATCTCGAACCCCAGGGGCAGCAGCAGGGCGTGCAACAGGTCGCGGTTGGTGGCATTATCGTCCACCACCAGGATACGTCCGGGGTCTGTCCCGGAGGCCAGTCCTGCCACGCGACGGGATTCCCGGGGTTCTTTCTGATCGGCTTCGGCCGGCTCACACAACAGGTCAAAGCAAAAGCAACTGCCCTTGCCCGGCTCGCTTTCACAGGTAATCCCGCCGTCCATCATCCCCGCGAGCTGCCTGGAGATGGCCAGCCCCAGCCCGGTACCCCCGGCCCTGGCCCAGGCTTCCGTCTGGCTGAACGTATCAAAGATCCTTTCCAGGTCCGATTGGGGCATCCCCGGGCCGCTATCCTCCACCTCGAACACCAGGTGCAGGGATTTATCCTCCCCTTCGGGCCGTCCCGGGACAGGCTCGCTTCGCACCCGCAGGGCAACCCCGCCTTGTTCGGTGAACTTGACCGCATTGCCCAGTAGATTGACCAGGACCTTGCGCACCTTGTCCTCATCTGCACGAACATGAGAGGGCAGACCTTCATCCCGGTCCACAATCAACTGCAGGTGCTTGGCCTCGGCCCGGGATCGAAACATCATCTCCAGGTCGTCCAGCAAGTCCTGAAGGGAAAACACGCTCGGGGAAAGCTCGATCTTTCCGGCCTCGATCTTGGAAATATCCAGGATATCATTGATGAGTCCCAGCAGATAATTGCCGCTGCGGCTGATGGCACTGACATGCTCTGACTGTTTGGGGGTCAGGGAAGAGTCACGCTCCAGGACCTGGGCAAAACCCAGGACAGCGTTCATGGGGGTGCGGATCTCGTGGCTCATGTTGGCCAGGAATTCGGATTTGGCCTGGTTGACGTTTTCGGCCTGCTCCTTGGCTATTTTCAGATCTTCCTCCGGCTGCTTTTGCTCGGTGATGTCCTCATGAACGCCTACGGCTCTACGAGGTTTACCATTTTCATCTCTTTCAAAACTATTCCCTTTACCCATTATCCATCTGTAAGAACCATCTTTGCATTTGAGACGGAATTCTACTTCGTAAGGCTCGGCATTTTCCACATATTCTTGAACTTTTGGGACAATTGTTTTTCTGTCTTCCGGATGCATAAGTTCCACCCAGCTATCTAAAACCATTGGAAGTTCTCCCGGTTCATATCCAAGCATTGTGTAGTAGCGTGGACTGAAATAAATATCACCAGTTTCCAGGTTCCAGTCCCAGAAGCCATGTTCGCCGGCATCCATTGCCAGTCCCAGACGTTCTTTATTCTCTTTTAATTCTGCTGTCGTTATATTCAACTCTCGTTGCCGCTCAATCATAAATGCGGAAAGTCCGAGAATAGGCATTCCATAGCTCAGAACATTGGCAATATGCGCTACATCAAAATAGATATCGAAAAGCTGTTTGGAAAAAGACATGTATATTTGACCGCCAAAATTCAGGAGCAAGGCCAAAATCACAAAATGTGAGAATACATCATTTGTTACTTTAAGCCGCTTGGCTACAAGAATAAAAGCAGTAAGAAACACAATTGCCGAAATAAAATCAACAGGTCGGGATATCAACTTCTCCGGATAAATAAATTGTGGCAACGGAATCTGAAATGCGATATAAGTAAAAAGCCCCCCAAACAACAGGCTGGCAGGAATAAGTATTCGAGTTATTTGTTTCCGGTGGTTCGCATCATCAACAATCCTTTCAAAAAGAACAGCCCCTATTGCGAACAGAGCGAGTAACATTCTGCCGACGACATAGGTTCCCGGAATAAATTTGGTAAAGTCAACACCAGAGCCCGCCCAGATTCTATTAAAAGAGAGAAAGCCATGTACCAGGTCTTCACTGCCGGAGATAAAGAAGCCCAAACCAATGATTAGAAAGGATGTGTTATGATTGCTATCGAAATAAATAATGCACATAAATCCTGCTATAATCGCAATCAGGGAACCGGTCATCTCAATAGTTGCGTGAAAATCGCTCGAACTTACCCATGATGAAGAAAAAACAAAAGGACCGATAGCAATGGATAGCATTGCAACAATGACATACTGAATAACCCTGTTCCGATGTAAACCAGTTGACGGCTCTTCTGAATTGTTTATCATTTTTTATATCCAATTCTGTTAACGAAATATGAAAAAAATAACCTGTTAATGCAGCCCCGGTACTGATTAGCCCCATGCTGATGAGCGCTGCAGGTAATTGAGTATTAATTAGATAATAGGCATAACCGACAACAAAGGCATCAAGAGATGCAAAAAAGATTATTACTGTCAAATTCATAATTGAAGAAGTGCCATTCTGCTTGACCTGCCCCGGTTGATATAGTTTTGTGAGTAAAATTCCTCCGATAATAAAAAGGATGAAAACAGATATGAAAACTGCCGTTGGTACCCATGGCCTTATCTGCGCGGCAACTCCCCAGCCGGCAAGACACATGAGAATATGAAAGACAGGTGCAATTACAACACACAACCATCGCAATTTCATTCGGGAAGGAGCGAACGAAAGCAGCAGGAACACGTCGATATTGGAAATAAGGGCAAAAGAAATAGTCTTTAACATATATTCTTCTCTGCATCATTTAAAACATGAATATCATTGTCAAAGGAATAAGCAATACAGTTCCTCCCTTTTTGTTTTGCACTGTATAGGGCTTTATCCGCTTTTGAAAACATATCATCAAAAAAATTAACTGAACTATGAAATATGGAGAATCCAAGAGTAATTGTAATTTTTAATTTAGCTGAGCCCACTTTAATATCAGTTTTATTAATATCGTTTTTAATTTTTTTTAAGACCTCGCCTGTATTGTCTTCAATCAATTGCCTGATATGGTTATATTTTTTTGCATGGTCATTTAAAAACTCACCTTCTTTTTTATTGAATTCAAGTAAGATAATCAAAAATTCATACCCGCCATATCTGCCCATATAGTCAGTACCCCTGATATCATTTTTTGTAATACTTTAGTCTATTGCAGGTCAGTACCAGGAGCTGTTCCCTGTTCCAATTTTGTGCAAAGGGATAGTTATGGTGAAGGTGGTCCCCTCATCCAGTTTGCTTTTCACGGAGATTTCCGCACCATAGGGCTTCATTAATTCGGAGCAGGCATGCAATCCCAATCCCGTGCCGGTTGGTTCCCCTTCCTTTTCAGAAGCTTTTATGGGTTTGGTGGTAAAAAAGGGATCGAATATCCGGCCCAGGTTTTCCGGGGCTATACCTGAGCCGGTATCCTGAAACTCAAGATAAATATTATTTTCATCATATTTGGTGGAAATGGACAATTCTTTTCTATCCGAGTTCAGCATGGCATCTGAGGCATTCTTTATCATGTTATAGACGACCTGGGAAAAGTCGGTGTAGATACCGGATAATTCGGGAATAGAGGGGTTGAGGTCCAGGCTTTTGTTAATCCCGTGTTTTATCTCGCTATCTGAATTCAGGAATTCCAGTTCTTGCATTATAAGGTCGTTCAGATTAAGGTCCTGTTTCTTTTCTATCGCCTCGTTCCTGCTTCTTGCGAGCATATTGCTTATGAGTAGTTCTGTACTATCAACCGCATTTAGTATTTGGGCGATATCATGGCTGACCTTTTGGACCAGTTCCCTGGAATTTCCGGCGCCACCTTTTGAGTTTTTCAGGAATTTTTCTATTCTCATGGATGCAAGCTCGGCAAGACCCTGAATACCGGTGATGGGTCCCTGAAGGTTGTGAATAATGCCCTGCACCATCTGGCCGATAAGGGCTTGTCGTTCTTTTTTAACAAGTTCTCTTGTCCTGTGCTCCACCAATTTTTCAAGGTTTTGATTGATATCTCTTAACTCATCCTGGACGTTTTTCAGGCGGAGAAGTATCCGAACCTTGGCCTTCAACTCCTCAGGGTCATAAGGCTTGATGATATAATCATCCGCGTCAACATCATATCCTGTTAGTTTGTCTTCGAGAGTCATTTTTGCAGATAGGAACAAGACCATGATCCCTGATGTCTTTGTGTTCGATTTTAAACGACTACAGACCTCATAGCCATCTATCCCGGGCATCATGATGTCCAGAATAATAAGGTCTGGACAGTGCTGACGCATGAAAATTTTATTAATTTTATAATTTTTTTGTCGTGTTAATCTACTTTGCAAAAAATAGCATTTTTGTTATGATAGAAATAAGGGAAGTGTTTTGAATCGAAAACTATGTCAAATTTATGTATTTTCTACCACCAACAGGCTCAAAACCTGATTTAAAAAGCTAAAAATATACCGGTATAATATGTCTATTGCGACAAATATTTTATTGATTGTTTTTTAAGCATAATAAAATCAATAGGATAGTTGCCTCAAAAAAGTTATGCGTCAGCACTGAGGTCTGGACCAAAAGTGAGAACACGTTTTAATGCTTCTTCACCACTTTGGGCAAATTCCAAGGCATAATCGAGGTCCCCAAAAATTCGCTTGATAGCCCTTAAATTGTTTTTTTCATCATCTACAACCAGAATGCGATCCATATTCAGCTCCTTTTTAAAATCGTTGACAGAGTGTAAGGGCTCACTCAAAAATAACTTCACATTTCAGGCGCCGATACATCCCGCCTGACTGCGTTGTGAAAACTCGGAATATTCCAGATATTCCTGCCTTTCCACGCCTTGTCAGGCGGGCGTCTCAACACCTGAAATTGTGAACTTATTTTTTCGTGAACCCTAAGCATCTTCATCTCTTTCCACCTTAGTTATTCCGGGGTATTTCTTTTCAAGATCCCTTAAAATTGCATCCCGTTTTTTTACCTGGTAGAGTAATGAATATTTCTCCATGACCAACTGACGCAATTCCAGGGCCCTCTTTACCGTCAATCTCAGGTCAGTCTCATTCCACGGTTTCAGAATGAATTTATAAATCCCTGCTTCATTAATGGCATCTATGGCCGTTTCAATATCACCATAGGCAGTTAGCATGATGGTTAGTATGTCAGGGTAATCAATCTGGACCTTCTTTAAGAAATTTATCCCGCTCATCCCGGGCATCTTCTGGTCGGATATTACCAGGTCAACTTCCCGAATATGGAGTTTTTGAAGTCCCTCTTCTCCGCTCTTTGCGTTAAAAATAGCGTACCCATCTTCCATTAATGTGCGGGTTATGGATTTTATTATATTTTCTTCATCATCAACGATCAATATGGTTCCTTTTGTCATTGCATCCTACCTCAAAATTGAATATTGTTATTTGTCTTGAATTAAAGATTAATGCAGAATAACGGATTCATGTATTCACTATTTTCCAAAAACCTGTGAATAGACACTTTTCAACCCTCATGTGAGAAGTTGACATAACTGTACATCTGTTGCCACTCGAGACCATTCTCGATAGTTGACTTGATCTCCTCTTCATCCCAAGGTTTCTGGATAAATTTGTATATCCCTGCCTCATTGATTAGATCCATAGCTTCATTTATGTCCAAATGGGCTGTCAGCATAATCCTAATAGTTTTTGGACTGATTTCTCTGGCCTTTTTCAGGAATTCGAGCCCGCTCATCCCTGGCATCTTCTGGTCGCTTATCACAAGATCCACATTGTTATTTTTTATCACTTCAAGGGCATCATGTCCATTAGCGGCACTTAATATATAGTAGTTCTCTCCAAATAACATACGGGATAAAGCCTGGATTACAAGCCTTTCATCATCAACGATAAGTATATTTGACTGGTGATATTTAAAATCACTGTCAGGCATTGATGTGGCCGCCCCTGATGCCTTTTCCTCTAAATACTTTATAAAAATATCTACAAGATAGGGATCAAATTGTCCCCCCTTTTCTTTTACGAGTATTTGTTTGGCTTTCTCAGTTCCCATGCCCTTACGATAGGGTCGGTCTGATGTCATGGCATCAAAGCTGTCGGCTATTGATAGGATGCGAGAGCATATATGCGTTTTCTCACCAGCCAGACTATCGGGGTACCCCTTGCCGTCCCAGCGCTCATGGTGTTGTCTGATGAACAGACTGGCCTTTTTGAGATTCTCAATCTTGTTGGTTATTTTAAATCCCAAGACTGAGTGCTGTTGCATTATCGCTTTGTCCTTTTCGCTCAACGAACCATTAGATAAAAGAATTTCTTCTTTAATGCCTATCTTTCCGCAATCATGAAGGAGACTCCCATACATGAGGTCACGGAATAAATCTTTCGGCAAATTGATGAGCCGTGCCATTGCTAAAGAATAGCCTTTAACACGGCTGCAATGCCCTTTGGTATACGGGTCCTTTAGCTCAATAGCCTCGGCTAAGGCCATTACTGTGTCAATATTTGATCTGCTCAATTGATATTGCACGCTATTTATTTCCTGAAATCTGTCGTTCCTCTTTTTTAAACCTTGCTTTATGGTCTCAAGAAGTTCGTTTTCATCCCATGGTTTGATCAGAAACCGATATACCTCCCCCTGATTTATGGCCTTTAGCATGACGTCTTTATCTGAATAAGCGGTTAACAGGACACGAATAATTGAAGGATTTTTTTTCTTTATTCTACCCATGAGTTCAAGGCCCGTCATTCCCGGCATCCTCTGGTCGCTGATCACTATGTCCACATTATTATGCTTTATGAGTTCGAGGGCCTCCATCCCGTTTTGCGCCGTAAGCATATAAAAATTCTTTTCAATCAAGAGTCGTGAGATAGAATTTATAATATTCTTCTCATCGTCCACTAATAGTATTACATTATTATTCATATTTTTAAGGACCACTTATGTATTTACCTCCAATGGAATATCTATTGTAAAGGTCGTTCCTGAACCCTCTTCACTGTCAACTGTAATTTTCCAGTTATGAGCCGTTATAATGTCGTATGTTATGCTCAGACCGAGCCCTGTCCCTTGTCCTACCGGCTTGGTGGTGAAGAAAGGATCAAATATCTTTGAGAGCTCCTTTTCAGGTATCCCTTTCCCTGTATCGGAGATCCTTATTTGCACTCGCCTGTCGGTTTCCCTTCTGCCATCTTGAATATGTATGGTCTCTATTTTGATAGTTCCCTTATCCTCAATGGCCTGGGCCGCATTCATAAGTATATTCATGAATACCTGGCTTGTTTTTTGGGGAAAACATTTTACTTCAGGCAGGATGCCGTAATGCTTTATTATTTCAGCATTGTATTTTATTTCATTCCTGATGATGTTGATTGTTGAATCTATGGCTTCATTAAGGTTTATATATTTTAGTTCAGCCTGGTCTATCCTTGAGAATGTCTTCAGGTCTTGAACGATATCTCTCACCCTGCCGGTCCCTTCCATTGATTCTTCCACGAGATTCACCATATCTTCCATAATAAAATCAAGCTTGTACTTCTCCTTTAATGCTTTGATTTCTCTAAGGAATGATGGCATTTCGTCTGTCATGCCCTGTTCCATGGAGATCTCCATCTTCACATACATGCGAAGGATGTCGCTAATCCTCACACTATATTTCTTGAGGGCATTCAGGTTGCCGTTTACAAAAGAGATGGGATTATTGATTTCATGGGCAACACCGGCGGCGAGAATTCCTATGGAAGCCATTTTTTCCGATTGGATCAAGAGAGCAGTTTGTTCCTCCACCTTCTTTTGCAGGTTCTTGTTCATGTCCTCCAATTCTCCCTGAAGATGTTCCTTTTCCCGCTCAAGGTCCCATTCATTTGTCAGGGCCCGGGCGAATTGCCTTATCTCTTCAGGGTTGAACGGCTTGCGCAGGTAAAAGATGTCCTCCCTGCCGGTAATGTCAATAATATCATCAGGTGAATATTCGCTAAAGGCAGTGACAATGATGATCTTCACCCTCGGATCGATTGCCCAGATACGTTTTGACGTCTCTGCCCCGTTGATGCCCGGCATTTTCATATCCACAAAAGCAACGGCAAAGGGTTTCCTGCCATTTACGGCCCTTTCAACGGCCTCCACCCCCAGCTCCCCTTTTTCAGTCAGGGACAGGTCATACTTTTTCCGATCAGGAGTAAGAGTTCGACTTGCCACGTCTTCAAAGAGGGCTGCGCCTGCGGCCAGCACATCTTCCTGAATTCCCGGAGAGAGGATCTCGCAATAGGATTCTCTAACCCCGGGATCGTCATCTACTATCAATATTCTGTTATTTTTCGTCATTGCTAAACCTCTAATTAAAGAAAATTGAGAAGTAAAGCTTCTTTCTCAAAATTTCGAGTTTCCAGTTTCAAATTTCAAACATCGCCCTCACCGTGGCCCCTTTTCCCTTCCCGGGACTTTCGATTTCAATGGTCCCTTTATTGGCTTCCACGAACATTTTGCAGTAGGAAAGGCCAAACCCTGATGAACCTTTTGTTGAAACACCAAATTCAAAGATTTTATCTAATTTGTCTTGTTCTATACCAATACCTGAGTCTGATATTAGAAATTTTATCTTGCTGTCAGAAAAAGAGGTATTGATTTTTATCCAGTTTTCTTCAGGTCCGGTGCCAGACTCTTCAATTTCATCAAGCTGTGTTATGGCATCGCTGGAGTTCTTGATCAGATTAACCATTACCTGCATTAGTTTATTTTTTTCAATTACAAGACCTGGAACGTTATTTTCCAAATCCAGGGTTAGAATAATTTTGCGCTTGTCAATAGAACTGTACTGCATTTTTACAGCATCTTTTACAAGTAAATTAAAATTGGTCTTCTGCTTTGTTTCCTGTTCTTCTGCTGCATAAGATTGCTGTAAAGTCAGGATTTCAGAAATATAGTCAAGGCCTGTTCCTATCTTTTGAAGATTTCCATCCTGTTTTTGCCTGACCGTTTTAAAAGACTCAATCAATTCTCCCATATAAGATGCAACTTTTTTGCCTCCGCCATCTTTTGTTACATAGTTGCCAAGGTCGCGTTTATGGTCTTTAAGATCATTATAGCACTGGGCGAGATATTGGTTTATCACTTTTAATTCACTCTTTTCAGTGTATCCAGGTTTATGACAACAGGGGTTATTGCATTGCCGATATTATGAAGAACCATGGCTGAAAGCTGTACCCTTCCTGCCTCAACCGCCTTGGATATAAGTTCTTTTTGTGCCTGTTCAAGTTCTTTTGTCCGCTTTTTTACAAGGATTTCAAGGTGTTGCCTGTATTTATCAAGTTCCTGTTCGTGCTTTTTTCTTTCAGAGATATCCACAAACACTTCCATTAATACATACTGATCATCCAAGGTAATAGGGATAACACTTTTTAATATTGTGATTTCTTTATTGCTTCCATCTCCTGGTATCACTTTTTTTTCAGTAAAGAGTATTTTGGATTCACCTGAATCCAGGATTGGGCACTGGTCGCCATCTGTAATGCAAAAGCCCTGATCACATCGGTATCCCACTAGTTTCTGGTTTGCATGGTTGTGGCTCTCATATTTCAGGGTTTTAGATGCTGATTCATTGACCTGAATGATTTTCTTTTTTGAATTTACCAGCACAACACCCACAGGAATATTATCAATAATTATGTTCATTGCCAGATTTGCCTGTTTGATCTTTGCATCTGCTTCTTTTTTGGTTATAAGAATTTTAAGTATTCTTAAGGCGATCAGGATTGCGAACAATATCACCAGGGAAATTCCAGCAATATTAACAATAAGTACAATTTTTTTAACAGCATCCCGGGTTTTAATTATTCTTTTTTCAGATGCTAGGTTTGCCTGTTTGATATCATAAGAAATTTTGTTTGCACTTTCCCATAATCTTAACAAAAGAGCTTCTGTCTGTTTTATGAGCATTGCCAACTCAAAATTACCTGATATAAATCCTGCATTTTCCTTTGATATCTCTTCAATCAAAAGCCGGGAGGATTTATTTAAAAACTCGTTAAGTTCAGCAAGTTTTGGGGAGAGATTTATCACATCTACAGATATCTCTTCTTTGCTGTGTTTAAAATAGGCTATCTCTTCTTTTATTTCATCTTTATCATAAAAATTAACCAGAACAACATCTGTGACAGTTCCACCATTTTGCAATACTGGAAGAACCTTCTGGACATGATTAATGGATTTTACACTTTTTTTGGACAGATTTCTGATCTGTTTTGTATTTCTGGAGAGCAGCATTGCCCGGTATTGTGCATCAATCTGGAGCAGTTCCCTTTTAATGATATGTGCAAGTTTTTCCTTGTTGTTCTGGTTGGCAATATTTTCCCTGGCAGGCTTTTCATAATAATGGTCAGCATGGTATTTAGTATAGAAGACAACTCCGACGACCAATAAAATAAATAAAACATGATATATAATCAGCCTTATTATGGGTTCAGCCATATATGTTTTTATTTTTCCGGGCAACATCATAATTTTAACCTTTTAATCAAAGTACAACCCATGTTTTTTAAACAGTTCCTTCCCTTTTTCAGAACCTGCAAGGTCCATAAATTTTTTTGCAATGTCCGGATATCTGGAATATTTTAAAAGTCCCAGGATCAGTTTTTTCTTTTTTGCATATTTCGGATCAATCTCAATTACATCCATAAATTGCGGATTGTCGTCCCATGTGGAAACTGCAAACCAGTTAATGACAATATCAGCTTCCTTATTTTTTATTGCTTTTACAAGGTCTTTTGAATCAGTTGTTAAACTCATTACATTTTTAATAACATCTTTATACACACCTTTTTTTTCGAGTATTTTTTTTGCTTCCTTGCCAATGCTTCCGCTGTCTGAGTTTCCAATCACCACACCATAATGTTTGTCGGCAAGATCTGCCAGGTCCTTCGTGATCTTTTTTGGATTGCCTTTTTGAACCATGATAGCAGCCTTGTTGTGCCCGACAAATTCTGTTGCGGTCACAAGATCGGGATATTTTTCGTCAATAATTTTATAATACCTGTCCGAACCCGGAAGATAAAGATCTCCTGTTTTATTATGAGCAATGGATTTTAAGAGATTGCCGGAACCTCCCTTTGTTATAGTGATTTTACAATTTTCCTGATTCTCAATCATTGCTGCTATCTCACTCATGGGACGGATCATTGTAATCCCGCAATAGATAAGCAGTTCTTTTTTATTTTGAACAGGTGCTGAATCTTTTTTCTCCTGATCAGAATTTTGGCTGCACGATGAAATAAAAAAGATGAGTATCAGGATCATCATGCTGCTGATAACTGTCCTGGCAGATAAGCAGTTGTTTTTTAAAAATCTCATATTATTTCTCCTTTATTAATATGTGTAAAGAAATAGTAAGCGTTCATAGGTTCACGGTTCACGGTTGTGCTTCTTTCGTTGACCTTGTTTGGAGGCAAACAAATACTTGATGAAAACCAGTTCTCGGACAGCCTCATAGGCTCAGGCGTTTCAACCCGAAACCCTGAACGCTGAACCGCTCAACCCAGGCTTTAACAATCAGCGTCATCTATGTTTATCTACGTCCCATTTCAAATTTCACCCCTGCTTATAAACATATATCCGATCAACTATGGGGTCTACCTGATGGAATTTTGCAAGCTTTTCAATGTGGATATTTTGTATTTCCGCGTCCTGCGCGAGTAAAAGACGGCCACTGTTTGTCTTGATTGGTCTGGCTATAATCATTCCAGGTTGAAGATCACTGAGTTGAATTACCCTTTCTTTTTCTGTTTCTTGCTTAAAGCTGTCAAGGGAATCAATTAGTTTAAAAACAACCTGGGGGTCATATTCATATCCACTTCTTGCCTTAAGACGGTCCAGAGCACTGTTTCGAGTCATTCCATTTTTGTTAATGAGGTTGTCGAAGTCGTCGGCAGCTCGGATAATGCGGGCGCCTAAATGAATCTCCTCATTTTTCAGGCCTTTGGGGTATCCCTTTCCATCAAAATTTTCATGATGGGACAGGACAAGCACGCTTGCATCTTTTAATCTGTCAATGGCTATAAGAGTGGCGTGACCTAACTCGGGATGTTGTTTAATCAAGGCAATTTCATGCTTGGTAAGTTCTTTTTCGCTTTTCTCAAAAATCGTTCTGGGGAGGCCTATTAAACCGATGTCATGTAGAAGGGCAGAGATTTCAATCAACTCAATATATTTTTTATCCATCCCAAATTGTTTGGCGATTTCCATTGAGACAACTGACACCCTCTTTGCATGGCTGCCGAGAGATGGATTAAATAGCTCCATCAAGCTCATAAACACCCGGATTGACTTGTAAAAACTTTTTTCAAGCTCCTCCAGCAGGCCTTTGATCTCTCTGGTTCGTTCCTCGACCTTTATTTCTAAACCCTTGTTTAATTTCTGTAATTCTTCATTTTGGCTTTTTGTCAGCTTAAAGAGTCTTTTGTTTTCAGATAGCAAATTATAGTGGACAAAGGCATTTTTTACTGCCAGTTTCAGTTCAGTCTCATCCCAGGGCTTGCTAATGAAGCGATAGACATTCCCTTGGTTGATAGCGGCCATGGCCGCCTCTAAATCGGCATAACCGGTGAGCATCATTCGAACCGTGTTCGGCCATTTTTTCCTGACCTTTCCAAGGAATGCCGTCCCCTCCATTTCCGGCATGCGCTGATCGGATACAACAACCGCCACTTCATTTTTTTCCATCATTTCCAGGGCTTCAAAGGGGCTATTCATGGTAGATATTTCATAGGGTTCATCCATGAAAAGCCTTTCCAAAGACTTTAGAATATGTTTTTCGTCATCTACAAAAATGACTTTTTCAGACATTGTTTATTCCTTTCTTGCTGCATTATTTGTGATTTAAAAGCAAGAATTGTGCCAACCAGAGTTTTGCCCACTACATTTTCCCCCTGTCGACGGTTTTGCTCTTACCGCCTTTATATTTTAAGGCCGATTTAAGAATATCCTGGTAATTGTGAACAAAATGTTCATACGAACCCAGGTAAATTATGCCGGCACTCCTAATGCTAACCTCCATTTCCCGTGACACTGCAGAAGATTTCCGGTTTTTGATCTCAAGTTATCGACTCTCCTTCGCATTTTCTTTCCAAAACCTCTCCCATTTTTCTGCTGACAATATCCTTGTGCCAAAAATATGCCAGAGGCGTGGTCTTGATGTATCTGATTGAATTTTATCAAGATAAGCTGTTGGAACAAATAAGGGCAACAGGAGGGGTTCTCTTAGAATGATAGACAAATAGGGCTGAATCTATCATTTTGATGGGATTGCTTCAGCCTGTATTGTTTTGATGAACTTGGGGCTTCAGGAAAAAGTGACCTTAACGCCGTAGGAAAGGATGGCATATTCCTTATACAGCAATGGTAAATTTAGGGTTTTTTTGATAATAATCGTATATTTTCAATATGTTGCGGCCTGCATAATCTATGTCTAAATCTACAGACAATCCAAAATGATTGTTATAATTATTCACATTTTTTTTGATGGCATGATGATTGCTGTGTTTTTGTATAAAACCAAATAGAAAGGAGAATAAAATGAAAAGACTGATTTTTTCATTAAGTATTGCTATTGTTATTTGTTTTAACTTACATGGTGTCGTTAGGGCTCAGAATATCCAGGTGGGATATGGCTGGAGTACGGACAACAATGAAACAAAGGCCGTGGAGCAGGCCGTCAATATGATGACGGAGGGGGTTGAAACCCCCGAACTGGTTATCCTGTATACAACCGTGGGTTATGATGTAGAACGTATACATGAGATTCTGAGGAAGAAACTGGGTAAATCTACACAGGTCTTCGGTATGACATCGTGCTGGGGGGTAGTGACCAGGGATGGTATAAAAGTAGGTGAAAAAGGCTCTTTGGCTGTTCTCGGCATGACTTCCCCGGTTTCGGAATTTGGGGTTGGCGGCGCACAGGTCAATTCAGGAGACGATATCAGGAGTAAGGCAGCGGAGGGCATTAGAAAGGCAATATTAAATGCAGGTAAAAGTGAAGGCTCTAAGCCCAATTTAGTGCTTATAGCGGCGTCGCCCGGCATTGAAGAAGAAGTGCTGAAGGGGATTGCAGAGGCCGTGGGCAAGGATATCCCTGTATATGGCGGCTCTGCCGCGGATAACACGATCAGCGGGAATTGGAAGGTCTTTCACAATAATCAGATATACTCTTCCGGCTTTTCCGTGGCAGCAATTTTTACCGAGCTGAAGACCGGGCATGCGTATCACAGCGGATATCTTGGAAGTGATATGAATGGACTGGCTACCAAAGTAAAGAATGGAGAAGGCAGGGTATTGCAGGAAATCGACGGGAAACCCGCAGCCGATGTATACAATGAATGGGCGTACAATAAATATGATAAACAGCTTAAAGAGGGCGGAACCATCCTGGGGCCTGCTTCCTTCTACCCCCTTGCCAGAAAGGTATACGCGGAAGGGATGACACATTTCATCGGCATACACCCCTCCGAGATATACCCTGAAGATAGATCCCTGCAGTTGTTTGCCAACGTAAAGCAAGGAGAAAGGTTGTATTTTACGGAGGGCACGCCCAACGCCCTAATATACAGGCCCAGGACCATAATCCGAAGAGCGCTGGTGAACGGGCGCATCAAAAAGAAAGACGCTGCGCTTGGTCTCAATATCTACTGCGCCGGCACCATGCTGGCCGTGAAAGACAGAATTGCCGAGATTGTTCCAATTATTAATCAGACATTGGGCAAGACGCCCTATATCGGAGCCTTTACGTTCGGGGAGCAGGGGAACATCAAGGGCTACGGGAACTTTCACGGGAATTTGATGAGTTCCATGGTGATAATGGGCTCAGAGAAATAAAAGCGAGGTGAATTAATCGAAAAGGCCACATCAAAATGGCGTAGAAATGAAAACGAAAAGAAAATACAGCCTTAGGATCGTTTTCTTTGTCTTGACCGGGCTGTTGATTACGGTGACAACCGCAATCATCAGTTGGTTTTCGTATAAGCAGTCTTCCGATATGCTCATGAAAGAATTTGAAATCCGGGCTGATATCATTGCTAAGAGCTTTGCCTATCAAGCTTATGAAGGCGTAATCGTGCAGGACTCCTATATGCTTAATAACGTCTGCGAGGGGGTCATGAATGAAAAGAACATGCACTATGCAATGATCTATGACCAGAAGATGAGGCTGTTATACAAACTGCATGCATCGTCCGCTGACCTTGAAAGCAATAAGAAGCTAAATGCCCCTTCCAAGCTGATGAGAAAACGCATTTTGTCGGTCCAGCATGGGGCACAGGCAGACAAACTCCTGGATGTCTGGCAGCCTATTAAAGATAGAACCAAGTCCGGAGAAGCTATAGATATAGGTCATGCCAGGATAGGCATTTCCCTGAGCGACATCATAGCCCTGAAAAAGAAATTAATCCTAAATTCGGTTATAACATTCCTGATCATTCTGTCTGTAGGCCTGGGGGCTTCTTTTCTTTTTGCCAACAGACTCAGCCGTTCGCTGTACCAGCTCATAGAGGCTATGCGAAATATCATCCTGCATCACGACCTCTCAGAACAAATAGAACAAAGGAGCAAGATAGCCGAAACTGATAATATTCAATTCTATTTTAACAAGATGACTGAGGAGTTGAGGAGTTCACAGGAATCCCTGCAAGAAAGCGAGGAAAAATTCCGTAGTATTAGCAATTCGGCACAAGATGCGATTATCATGTTGGATAAAGAGGGGAATATATCTTATTGGAATAAGGCTGCGGAAAATATCTTCGGCTATGCGGCTGAGGATGTTTTTGGTAGAGACGGATATAAAGTGCTTGCTCCTGGACGCTACTATGAATCTTATAAAAATGCCTTTAATGAATTTATTTATAGCGGAAAAGAGAAGGATATCGGTAATAGGACTGAACTTACGGCCAGAAGAAAAGACGGAACAGAATTTCCTATAGAGATGTCTTTTTCATCTATGAATTTGAAAAACAAATGGAACGCCATTGGAATATTGCGGGATAACACCAGCAGAAAGAAAGCAGAGGAAGATCTTATAGACAGTCGTCAGAGACTGGAGCTCGCTATCCGAGCCATTGACGCCGGGCTGTGGGACTGGAATATAGCGATCGGAGAAGTGATATTTAACGAACGTTGGGCCACGATGCTGGGATATACCTTGCAGGAGATTGAGGGGGATGCTTCCATATGGAAAAAACTGATGCATCCCGACGATTCGGCCGAAGTCATGGCAGCTCTCAATTCTCACATGGAGGGAAAGACGCCTATCTTCCAGACCGAACACCGTCTTCTCACCAAATCGGGCAACTGGAAATGGGTGCTCGATAACGGGAAAGTCGTTGAACGTGATGATGAGGGTAATCCTGTTCGGGTCATAGGCACCCATATCGACATTGACAAGCGGAAGCAGGCGGAACTGGAGTTGGAGGAATATCGTGAAAGGCTTGAAAAGATGGTCGACGAAAGGACACGTGAACTCGAGGAAGCCCAAAAAGAGCTGCTCAACAAGGCAATGGAATCCGGCCGGGCCCAGATGTCGGCCATGGTCCTTCACAATATCGGAAATGCCGTCACTCCCATGAAGGTCCAGATAGAGGCGATGAAATCGGACGATCTGAAAGAGGGGTCTCAATACCTGGCAAAGTGTTACCAGGATTTATTGGAACATGTCGGAGAACTCCAATATGTGAACGAAGATCCCAGGGGCAAAGAGATCTTCAGCTATATGGGGAAACTGATTGAGGCCCTTGATGAGCAGAGAAACCATGAGCAGGACGTCGTTGTGAAGATGGACGGGGCTCTCTCATATATATCCGAGATCCTCACACTCCAGCAGGCATATGCTGCAAATGAGCAGGAGAAAGGAGCGGACTACCCTGAATGCCCTTATGGAAGACGCCATACGTATGCAGGCTGGCACACTGGAAAAGAGAGGCATCCTGATCAAAAAGGACCTTGCGCCAGATCTTCCAAAGCTTCTGATAGAAAAAAACAGGTTACTGCAGGTGATTGTAAATTTTATCAAGAACAGCTATGAGGCTATTGACGAATTGAATGATGACAACAAAGACAAGGTAATCTCCTTCAGGTCCTTTGCAAACGATGGTCAGATTGGCTTTGAAATCACGGACAGCGGGATCGGTATTGAGCAAGAAGAAATTAGTAACATTTTTGAGTTTGGAAAATCGAGCAAAGGCTCGTCAGGGTTTGGGCTTACATACTGCAGGATGTTTGTGGAGGCCAATAAAGGGGCCATGGAGATTAGCAGCCCTGGAAAGGGGAAAGGAGCTACGGTCAGGGTAGAGTTTGATTTAAGGGTAAATATAGAACTGGGTGGATAAAAGATTATCTATTATTTAAACCAGGCTAATACAACCATTTTCAGGAGGGAAAAATGATAGTAACCATCGTTTATGTACATGTAAAGGAAGAAAGAATAGAAGAATTCAAAAAGCTATCAGAGAATAACCATATTAATTCTGTAAGGGAAACAGGAAATCTGAGGTTTGATGTTCTGCAAGCCTCTGATGATCTACAAAGATTTGTTCTCTATGAGGCATACAGGTCAGAAGAAGATGCGGCAGATCACAAAGAAACAGCACACTATAAGAGGTGGCGTGAAAGGGTTGCAGATATGATGGAAGAGCCAAGAAAGGGCATAAAGTATAATATTATTTATCCAGAAGCGTAAAAAAATGATAAAACCATTTTACTTTGCAAAGACACCGCATACCATATTCGGGGGGTGGTAGATTTAAAAAACAACCCTGTAGATCTTGAAAAGCATGACCTTGAAAGGATATTAAGGGAGAGGAAATAAGATAATGGCAAAAACTCTCTTTTTTTAGGAAAAAGTATAGGAAATTATGTTTGCGTGCAAATGAAGAGCAGGTTTTGGGAAGAAAATAGATAAGTGGGTTAATGGTTATGTTCCTCTAAAGAGTATTTTTTTATCTTTCGGTAAAGAGTAGCCTCACCGATTCCCAGGATTTCTGAGGCTTTCTTGCGGTTGCCTCCGCTTTTGTGCAGGGCATTGTTGATAGCCTCCTTTTCATAGGCGGCCAAGCTGTCACTTTTTATAAATGCAGTTCCTTTGGAAGGTTCAAAAGCAGGACCATAGATGTGTGGAGGAAGATCCTCAGGCATGATCATATCACTCTTGCCAAGCGCCAGGGTCCGGCGGATAACGTTCTCCAGTTCGCGGATATTTCCCGGCCAGTGGTAGCTTTCCAGACAGATAAGCGCCCCCTGAGAGATATCTTTCACAGGTGAAAAATCGTTGCGAAAACGTTTCACAAAATACCTCGCAAGCAAAGGAATATCCTCCCGCTGTTTCACCAGGGGAGGCACATCAAGGTTGACTACATTCAGCCTGTAATAAAGATCTTCACGAAAACTGCCCCGTTTCACTTCTTCTTCCAGGTTACGATTTGTTGCTGCTAAAATTCTCACATCCACCTGGTGAGTATTGGTGCTGCCCACAGGACGAACCTCCCTCTCCTGAATGGTCCTGAGCAACTTCACCTGAATGACAGGAGAAAGCTCCCCTACCTCATCTAAAAACAGGGTACCCTTATCGGCTGAACGTATCAATCCTATCGTGGACATATGAGCGCCCGTAAAGGCGCCCCTGACATGCCCAAAAAGCTCGCTTTCAATGACCGTCTCACTGATGGCGGAGCAGTCCACCGGCACAAAATTATTGTTGGAGCGGTTGCTGTGTTGGTGAATGGCCCGTGCCACCAATTCCTTACCTGTTCCTGTTTCCCCCTGGATTAGAATGGAGACGTTTGATGGTCCCAGTTGGACTATCATCTGTTTAAGTCTTAGGATGGCCGTAGAATTACCAATTAAACGGTCAAACCCGAACTGAAATTCCACCTCATCTTTGAGCTTCCGGTTCTCTTCCCTCAGTTCCCATATCTGGTGAAGTTGTGCTACATGTGCAAGCAACCTTTCCGGCTCAAAGGGTTTTTCCAGGAAATCAACGGCCCCCAGCTTAATGGCCTCCACAGCCTCCTTGACACCTCCGTGCCCGGTGAGCATGATAGCCATGATCTGCGGGTAATCCTTCTTTATCTCTTTTAAAAGCGCTAAACCATCCATCCCAGGCATTTTCAGGTCAATAATGGCAGCGTCGATTCTGGTTTCAGCAATTAATGAAAGCGCATCTGCCCCACTCAGGGCTGTATGCAAATGATAATCCTCATCAAAAAAGACCCTCTTCAGGGAAGTGAGGATATCCGGTTCATCGTCTACCATTAGTAGAGAAAATTTGCGTTGCTCGCTACTCATATTTTAATTATATCCGATACTCTCGTCACTTTCAATATAAGAAGTTATCATTTTTAGAGCCGGAAGTAACAGGTGAAATAACCTGTTCGTTGAACTCATGCGGTCGCAGTACCTATGCAGGTGGCCATCTGTCTGCCTTTGGCTCTTAGGGCTCACTCAAAAATAACTTCACATTTCAGCCGCCGATACATTCCGCCTGACTGCGTTGTGAAAACTCGGAATATTCCTGATATTCCTGCGTTTCCACGTCTTGTCAGGCGGGCGCCTCAACACCTGAAATTGTGAACTTATTTTTTCGTGAACCCTTACTGTCATTTTTTCTTATTTTCCATCAGGCATCCATCAAGGACCCCAGCCATTGTGTTAGAAAAAAATATTGCAGACTTCAGGTTTTAACAGGATGTTCTTTACGGACGAATTTCATTCCACGGGGCAGGCATAACAGCCTACTATGAGCCTGTCCGAGAATAAGTTTTTATGTCATTTCGACGCCTTCACTTTTGTCATTCCGAGCAAAGCAAGGAATTTTAGTATTTACGCCCGGGCAGGCTCCGACAGAAATCCTTGTTTCGACGTCAGGAGAAATCTTAAAATGGCGTATTTTCAATACAATAAGATTGCTCGCTACGCTCGAAATGACAGCTTTGCTGAGTTCTCGGATAGGCTCCTATGCTCAAGGCCAATTAATAATACAATATTTTCTGTCCATTTATATGTTTATTGTTATGGTGTTATGAGCTTTATATCCGACACTACACCAAAATTGCGAAATTTGCCGTTTCGTACAATTTGAACCTGGACTTCCTTGACTACCTCACCAATATCCGTGAATCCCTTAAGAACGCCGGTCAGACCGTTAAAATCCTTAGTGCCGGCAATTGCCTTGCGTATGGCAGGACCCTTCAGGGAGCCTGAACGTTTGATTCCGTCAACAATTATCATGAAGGCATCATAGGCTGATGCGCCAACCATGTCCGGTTGAATACCGTATCTTTTTTCAAATTCCTTCAAAAAGGCCTGAACCTCTGGTCTGGGATCATCCCTGTTAAGGTTAGTTACAATCACAAAACCCTCTGAGAAAAACATGGGTGTCAAGCCTACACAGTTGACAAATTGAGATCTGAAATCTGAAATAATTTTATCAATTTTTTTTTCAGTTTTTTATCGTCTTTGATTTACAGTGCAACTCGGCGACTTGCCTGAGAAAACCCAGATACGCCAATTCCAAAGTGAAATCCGATGTCTTTTAGTTTTTGACCACTAAACTTATGGCATAAATAGATCTGCACTCTTTTTAATATTGCTACATCTTCATCCAATAGTTTGGCGGCCTGTTTAATTATTTTCTTTTATAGAAACATATCTGTCAACTGTGTAGGCCCATGCCCCCCCTTATAAGGGAAGGGGTTTTCTGGTTATTTATTCGTGAAACCCAAATTTCAAAAGCGAATCCCGATAGCTTGTCTGCCGGAGGCATGGCGAAGCGTATCTGGATAAATGAGTTTAATACTCCACTACTTGTAGCGAGAATAAAAAAACTAAATATTGATACCCCGTTGCTTGCAGCGGGGAGCTTTATTAGATAGCAGTAACCATCTCTTGCCTTGATAACAGGTACAGGGAGGCAAAATCTATTGGCAATCACAAACATGCCTATAAATCAATTTTAGCAAGAATGTCTTTTTCTTTCTGTTCGACCGTGGATTGAATTTTCTGTACTTGACTTTTAACGTCTTCTACAAAGTTTTTGTCTTTTATGGAAGTCAGATTGATTTTTACGTTGAAGAGGGCGCCAAGAATGGCTGTCCTGGCCATCATAGCAGCCACAGCAGCGTCTGTAACGGCATTTTTATTTCCCCTGTCTACAGCCTTTTCCGCCAAATCCAAAAGCTCGGATGCATCTTTTGCAACACCCAGAGGGATCAGCGCAGCCTGTTTAAATCCATCCTGCACCGCTTGTCTGCGCCTATTTTTATTTTTTTCCGTGTCATTCGGAAGCCTGAATGCTTCAATAACCTGACTATAGGCATCAGAGTCCCGATCTATGTCCTTAGTCAATTTCTCTCTTAAACCTCGGGCCTTTTGAACAATCTCCATCATTTTTTTTTCATAGGATTCAAATCCCTTTTTCCCAATGGTAATACCGGCCACCATTTCAGACAAGGCTGCAGAAATGGCAGCTCCAAGGGCAGATACGCTTCCACCGCCAGGAACCGGATCACTGGAAGCCGTCCTGGATAGAAATTCTGTAATTTTTAATTCAGTTAGCAATGATTTTCTCCTTATTATTTTTATCGGGGAACCTTTTAACGGTTACGTTTTATCGAATACGAGGTTTCCATCTTTAATTACCTTTTCAACTGTGCTGACACCAATATGATATGGTATATAGTTGTAGGATGGGTATTCAAGTATGATCAAATCGCCTTTTTTACCCACGTCTATGCTCCCGATTTTATTGGCCCTATCAATGGCTGCAGCCCCATTAATGGTAAGGGCTGTAACAGTTTCCTCAACAGTCAGTCCCATATAAAGGGTAGATAATGCAAAGATCAAAGGAATAGACTCGGAAAAACAGCTCCCTGGATTTAAATCCGTTGCCAGCGCTACAGCGCAATTATGGTCAATCATATATCTTCCCCTTGCGTAAGGTTCCCTTAGGCTGAAGGCGGTTAAAGGTAGGAGTGTTGCAACCGTGCCGGATTTTGCCAGGGCCTGGATACCCTTATCAGAGGCCTGTAGAAGGTGATCAGCCGAAACAGCCTCCATCTCTGCAGCAAGCTCTGTTCCCCCAAGCTGAACAATCTCATCTGCATGGATCTTTGGCCTTAATCCCAGTTTTTTTGCCTCGGTTAAAAGATTCCTTGACTGGCCCACTGAAAAAACATTTTTTTCGCAAAAAACATCGCAGAATTCAGCAAGGTCTCGATCGGCAACAACAGGTAGCACATTTTCAATAATATATTGTATGAAATTATCCGGTCTGCCCTTGTATTTTTCAGGCACTGCATGGGCCCCAAGAAATGTACGGACTACATCAACAGGGTGGAGCCTGTCTACCTCTATCATGGATTCAAGCTGCTTGATTTCATTATTGAGATCAAGTCCATACCCGCTTTTACCTTCTACAGTAGTCACGCCGAAGGAGAGCATCGAATCAAGGCGCTTGAGCCCTGCGCTGATTAGTTCCTCCTTTGAAGCCTTTCTTGTAGCCTCAACTGTGCTGACTATCCCGCCTCCACGGTTCATGATTTCCATATAGCTGTCGCCGCGAAGTCTCCAGGAGAATTCCTCCGCCCTGTAACCTCCAAAGATAAAATGTGTGTGTGAGTCTACAAAGCCCGGCAGCACGGCCTTGCCCGAGGCATCGATTACATGAAATTCATCTAACCTGCTGTTTGAAGGAATTTCATTGTCTTTTCCCACGGCCTTAATGATGCCGTTTTCAATAACAACCGTTCCCTGATCAATTACATTTAAATCAGACATCTCCCGGCCATATTTTGCCGTAAAGCCGCTGCAGGTAACTACCTGAGCGGCATTTTTTATGATAATATTTCCCTTCATGGACTGTCTAAATCAATAAGAAAGCTACTCCATAATCCTGTATTCCAAAACCTGGTTCATAGAAAAATTTTCCATGCCAAGATAGTAAACAGCCGTGTCAACCAAGGCCTCCAAAGGAACCATGCCAATGATCTCGCTACCCACAATACTTGCCCCAAACCGTCGGGCCTCAATTCTGATAAGTTCAAATGCCATGTACAGCGATGTTTTTGTAAAATCCGTCATATTCATGGAGACCTGCACAATTCCCTGGTCTTTGAGGTTTACACCCATTGCCTTGCAGTATCGAAGTCCGCCTCCAATATGTCGGACTTTTTTAGCAATACTATCGGCAATTTCAAGATTGTTTGTATCAAGATTAACATTAAAGGCGATCAGGGGCATTCGTGCCCCTATTGCGGTAGCGCCGGCCGTGGGGTGAACCTTGGACGGGCCAAAGTCAGGCCTCCACTCAGGAAGTCTCAGCTTTTCATCCATACCCTCGAACTGACCCTTTCTAATATCTGCGAGATTTTGCCTTTCCGGTCTAATGGCGGATTTCTCAAAAAGAAATACAGGCAGGTTATATTTTTTCGAAACATTTTCCGCCACCTCTCTGGAAAACTCAATAGCCTCGTCCATGGTAACATTTTTAATTGGAATAAACGGCACTACATCAACTGCCCCCATCCGAGGATGCTGCCCCTCATGTTTCCTAAGATCAATGACATCAATTGCCGCCCCTACGGCGCTTATAATTGCATCTTTTAAAGCATCAGGCTCGCCTATAACAGTCACAACCATGCGGTTATGGTCTTCATCATGCTGGTAATCCAGTAATTTAATGTCTTTTTTGCCGCGAAATGACTCTACAATTTTATCAATCCTGCCGGGGTCTCGGCCCTCGCTAAAATTAGGCACGCATTCAATGATTTTTTTCATGATGTTAATAAAATCTTTCTAAAATTAAGGAAAAAAGGTATCTACCGCTCCAACGCTTATTGCTTGGTATTTTTATAACTTTTAGCTACAAGATTCCTTACGAGGTCTTCATCCGGTATGTAAGGAAGGGTGATATGGTCCCTGCCTGCACCTTTTGTATTGTATTCCATGCCGGTCTTGATAGAGTTTTCATTTCTTGCCCAGGCCCGGCGTGCAACTCCACCCATTACATCCCAGGGAATTGCACTCTTTATTATATTACCTACCCTCTCACTGCCATCAAGCACGAGTCCAAAGCCCCCGTTTATGGCCTTGCCGATTCCAACGCCACCGCCGTTATGTAACGATACCATGCTCATTCCCCTGGACGCATTGCCTGCAAAACACTGGGTGGCCATATCCGCCATTATATTGCTTCCATCCTTAATATTGGCTGTTTCTCTAAAGGGTGAGTCCGTTCCCCCGGTATCATGGTGATCCCGGCCCAGCATTATAGGCCCTGTTTCCTTATTTCTGACCATATCATTAAACTTCAGCGCAATGTTCATTCTTCCCGAAGCATCCTGGTAGAGAATTCTGGCCTGTGTTCCCACTACGAGCTTGTTTTTATCTGCATCTTTGATCCATGAGTAATTATCCCTGTCTTGAAATCTTCTCTCCGGGTCAATACAGTCCATGGCCGCATGATCGGTTTTTAACAAATCCTCGTGTTTCCCGGAAAGGCATACCCACCTAAACGGACCATACCCATAGTCAAACATCAGTGGGCCCATAATATCCTCCACATAAGAGGGGAATATAAATCCATCAAGGTTATCTTTTCCGTTTTTGCAAATTTCCTTAACCCCGGCATCGTATATTGCCTGCAGGAAGGAGTTTCCATAATCAAAAAAATACACCCCTTTTTCAGTAAGGGTTTTAATCAATTCAAAATGATGCTGAAGCGATTTATCCACGTATACCCTGAATTTATCAGGTTCATTTTTCAACATCTCAGTTCTTTTTTCAAATGTTAATCCCTGAGGGCAATAACCTCCACCATATGCATCATGACAGGATGTCTGATCAGATAGAAGGTCTATTTTTATATTATTGGCTGCAGCATATTCCAGTAAATCCACTATATTTCCATAAAATGCTATGGCAATAGATTCTTTCCTGTCCTGGAACTCCCTTGATAGACTGAATGCATCGGCCGGATTATCTATAATTTTCCTAACCCATCCCTGATTAAATCTTGTTTGTATCCTTGAATAGTCCACTTCAGCAATAATCCCTACCCCTTTTGCAATTTCAATGGCCTTGCCCTGGGCGCCGCTCATTCCCCCCAGACCTGAAGAAACAAAAAGATGTCCACTCATATCGCCTTTTTCCGGTATGCCAAGTTCCAGTCTTCCTGCATTAAGTATAGTGCCGTAGGTTCCATGAACAATGCCCTGAGGCCCAATATACATCCAGCCACCGGCAGTCATTTGACCGTAGTTTGCAACGCCCAGGGATATGGCACGGTTCCAGTTTTCCTGATCGTCAAATATTCCTACCATTAGGGCGTTTGTAAGGATGATACGTGGCGACTCCGGTGATGATCTGAAAAGCCCTAAAGGGTGTCCTGATTCAACTACAAGGGTTTGCTCCCTGGTCATGACCTCAAGATACGTCTTTATGAGGAGGTACTGCATCCAATTTTGACATACCTGGCCGGTTTCGCCATAAGTAACAAGCTCATAAGGATATAAGGCGATTTCAAAATCCAGATTGTTATCTATCATAACCTGAAAGGCCTTGCCCTCTATACATTTCCCTTTGTAAGTTTCTATTGGCCGTCCCTTTATCTTACCAGTCGGCCTGAATCGGTAGCCGTATATCCTTCCTGTGGTTAAAAGTTCGTTTAAGAACTCCGGCGCTAATTGCTCATGCCATTTTTCAGGTATATAACGAAGGGCGTTTTTCAGGGCAAGTTCTGTTTCTTTCCGGTTGAGTGTAAAACTTCTCTTAGACGCCCTTCGAATGCCTTTTTCAAATTCAGGCATCTCAGGCAGTTGGTCTAATATATCCTCAAGTTTAATTTTCATTGCATCTGAAATTTCTTTATTTTTTATCATTGTCTATTCCTTGAAGGCTCGCTCCAGGCTTATACATGAAAGAAACCTTTGGGTTACATAAGAGACTTTAGATGATATCAGGAACGGCAGAGACAGACCTGGACAGAGAGATGATTTCCATAGTTGGCTCAAAGAGCTTATATCATGCTCTTGCAATTCATTGGCAATGTACCCTGTCCAAGCCTACTTCTTTATTTCTGATATAATTGAAGACATTAATACGTGAATTTGTTTTACACATGGTTATTAGTGCCTTAAAAATAAATTTGAGCTCAAAATGCGCAGAAAATTTAAAACGAAAATCAGAACTCAAAAAAGTGTGAAGTGACTAAAGTGAACTAAAGTGCCTAAAGTTAAGGATTTTAGCTATTTTATAAAACAGATGAAGCGTAGCGATTCATTAACTTTAGCTCACTTCAAACTTTAGATCACTTTAGGCACTTTTCCGGTTTATCCGGGTTAGGCTTTGGGGTATTTGTTAAATACAGCATGTTAATCCTCAATAACCATTGTTCCTGCCCATTTATCGCCTAATCTTATTCCTTTTTCGTCGGAGAATATCTTTATAACCTCAATAATAATCAATACAAAGACTGCAATGCCTAAAATTATATCAATAATCCAGCCAAGGATTGGTATAAATATAAAAAAAAGCATGATCGGCCCAAGGGCAAACATCCAGTTTCTTTTTGCAGATGTAGTGTAATCGATTTTGGCTGTTTGACCATCAACTTTTATTACAGATAATTTTAGCAATTTATTTCCTATGCTTTTCCTGTCAAGGATATCGATTGGCAGGGAATCCCGAAAAAGCATGTATAGCGCCCCGATAATCCCGCCTACAAGTGGAATTAGCCCAACAATCATGGATGCCACAATATCAATTATAAAGGCGATTATACGCTTAACCGGATCTGCCTTTTTGTATTCAGCACTAGTTATTTTTGCCTCACTGCCTTCTGACTGTTTTTCATTTATTATAGTTTCATTCATAATTACCTCCTGTTTTATAATGCATGAACTATTAAAATAATGTAGCCGATTACAGAATAATCCTACAAGACAACGCATTAAATATCCAGAAAATATTTTGAGATTGCACAAAAAACATGATAATAGGGATATTATTGAGTGGAATGCCTTCATTGCTACCGACTTTGAAAGGATGAATAATGAGTATGGATGAAAAAATGCAGAAAAATATAAATCAAATATCCGGCAATATTGTAGATATAGTAAATAGAAGTGTAGGCCCGGGAACTGTTAAAATAAAGGACGGGAAAATATCAGGCATTGTTGCAACAGGGGAAAATAATTACCCAACCTGTATTATTCCAGGGTTCGTTGATGCTCATATTCATATTGAAAGCAGTATGCTTACCCCTTCGGAATTTGCACGGACTGCTGTTGCGCATGGGACAGTAAGCGCTGTTTGTGATCCCCATGAGATTGCGAATGTGTTAGGCATGGACGGTGTTAGGTATATGATAGAAGATGGCGCTCATGTGCCGTTTAAGTTTTCCTGGGGCGCTCCTTCATGTGTACCGGCTACTGCCTATGAAACCTCAGGCGCTGTGATAGGTGTCGATCAGGTTGAAGACCTTCTAAGAATGGAAGATATAAATTTTCTCAGTGAGGTGATGAATGTTCCTGGCGTATTAAATAATGACCCAGAGGTCATGGCAAAGATTAATCTTGCACAATCTTACAATAAGGTAATTGACGGTCATGCGCCTAATTTGGGTGGGGAGGAATTAGAAAAATACATTAGTTGCGGAATTTCAACAGACCATGAATGCCTCTCTGAATCAGAGGCCCTTGAAAAAATTCAATCAGGTATGAAGATACAGATAAGGGAGGGTTCTGCTGCGAAAAATTTTAATGATCTCATATCCGTTGCAAGGGATCATTCTGATGTCTGCATGTTTTGCAGTGATGATAAACACCCCGATGACCTAAGAGCAGGTCATATTAATCTGCTGGTAAAAAGGGCGGTCCACTACGGCCTTGATGTGATGGATGTTTTGAGAATAGCCACCTTGAATCCCGTAAGGCATTACAATTTAAGTGTTGGTTTATTGCAGCCTGGTGATCCGGCGGATTTTTTGGTGATTGATAATCTATCTAATTTTAACATACTTAAGACCTTTATCAGCGGAAGACTTGTTGCTGAAGGTGGAAAGACATTGATAAAGGAGAAAGATAAAAAAATAGTAAATAATTTCAATGTTAAAGAAAAAAACATTCATGATTTTGCCTTAAAAAGGAAAAGAGGCAAGATAAATATTATCGGGGCAATTGATGGCCAGTTGGTCACCGAACGATTATTAGAAGAGCCCAGGGTGATTAAAGATTACTTAATATCAGACCCGGAGAGGGATATATTAAAGATAGCCGTGATTAATCGATATCAAGAAAGGCCTCCTTCGATAGGTTTTGTAAAAAATTTTGGACTGAAAAGGGGCGCGATAGGATCAAGCGTTGCCCATGACTCTCACAACATTATTGCGGTAGGCGTAGATGATAATGATATATGCAAGGCAGTCAATCTTATCATCAAAAATAAGGGAGGAATAAGCGCAGCTTGTGGGAATAGGGAAATAATCTTGCCTTTGCCTGTAGCCGGAATTATCAGTGATTTAAGCTGCAAAGAAGTATCCCAGAAATACACAGAGCTTGACGGATTTGCCAAGGAGTTGGGATCGTCTCTCAGGGCTCCATTTATGACCCTTTCATTTATGGCATTGCTGGTTATACCAGAGATAAAACTAAGTGACAGGGGATTGTTTGATGGGAGGAAGTTTGACTTTATGGATTTGTATTCCCTTTAATCATCTTTTACGGGAATCCGACCAAAATCATCCTCAATTCGTTCAATGTCATCCTCACCAAAGTATTCACCCTGTTGTATTTCTATAAAGGCCAGGTCATTTGCCCCTATGTTCTTAACCCTGTGGGTAGCGCCGATAGGTATGTCAACTGACTCTCCTTTTCTAAGCTGGATTTCTTTGTTTTGCAGGGTGACAAGGGCCTTCCCTTTTACAATAACCCAATGCTCTGACCTGTGTCTGTGCCTCTGCAGGCTTAACCTTTTGTCTGGATATACGGTAATTCTCTTTACTTTATGATCAGGCTCATCAGAAAGAATTACATAATATCCCCAGGGGCGATGATTTTCTATATCATTGTCTTTATTTGTATTGTCCATATTGTTGATTCTATTTCTTGCGATCTAATATGATATCTTTGGCAATCCATTCCCATTTTTTTGATGTATATGCCTTATGGCTGCTCCAGGGATAATTAAGATCTTTAGACAGTCCGGCCCTGAGAGGGTTCCTGTGGATATATCTAACGAGCTGGAGTAGATAACTGTCTTCATCAATGAGCACTGATTTATATCTGCCACGGAATAAATGACCATCATAGCCATGCAGGCGATTGAATCTTTGTGTATATATCCCATTAATATGGCGCATACATCTGGATAGGTTGGCCCGGGGTGTTTAAGCTAATAGGTGATAATGGTTTTGCATCAAAGAAAAGGCTGCAATTTTAATATTAAAGAGCTCTACGGTTTCTTTTAGCAAGTCAATAAATAGAATGTAGTCGTTATTGTTATTAAATATCTTCTCATGACGCCTTCCTCTATTCATTATATGATACCATGCATCCGGGTATTCTATTCTTAATGGTCTGGATATGATCTCTTCATTATCATTTGAGTAAATAGTTGTCAAGAGCTAAGAGGAGACTTAACCCCTTCAAATATAAACGTATTGCTTATAAGACAGATAGCGTTTGTGCCATTATTCCAAATCATCTTTCCATATGCTTTTAAGACGGTTGATAATTATAACTTTTAATTATATCTTTTAGAAATGAAAATAGCTTGCACTTTTTTCTTATTTGTGTTTTAAAATTTGGTAATTGGTTCAGAAAAAATTTCATATCGTCTGGTGCACTATAAAACAGATTG
Organism: Thermodesulfobacteriota bacterium; assembly: GCA_034718555.1. Taxonomy (GTDB): domain Bacteria; phylum Desulfobacterota; class DSM-4660; order Desulfatiglandales; family B25-G16; genus M55B121. The sequence continues at coordinate 33,044 of JAYEMW010000466.1, forward strand.
TGATGATTTTCCCGGGCTATTTAAGACTTGAGTGTGAACAGGAACTTGGGACGGATATTGTATTCTATTGAGCCTCTCAGGGTGAGGCTGTAAGTATTGCTCTCAAATTTGAGAAAATGGGTGTTAGGGTAATAATCAGTCATGGCGGTACGGCGCATGCCATCCGTCAGGCCGTTGAGATCCCCTTTGTTAGCTGCGAAGCCACGAGTCTGGATTTGATTAATACGCTATTAGAAAAGATGCTTGCCAGGAGTTCTAACGAATGGATTTCAAAATTCAGAAATGTCGGTCTTTCTTGTGGCAGGGTAAACACCATGGACAGGATCTTTAATCATCCCCAAATCAAACCGCGTAATATGGTAGCAGAAGTAAAACATCCCAATGCAAAAAAGGTAAAATTGGTTGGGATCCCGGTAAAATATTCAGAAACACCTGGATCCGTTCGTCTTCCGCCGCTGCTACTGGATCAACATCACCAAGAGATTTTACAAGACTTATTATGCTATTCTAAAGAGGAGACTGAAATCTTTAGCCATGAGGATGTTATATGGTCTCCTTTTTCAATATCACACACTTTCATATGAAATTTTTTGCCGTTTTTGTTTATTTAAAGACATAAAGCCTTGTTCAAACTTAGAAAAATCAAAGAGATTTGAGATCGGAATAAAAGGTATTAAACCCCAGGGCAAGCCCTGGACCCTATTTTAATCGGCAACCCCGCCACAAGCGGACGGGGTATTAAAAAACCTAATAAAACTTTGCTTTAGAGGGGAGAGATTGTGCTCCAGAAAATTTTACGCTTGATATGGGACGAAACTCTTTTAAATAATCTTGTGGCTGGATTTTCCACCATAGCTTTGTTGCTTTTCATAGCGGTGTGTATCGTAATTCTTTCCAAGGGAGCCGACTGGATGATTGATGGTGTGGTTCACCTGGCACGCAGGACTGGCTTGCCGAGAATAGTCATCGGCGCAACAATTATTTCACTCGGAACAACTATGCCAGAAGCCTTTGTCTCAGTAATGGCCGCATGGTTAGGTAATCCAGGCCTGGCTCTGGGCAATGGCGTTGGATCCATTATTGCCGACACCGGCCTAATCTTTGGGCTGACGTGCCTTCTAACAACCGTGCCTGTGAACCGATTCATTCTCAATCGAACAGGCTGGGTACAGGTAGGGGCAGCCACCCTGCTTGTTATAATTTCGCTTATCGTCTTGGCCACTATGCCCGGGCAGCCTATCCTGCCTCGATGGGTTGGTTTCCTCTTCCTTTTTTTCCTGGCCAGCTACATGTACATAACCTATGTTTGGGCCAAACAAGGGGGTGGCATGGCTATGCAAGGTGAACAGGTGGATAATTCCGAATTGACGAGCCTGGGAAAATGCTGGTTGATGATAGTCGGGGGCTTGACTTTAATCGTGGTCGGTGCCCGAATACTGGTGCCAAGCGCGGTAGAAATAGCCCACAGAATTGGTGTGCCTGAAGACGTAATTGCTGCAACCATGGTGGCCTTTGGCACATCCCTACCAGAGCTAATGACGGCTATTGCAGCGGTACGGAAAGGACATCCCGAAATTACAGTAGGAAATATCATCGGCGCGGATGTTCTAAACTGCCTCTTTGTTATTGGCGCTGCTGCTGCAGCCAGACCCCTTGCAATTCCACCTAACTTCTTCACTTTTCACTTTCCTGCCATGCTCATTATCCTCTATTCCTTTCGGTTCTTTATTTTCAGGAACAGGGATGGTCATTTCAAGAAAATGCAGGGAGTTTGGCTTTTAGGCATATATGTAGTTTATCTGGTTCTACAATACGCCCTTAACATCGGCACAGTGGCAGGATAGGAAAATTCAGGGCCTTTATCAAAATAAACTATCCCGTAACTTGCTTCGGGGTATTAGACTCTAAAACACAATAAGGATGTGATCCTAAACACGCAAAACGGAGGCATATATAGATAGGCCAGTGGAGCGAATATAGCAATCCTAAGAAGATACAAATATTTTTTGGCTCCGGCGGATCACGAGGACTATCATAGCCACGGCTGGTATCAATGCCAATGTCGAAAGGGTACCTTTAGGATAAAACAAGATAAATAGCGCCACGAGGAGGACTAAAAGCCTTGAAGGAAGGTCATACCTTTTACGTTCAAAAAGCTTACCGTGGATGGCGGCGGCTGCTGTCGAGCATCCAATAGTTAGCACACCTATAGCAGCCAGTTGTGCTAAACCAGGCTCCAACAACAAAATATCCCAATTGAAAATCGCGAATGTGAGGAAGAAAAATGGAAGAGATATTTTAAGAGTTAATGGTTATCAGACCTGCATATTCGACATAAGCCAGAATTATTTTTAAAAAGATAAAAAAAGTTCAACAAAAACGCAAAAGTAAAAATTCACTCTCCCCTTGCGCCTTGCCCAAATCAGCCAACCCAAGACCATTGACGCACTCTTCCTGCAACGACAGACGAGGTTAATGTAGCCCCTTCCATTCATCCTCCATAAAGTGGCTGATAAGCAAAATTTTGTGACCGATTTATTCAGTAATATCAATAGGTTACTCGACCACCCGATTTGACGGCTGTCCTCTTGCAGTGTATGGTAGGGGGCATGGACATTATCAAAA
>JAYEMW010000467.1:0-1604 GCA_034718555.1 Thermodesulfobacteriota bacterium
CCCAGAATAAAGCTAAGCGCCATGCTGAGCAACTTTGCAGAAACAACCAGCGTGCGATTGAATGCAATAGACCCGGAAAAAGAAATTAAGGTCTGTCCCAATGTAAGTGAGCGTATGAAATTCAGCGCCGACCAGCCACAGGGTGTTCTGCTCAAGCAGGGAGAGATTATTATCCCGAAAAAACTTGCCGCAGGTATGAATATAAAGATTGGAGATCCTGTGGTGCTTGTGGCCAATAATAAGGATGGGAGTGTGAACGGCCTCAACTTTATGGTGTCAGGGATTATCGAAAGTGTTTTAGGGCCCCAGGGCAAGGAGGGATATATGCATATAGAGGATGCCCAATCCTTGCTTCGTATGGAAAAACCCGAGGTTATAGAAATTGCCCTTAGGGTTAAAGAATTTAACAGACTTGATGCTGTTTATGCGAACCTTGAGAATACCCTTGCGACATATAAGAATAAAAAGGGAAAGCCTGCTTTTGAGATACATACATGGGAAAAACTTTCTCCATTTTCAAATATAGCCAAAATGATAGATTTCATGGCCCTTACCATGAAACTTATAATGATAGCCATTGTACTTGTAAGCATTTTAAATGTTATGATGATGTCTGTTTACGAAAGGGTCAGGGAAATCGGAACAATGTCGGCCATTGGAACTGCACCAGGCAAGATAATGGGACTGTTTTTAGCGGAAGGATCGTCCCTCGGGCTAATTAGTGTCTTAGCCGGAAACATTATTGGCGTAATAGGTATTTATATCCTTAATATTTACAAGATCCGGTTTTCTTTTGGAAGGATGGATAATCTTTTGCTGTCCCCGACCATTAGTTTCTCTGAGCTTTTTTGGTTGTCCGCAATAGTTTTGCTGGTCTCGATTTTTGCCAGCATGCAGCCTGCACATAAGGCATCTAAGATGGAACCGGTAGATGCCCTGGGGCATGTATAGAGAGATTTCAAAATCCATTAAGAGTTCAGCTATTTTTTTCGACAGGATTAACAAGATGGACTGGATTGATTTATTGTAGCCGTTCACGGCTTGAAACTTGAAATTGGAAAATAGAAATTAGGCAGATTTGAAGAAATCAGCGAATGGTTGCGAAAACTCTTCGGAAGAAATGTTTTATCTGAGTCAAATGCGACGGAATACAAAGTAATAGTTGAAAAACTCGGCCCAAAATTGAATGCATTCATCAACAGTACAAAAACATGAAGATCAAATTTCCAAACCCGCCCTGCGGGACTATTTTCTAATTTCGGCGTTCTGTGAACGCTTACGATTTATTTAAGGAAAAATACGGAATATGGAAATGAGACTCATTGATTTAAGGAGAATGTAATGAAAAAATTAATATTACTGCTTTTAATATGTCAGTTATTCGTCATTCCGGTATTTGCACTTGACGGAAATGAAATGCTCCAGAAGGTTGACCGCAATCTTAATCCTGAAAGCTTTGAAATGTACAGAAAACTCATAAATATTGAGCCTGACGGTTCCAAAAAAGAATTTGTCATGTACTCAGTCAAAAAAGGCAGGGATAAGATTGCATCTGTTTTTTTGTCCCCTGCCAGTGAAAAAGGGAGGAGTACCCTGCGGGTAGG
>JAYEMW010000468.1:0-8139 GCA_034718555.1 Thermodesulfobacteriota bacterium
CAAATTTCATAACATGGTCAACAACCTGTTGAATGCTTTGAGATGTTATAGGAATTCCACAGTTTGGACAAAATGGATGGCCAATCCTGGAAAATAAAAGTCTTAGATAATCATATATCTCTGTAACAGTTCCTACTGTTGACCTTGGGTTTTTACTTGCTGATCTATGTTGAATAGAAATGGCAGGTGAAAGCCCCTCAATAGAATCAACATCCGGTTTATCCATTCTCTCCAGGAACTGTCTTGCATAGGTAGAAAGTGACTCAACATATCGTCTTTGTCCCTCGGCGTAGATTGTATCAAAGGCAAGGGTGGATTTACCGGACCCGGATAATCCGGTAATAACGATTAATTTATTCCTTGGGATAGAAATATCTATATTCTTAAGATTATGCTCCCTGGCCCCTTTTATAACAATATCCCTTACAGGCATAATAGTTGTTTTTCTTTCTGAGTCCGAGCCTCGTTAAGTGGTTAAATAGTTGATCTTTTGTCCCTGTCTTTGGCCATAGCAGCAGCCATTTTTATGGCGGCTACAAGGCTGGACGGATTAGCCTCCCCTTTACCAACAATATCATAGGCTGTGCCATGATCAACGGATGTTCTGATTATTGGAAGGCCTAAAGTGATATTTACTCCGTCTGAAAAGTGTAATAATTTAAAGGGTATTAGCCCTTGATCATGGTACATGGCAACAACGGCATCAAATTTACCGTTAACGGCGTGATAAAATATGGTGTCCGGCGGCAGTGGTCCTTCTACAATCATCCCCTGCCTTCTGCATTCATAAATGGCCGGTCTTATAATCTCACTCTCTTCTGTTCCAAATAGGCCGGATTCCCCGGCATGGGGGTTTAAGGCGGCAACAGCAACATGGGGCCTTTTAATATGAAATTCCCTGTTTAATGCCCTGCATGTTATGGAAATAGTTTTTGAGATTAATTCCCTGGTCAATTTTTGAGGCACTTCTTTTATTGCGCAATGTATACTGACAAGCGATACCCTGAGCCTGCTGCCGGCAAGCATCATAACATAATCTTTGGTGCCTGTCAGATGTGCGAGAAGCTCTGTATGGCCATCATACCTATATTCGGCAAAGTGCATCACCTCTTTGCTAATTGGACAGGTAACCATGGCTGATGCTTCCCCTTCTTTACATAAATTTGCTGCACCCAATACATAATTAACCATGGCCTTTGCCCTGCTTTTCGTTGGCTTGCCGGGCACAAGTGGATCGTCCTTTAAATGTGACAAGGACATAATATCAATAATTCCGTGTCTACCGGAGGCCTCTAATGGCGATGACATTGAATGAAAAGAAGAAAAATTGATTTTTTCCCCTGCCTTTTTCAATACATCAATATCCCCTACAATAAAAGGTCTGCAAACCTGCTTAATGTCATCCCTTTGCAGGGCCTTAATGCATATCTCAGGTCCTATTCCAGCAGGGTCACCCATGGTAACAGCTATAAGCGGGAGGTTACGCATAAACGATTCCCAATATTGTTTTATATTTTAACTTAATAATGATCACTTTATTTGTTGAAATCCACTTAACGTGAACTGAACTGCAATTACTGCAAGAAGCATCCCCATAAGCCGGGTAAGAAACCTTATCCCTCCCAGTCCAATAGCCTTTATAATCCATTCACTGCTCCTGTGCCACAATTCCTAATTACCCCTTGCAAATCAATATCTTTGATCGTGTATTAGGTGTAATTACTATCTCAACAGAATTGAAATATTTCTTTAAAAAAGTTTTCTCATTTTTTAAAATCTCCTTTGCCTTTTTTACACCCATAGATAACAGCCTTAGATAAAAAAGCATTCTTATTAAAAAATTCTTAGGCACGTCGTGTTCCATCATAAAAAATGGTTTTCCATGCTTCAGCACCCTGACAATCTCTCGCAGACAATAATCCTGTGTCTCACCCTTTAATTCATAGAAGGCATGAGAGCAGGTCACTGAATCAAAAATCCCACCCTTAAACGGAAGGTATGATACATCTGCCTGGATTAAAAAGATATTTTTATACCCAACTATTTTTGACCTGCCGGCAGAAAGCATGCCAAAGGAAAAATCTACCCCTGCCACAATCCCCTCTTTCTTAACCATATTCCCTAAATGCGGCAAAAGTGACCCTGTTCCAGCGCAGATATCAAGTGTCATGCCCCCACGTTGGAGACCAACGTTTTCTGATAAAAATACCCGTGCATTTTCTCCTTTGTCAGCGGAATGAATAGAGATAAATTTATCATAAAAACGGGAGAAATAATCGTAATACCTTTGCCTGGACAACTTCATGGCAATATCCTTTGGTAAACAAAAAGCGAAGGTTCATAAAAAAAGTTAATTTTCAAAAAAGATAAGAGGCCCATTGTTTGGCTGTGTCTGCAATATAGTTATGCGGGAGATCTGTAACAACCTGGTTGTGGCCAGGCAAAAGGATGTTAACCTCTAATTCGGCGAGCCTCAAAAGTGAATTTTTTAGGTCGGAGCCATTCGCCCCGTGCAAATCAAAACGTCCAATTGCGTAGTCTGAATAGACCACATCTCCAGGGATAAGTATTTTATCCAATTTATTATATAATCCAATACTTCCGGGGGAATGCCCTGGAATATATAGTACCTCCCAGTCCATATTGCCTAAATCAAAATGTTCTCCTCCCTGTAGTTTCTTATCAACATGGAATTTAAATGTATCCGGGCTGATATCATACTGAGCCATGCACATATTCTTGAACATTTCCATCCCATATACAATCTTATCATCACCATCTTCTAATGATTGCGCCTCATTTTCATGTACCCATAGTTCTGCCTGTGGAATGTTTTCTCTTATCTCAGAAAGGCAACCTATATGATCAAAATGGGTATGGGTCATAATAACCCTTTTAACTGAATTTAAATCAATGCCTGCATCAAGCATGGCATTAATTTTATAGCTCCCTTTTCCCATAAGACCGGCGTCAATAATTGAAAGATCTCCTGATTCCGGCTTTCCAATCACGTACATGTGAGAATCCGGGATCATTTCGTCCTGTCCCTTGATAAAATAAACACCTTCGCTTATCCGGCTCATTAATAACTCCTTATTTGGCAAATGAATGGTTCTTTATTATAAATCTAATCCTTATTAATAATTTTCAACCTGTTACTTAATATCAAATTCCGCCACCAAAAATGTGTGGTCAGAGGGCCTTTCCATTTGTCTTGGGCCAACATCTATCCATGCGCTATTTGATTTTTCAGCAAGGCATGATGTAGCCCATATATGATCAATTCTCCATCCAAGACCCCTCTTCAACGCGTAAGGAGCCCTGTAGTCCCAAAATGTATAGGCCCTTAAATCCGGGTTATGCATACGAAATACATCAACAAAGCCCCATGATTTAACGGCTGATAAGGCCTTATGTTCTTCAGGGTGAAACCCAATGCTGCCTGAAAGCTTTTCAGGGTCATACACATCTATAGACTCCGGCGCTACATTAAAATCTCCCACCCACAAAAGAGGCTCGCCGGGTTTAAAGTTTTTCGTAAAATAACCATTAAGCCTTTTAAACCAATTGAGTTTATATTTGAATTTTTCTGAATCAGGAGCAGTTCCTTGGGGTATATAGGTATTCACAATAGGCAAATCATGGATGTAAACAGTTACGATTCTCGGTTGTTCCTCAACATCCTCATCATCAAATCCAAAAAATACCTTTGTCGGCATTTCCCTGCTGAGTACGGCAACACCATTGTATGACTTCTGCCCCTTAAACATACTATTATACCCTAAGCCTTGGAATGCCTCTATTGGAAAATCCTTATCCTGCACCTTTGTTTCCTGTATACACAGCACATCAGGCCCTTCGTTCTTTAGCCAATCTTGAATTATAGGCAACCGAGCCCTTATTCCATTGGCATTAAAGCTTGCTATTTTCATCGTTCAAATCTCGTTAAGTGGTTGCGCAGTTAAGTGGTTAAGTTGTTATTATTAGAATTCATACCCTTTACCAAAAATTGGACGTCTCATAGCTTTGTAAATAAATTCAGAATAAATAAGTACCGTATTACAATTAACTTTTCCACCATAAAAAGAGATTTTAATCGCAAAAAGTTCAATTTTTTGGCAAAAACATCCTGCATTTCATATCATTCATTGTCTTACCTAAACCCCGAAAGATGGTTTTAAGCTTTCTGCATAAATCAAATAACATGCTAATATTGTATTGTGTTCTTGTTTTTTTTAAAGTACATGTAAATTTTGTCGATAATTGTAATAACTGTGTTATTGAGTTTCATCTGAGAATACAAAAGACAAAATAGCTATATGGTTTTATTTATTATAGCTTATAGGCGGTAAATAGGTAAAGCATGGATATAAAAAATAATGAAATATTAAATCCAGATGAGGTATCCCAGTGGTTGCGTATCCCAAAGACAACCCTCTACAAGCTCTGTAATCAGGGGCAGAGCCCATGCACAAAGATTGGCAGGCATTCTTATATGAAAGGAGGCAGGAAATGCTTAAAACAGGAATCGTTTTAGATAAAAGATATATTGACCATAGACCTGGAGATTTTCATCCGGAAAGTCCTAAGAGGCTTGAAACTATTTATGAAATGCTTAATGATGCGGATATGGTAAACAAGCATATCCATGTTCCTGTTAGAGAGGCGACGTTAGATGAATTATCATATATTCACTCTCAGGGTTATATCAGCACAGTCGCCGCTACTGCAGGCAAGCCCTACGGCTTTCTCGATGGTGACACACAAACATCCTCCGGCTCTTATTTAGCCGCACTGCTTGCTGCCGGAGGTTTCTGCAATGCCGTAAAGATGGTAAACGATGGTGATTTAGATAATGCCTTTGCCCTTGTAAGGCCACCGGGGCACCACGCTGAAAAAAGCAGCGGCAGGGGGTTCTGCCTGTTTAACAATGTGGCGATAGGCGCAGTATTTGCCCAAAAAAAACTGAGCCTAAACAGGATCCTAATTGCTGATTGGGATTTGCATCATGGCAATGGGACCCAGCATTCCTTTGAAAACGACCCCTCTGTTTTGTACTTCTCTACCCATCAATACCCATATTACCCAGGCAGTGGAAGCTTTAATGAAGTGGGAGAAAAAATTGGAGAGGGCTTTACCGTTAATGTACCCCTTTCAACAGGTTATGGAGATGCAGAATATATTTCCATATACAATCAAATTCTCAGGCCTATAGCCCTGGAGTTCAAACCTGATTTAGTGCTTGTATCAGTTGGTTTTGATATATACATGGACGACCCTTTAGGCGGCATGAACGTTACGCCTGAAGGATTTGCCGGTCTTACACGTATACTCATGGAAATAGCCGGATCTACATGCAATGGAAAACTAATTTTAACCCTTGAGGGAGGCTACAATCTAAAAGGACTCAGGGATTCGGTTAAGGCCGTTCTAAAGGAATTAAGGGGGGAATCAACAATAAAAGACAAAGATTGGTCAGGTATGGAAAATGAAGCAATTCTATTTCCAGTGCTTGACAGGGTAAAAAATATTCACAGGAGATACTGGAAGTTTTGAAATTGGAAAATTGAAATTGGTTCCAAGTTTGATGGATTCGTAAAAAGCGTTATCAGGCCGCTGAGTGCGGGCACACAGCTAAAAAACCTTAGAGGTCAAAAAATCTCTTTTCCGTCATTCCGGCGAAAGCCGGAATCCAGTCTTTTTAAACAGTTGCAGACCATCTGGACTCCGGTTTTCACCGGAGTGACGCTTTTTTACGAGTACATGAAGTTTAAAAGAATTAAAAATTTTCCTTTATATACCTCACGGCATTCCTGAATATTGAAATGCCTTCACCTTCTTCCTTTTCAATATTTTTATTCATCCTGGACATTTTCTCTCTTTTTAAAAACCATTCCGGATGGTTTGTGTAGTGATTATATGCCTCGGGATGTGGCATAATTCCTAATACCCTGCCTGTAGAATCACAAATTCCAGCTATATCATATAGCGATCCATTCGGGTTGAATGGCCATTTGTTTTCAGCAGGCTTACCGTCATTATCTGCATAACGTAATACTACCTGATTTTCTCTGATAAGCCTGTCAATGGTACCCTGTGGGGCATAAAATTTACCCTCTCCGTGCCTTACGGGAAGATCAATATTTGAAATCCCTTTTGTAAAAATACATAAGGAATCATTAACTGCCTGGAGCTTAACCCAGGTATCTATAAAGTTTCCTGAATCATTGTGGACCAAGGCAACCTCTCTTGATTTATAATCGCCATCAAAGCCAGGTAAAAGTCCTAAATTCACCAGGGCTTGAAAACCGTTACAAATACCTATAACTAATTTTCCCTGCCTTACAAACTCTTCAATCTTTTCACCTATGTTGTATCTCAATCGTGCAGCCATAACAACCCCTGCGTCATGATCATCCGCCCAGCTAAAACCTCCTCCAAAAACAAGCATATGGTAATTTTCAAACCCTCTTTTAGAGCCTTTATTTTTTTCTAATATCAAATCATTAAAATGTACCCTGTCTGAATGTGCGCCGGCCTTTTTTAAAGAAAAATCTGTTTCATAATCACAGTTCAGTCCGTACCCAGTAAAAACAAGTGCCTTTATATTTTTCATACCAGCCCTCCAAACGGTTCTTTCCAGGCATACTTTAAATCATCGATTTTCTCCTGCATAATGACGTTACCATCTACCCCGAACACCTGAAATCCACCATTATCAGTTACCTTTCCTATGCATCCATAATCCATCCCCTCCATTATATCATTGAAGGCCTTCTGCTTTTCATGGTCAACAGTGACTATAAATCTGCCGGCAGACTCGGAAAAAAGCAGTCGTGTATTAGAGAGGCTTTCTTCCGTAGGCACAGACTGGAGATGAAGGTCTACTCCAAGGTTCCCTCCAATCGCACACAAGGCAAGATGAACACCTAATCCACCCCTGCCGATTGCGTGACATGAGGCAATTAGTCCGTCCTGTATTGCCTGGTAAAGTGCATTATAAAGGGGAATAACCTTTTTTGCATTTACCTTCGGCACATTTAGCCCTGTCCATCCCATCATCTGGTAATACTCGCTTGCCCCGAGCTCGTTCTTAGTATTGCCAAGTATGTATATATCATCACCAGGAAATTTCAACTCCATTGTCATGCACTTACTTATGTCCTTCACTACAGATGTAGCTGTAAACTGAAGGGTAGGCAAACCTGATATTTTCTGCCGTATGCCAAAAAGACCCTTAACTTCCCCATCAATATACATGCTGTCTTTGCCTGACAGAAGCGGTATCCCAAAGGCAAGGGCGTAATCCCTTAATGCCCAGCATGAGCGTACCAATTGTGCCGCCTTATATCTTCCGTCAGGGTTGTTTTCAGGGTCATAAATAATCGTCGGCCAGCAAAAATTATCCACACCGCCTATATGATCCGGATCACCGCCTACGGAGATTAACCTTCTCACCGCCTCATCAATTGTTACAGCGGTCATGTGATATGTATCAATAAGAGAATAAAATGGGTTAATAGCCTGGCTTACGGCAATCCCTCTTGTAGAATTAAATATGGGTCGCACAACTGATGCATCGCTCACCATATCCTGATCTCTTCCTATTAACGGCTTAACAACGCTTCCTCCCTGAACCTCATGATCGTACTGTCTCTGAATCCAGTTCTTAGAACAGATATTCGGTTGTTTTAAAACCTGTTTCAGAAGCAATCCAAATTCCTGCGTCTCTCTCCAGACAGGCTCTTCAAGTCCTCTTGACGAGGGAGAGAGCCATTCAGCATCAAATTCCCATTTGGGAAATGACCCTTTAAAAAAATCCATGCTCACATATGCACATGTTTTCTCTTTGAATGTAAGGTAAAGATACCCACTATCGTTATACTGTCCGATAACCGTGCTCTTTACAGCATGTTTTTCAGAAAGCTCTAAAAATCTCTCTATTTTTTCAGGCCTTACCGCAACAGTCATTCTTTCCTGAGATTCGCTTACCCATATCTCCCATGGGTCCAATCCTTCATATTTCAGCGGTACTTTTCCTAAGTCTACATGGCAACCATTGCTCCACCTTGCTGACTCTCCTACCGATGAAGAAAGCCCGCCGCCGCCATTGTCCGTAATAAACTCCATAAGGTCCTC
>JAYEMW010000469.1:0-8123 GCA_034718555.1 Thermodesulfobacteriota bacterium
AGCCATAAAGGCTCTACGCTTATTCCCTTTAAGATCATCCCTGGTTTTGTTCAGGAAGTCTTTAAGTTCTGCTGACAATTTATCTTTACTTGATAGGTTAAATAATTTTTCATGATCGTTCATGGCATCTCCTTATATATAAATCCATGATGACCATAATTTATTTTTTTGGGTTTGTCTATGTTTTTTGGATGCCTTGTTAATTTTCTATGAATTTGGAACTTTTATTTTGTCCGGGTGCCTTACATAAAGTCCATAGAATGACCGTCTGAGATGCGGCTACAGTTCAACCACATTTTATCCATCATCCCTATTCGTTTAACCACTTGATTTATTTTTTCTCCCTGCTATCATGAATGCAATATTATCAGAATTAACATTTTACGGGACGATGGATAAAACGCTATTCGTTATACGGCGCAAAAAGAATTCTATTCAGTATTTAGCAGGGCACATTGGGGATGGCACAATTTTTTATGAGAATGATTCCAAAAATGTACAAGTTTTATCTGAACCTGAGAGAGGAGAGTACGCAAATACAACTATATTTTTGACATCAAGCAACAGTAAATCAAAATTTAGAATATATTCCGGAATACTGAAGCGGCCAATCGCCTTCATGATAATGTCTGATGGCGCTGCCGATACTCTATATATAAAGAAAACAAAAGCCCCTAATCAGATTTATTGTCAGCAACTATTTAATTGGTGTAATAAATATTCTCAAAATAAAATATCAAAAGCATTGCAATGGAATTTACAGAATGGGGTGTTTAGAGAAGTTTCATCGGATGATTGCAGTTTGTGTGTATTGAAAGTCACTTAAGATGTCATGCTGATGATTAAAAAATGGCCAACAAGGCGTTTGCACTGAACAGCAATTCCCCCGCCGCATTGAAATAATAAATAGGGATCGAACCAAGAAAACCAATTGAAATAGTGATATTTTAGGGAAAAATGTAGCCATTTTCGGGGCTTAAACCAGCAATTTTGATATCAAAAAGCACCGTTTAGGAAAGTAGCAGTAAAGATGCCAAAGCCTAATTGTTATAACCTTCCGGGTATAACCCTCATGAGTTATTGACTTTTTTTTTGATGGAGCATATTGTTTTTATAAAAAGAAAAAAAGAGTGATACAAGGTGCAGAGCCTTGAAAATATTTTCTTAAGAAGGGGTATGTATGCCTCAGAAGAAGCAAAAAATACTGTATTCCGGCAAGCCTATTGAATGCACAGAGCATCCCCATATTGTGAAAGTGCAAAGGGTGGCAAGTGGTGAACCCATTATTTTAGGAACTCGAATAATGGCTCGAACCATTATTGCACAGTACCAATTGGGAAATTCGATTGAGGAGATTTTATGGAACTTCCCGCACCTCACATCGGCACAAATTCACGATGCCCTGTCCTATTACCATGATCACAAGCAGGACATGGACGTGTTGTTATCGCAAGCCACATATGAATATTGGCAACCCCGTATCGCCAAGCGTCACCAAAACGATGCTCAAACTCTATCTTAAAGAAAATCTCACATGGCGTATTGCGAAAGCCCTTTGAGAACATGGGCATGATGTCATCAGCTCTGATGAGGCGGAGATGGATCAGGCGGATGACGCTACATTGTTTTAATCCCTATTATTCGGGAGAGGAGGTTTTATGAACACTCTTTCTCAGGTAGAAAAAATATCTCAAAAATATGCTGTATCTGCTGAGGAATTTATTCGTTCGGGCGTAATAATGAATCTTAAGGAAAAACAAAGATTGCTTAAGATTGAACGTTTTGAAATTCTGGCCAGGTACCAGACCTCCAATGCAGATGAACTAAATCAGAAAATTACAGAAGGAAATTCTCCGGAACATCCCGGCTGGGAAGATTTGATTGAGATCAAAAACATTGAAGAGGAAATTGAAGAGATAGAGAATGATATCAGAGCGCTATAAGCGGATTAAAAGAAATGTTGAACTTAGATTTTCTGATATCTTGAAATCCGCAGAACTAATCCAAGGGACAGCCGGTCGAATTCGGAAGCTTCGATTTTATTTGATTGACAATACTTTTGTAGATATCTGGTATTCATCTGATGGCAGCTATTCCTATCACTGGGAGCAACGAAATATCAGAAATACTATCTATCGCCATGACAACGCTCCTCATAAGAAATGGCGAAATGTCCCGACATTCCCTAAGCATTGCCATGATGGCAATCATCTGAATGTTACTGAAAGCTTCCTGCCGGATAATCCTGAAAAAGCAGTAGAGGATTTTTTTCATCTGGTCAGAGAAAAAATGACTACTAAATAGATAGCTGTGAAAAGAGAGGAAGAATAAAAAAATAAATCTATCCCCTTTTTACCTTCTTACCGTATCCAATTCTTTTTTGATTTCCTCTGCCAGCCAATGCCTGATCAGGGTTTGATAGGGCATAGATTTCATAGTGGCAAGCTTCTTAATGGCCGTAATGTGGAGCGGATTAACCTTGATTGTAATATTTTTGAGTGTCCGCTTTCGTTTTCCTGATAAGATATCATGGCGAAGGTAATCATCTAAGCTGAGATCAACCGGCTCATCTTTTATTTCATCTAAGATATTTTTATTATCGTAATATTCAACCCAGTCTTTTTTTCTTTCTGCTTGTTTATTCATTTTTTACCCCTGTGTTTCTTGTAATATTGAATTTCCGTTTTGTTCATATCCCAACCAGTGATAGATCGAGCAAGACCTTTTGGTTTTAGCTCAAAGATAATAGCAAGATATCGTCCTTCAAATGTCGGACCAAATGCCATATAATGCCCTTTTTTTGTACGTCTGAAAAGGGGCCTGGCAGCAAAGATTTCTTCGGCCTCCTCAGCCTCTATGCCATGTCTAAATTGAATATGTAAGGTATTGCGCTCATTCCACTCAAAATCAAGTATTCGCAAAAACAATCTCCTATGATTAAGTCATACAAAGTATGACTTAATTTTTGGATCTTGTCAATATTAAACCAGCAATTCTAATTATAGCGAAATAAGAGATTTAGCCACAGATCCACCCAGAAATTTTAGCCTAATAAGTCACTCGTCTAAAATAGCATCATCGCTTCGCGAAAAGAGGTAAAGGGTATAGGATAATAATTTGTCCGTGGTCGTCTGCGTGTGTCCGTGGCTAATAAATTAGCCCAAAATGAGAATTGCTGGATTTTGGATTAAAAAAACGCAATTTCAAAGCCTTGAAGATTTAAGGCCAAAACTTGAAAACTATATTTCGAGGTTTTCGTTCAGACACTATTTAAAATACGCATTTAGAGCTTGACAGCTTATTGCTTTATAGCATATAATATGCTATAAGAAACAATAGCCGGAGAAAAGAATGGGCACTACAAAAACAGCGACTGCGAGGGCTTTACTTGATCCTGAAGTAAAGGAGCAGGCTGAAGCAATACTTAATGGATTGGGATTGTCAGTTTCAAAATCATTTGAGCTATTTTACAGGCAGGTTATTGCCCAACGGGGTTTACCTTTTGAACTTCGGGTTCCAAATGAAAAAACAATGAATGCCATTGAGAATTCAAGACAAGGTAAGGGAGAAACATTCACCTCACCACAAGAGCTTTTTGATGATTTGGGAATCTGAGAATGTGAGAACAATCAGACGTGACACACAGTTTAAAAGAGATGTTAAGCTATTAATTAAACGTCGTAAAGATATTAATAAACTGAAAAAGATTATTAATCTTCTGGTTAATTCAGAAAAACTGCCACAGGAAAATACAGATCATCAACTCAAAGGGGTCTTAAAGGACTGCCGTGAATGCCACATTGAACCTGATTGGTTGTTTATATACCGAATAGAGGGAAGTGAACTTTGTCTTGTACGGACTGGAAGTCATGCGGACCTGTTTGGATAAAAAGGAAAGTTTCTTCTGCGGCCTCCGTTAACAAAGGGCGGCCAAATAACTATTTTTAATTAAAAAGCTCTTTCAAGGCCTTATCAATCTTTTCAAGCAAAAACTGATCGCCCTCTGTAGATTCCTGTGCCTTTTTGAAATGAAAGCGGGGAAAAAATGGGACGGGAAAAAATGGGGACGGGCATAAATAAATAAGTAAATATATTTCCCATCCGGAGAATAGCGGTGATTGGTGAATTCGGTAATTAATAGTTTTATGAACACTTTAGGATACAGCCTTGAAAATTTATTTCTAGATTGCTTCGCTTAGTTATTATAGTTGGTCTATTATAGTAGCTTTCTAAATTCCTTTACCTCTATGCCCATATTCTTTATGGTTCCGGATAAAGTTTTTTTTCTTATGATCGATAATATAGGGGGACGCAAAGCGAAAAAAAATCAAAGTTAAAAAGTATACGGGTGATCCCAACATTCACACGACCTCTACATCTGTTTTGGAAAAGTCATTCCCCTTAAAAAGGAGTGGTTCACCGGAATATTTTGATAGTGCATACGAACAACAGTCCCCAATGTTAAGTCCCGCTGGATGACGTCCTTTGCCGAATGACCTCCAGGCGGATCTGGCCAGACCAACTTGTCCGGAATCCATTGAAATAATCTCTATGCTTGCCCGATGTATCAATAGATCCAGCTCTCGACCACCTGCGTCACCTTTTTTTGCTTCAATTACAATACCTGTTTCAAGTACTGAAAAAACACTTACCAACCTTTTAGTATCCCCCCTCAATGGCTTCAGAAAAATCCTCTGCCTCCGGTTCACCTAAGAGTATGGCTACTAATGCGGATGTATCAATTACCATTACTCATTAACACCTATCTTATTATAGCCTAAAATTTCATCAGGTGTTCTTCTGTCAATATCCGGAATAGAACTGCAACGGCTGGATATGTTCATAATTTCTTTAACCGTATCCGGGTATATCCTCTGCCACCGAAGCCTTTCTATATGCTTTTCTAAAGCATGAATAATGACTTGCGTAATATTTTCTCCACTCATTGCCGCAATTTCCCTGACAAGCTTTTCCGCGCGTGGATTTCTTATGCTTAGAGCCATTTTTTTTCCACTAAATGTATTGAAATAGTATAAAAGCAGACATCACAACAAATTAGATTTTCTCCCAAGTTAAAAAGGGCACTAACATTTTTAATGACTGACAGTGTAGCACGGTATTCGGGATATGTGGAAAGATAATTTAACATTCAGCCTGCCCACTAACTTGATCGTTTTTTGATTGAGCAAACGGCAGAAGTGTTCAGCCGCTTTTCGATGTTTCTTGTTTTCAATCCAATCTAATATCACGAACAGTGTTTTCCCTATCAGCTTGACGTAGCCGGCCATGGTTGTAATCATATCAAGTACTGGTTTGATATCCCGGTGATCATCATAACAGTGCCTAAAAATTTCCACCAGTCTTTCTCGAGAATGAAAGGCCATAAACTGCATGAGATCATAGAGCTTTTTCTTCTCCAGATCAGCTCGACTCATCGCTTTTCCATTGAGGAGATCAAGAACTGAAATCTTGTCAGGCAGTGTGAGCAATTTACCTTCAAACTGGGCTATATCGTTTCTCTTTTCTTCTATTCCCGTGTGAAGGGCTGATATCTTATCGTCTAAGCGTTTGTCCTTGTGCCGAGCAAGTTTTCCTTGGGCGATCAATATTTCTCTTTCCAATTCATCAACTTCTTTTTTGAGCATTCTTATCGCCTTTTTGATCAGCGGGATATCAGGGTTTTCAATTAGAGGTTGTTGTTCAAGTTCCTTAATATCGTATCCGGGATGGTAGTTGAGATTGAATCGGGCCATCATTTCCTTGAAGAAGTTCTCCGAATCGCCCCAGCGTTGAAGCATATAATATGCGATATCGTAAAAGGGCCTGGAAGTGTTGTTTGTGTAAATCCCCACCCTTTTTCCTGTTTCTATATTTTTTATAACAACCATACGCAACGTCATAGAAGAAGATGTGTTTCGGCCATCTTTTCTGGCTGTTTGAATTGTTTCTTTCACCATGCGAAATTCTTCTGCCACAAGATATCTTTTGTCCTTAAAGAAAATTCCTACAGAAAAAGACTCATCAGGAATACGGGCAAGAGATTTGTCTGCCAGATATTTGGCCCATGTAACAAAACCCGCCCTTTCACTTAGCTCCTTGAAAAAGTGGACCCCATAGCCGCCACGATCAAATACTAACATGGGCCTGGGAATCCCTAATTCTATCAACTTATCGGCAGCACGGGAAATAATAGGGCGGAAATCTATCTCATTGGACTCAGTAAAAAAGAATAGAGGCTTTCCCTGAAGATCAGTAACCGCATAAAGCTCATTGCCCCGCATAGCCAAACGCCTGACCGTAAAGTAACCCTTGGCAATGACCTTAAGCCCGTAATAGGGTAAAAAATGCCCATCAATAAAAAATACTTCCGGATTGATTCGGCCCTGCTGAAGAAGCCGATCAGCAAATCCGTCAATTAGGTCTCCACTGAGACTGAGTTCGGCCATCTGTCCCATATGTCTCCTTACAGTCTCCTTGTCCGCACTCTTATTTATGCCAACAAGGACTCCCAGCTCAGAGGCATTAACCAGCTTAAGCGCTTCAATAGATGGGATGCTTAGGTTGACACTATGAAAAAGAGTGGCAAGGATTTCCCAACTCTGATAACTTGCCCAAGGCTTTACGGGAAAATGTGATAAAAGGTCTTCAAGGCCTATCTCCTGCAAATACATATGATGCATAAGACCGCCACAAAAACTGTGGCGTTCTCCTTGCTGCAATCGCCCTATAAGCCGTTTATCTGTTTCCTTTTCTCCCTTTGGAGGCGCCTCCTTTTCTGATTCCTCACTCTTTTCCCTAAGCTCTGGATCTCTTTCAAAATTGAGTCGAAGCTGTCGACCATCGTGAGCTTCTCTGTCAATAGATTCAGCTATTTCTGCCAACCCTATAAGTTTCGTTTTACTTTGCAGGTTTTTGTCCCCTTTATTGTCCGCCTTTTCAGTGCGAATCCTTGCTACAGCGCTGCGTGAAATCTCCATATTAAGGTCTTTGGCAGCTTGATCAGCAATGGCCTGATCAATCCAGTCAGGATACTTCCTTTGCAACTTCTTAATGTGGGAACGGATCTCATTGATATATTTATAGGCTGACTTAAGTCCTCGATTATCTTCAAACACAGCCTCTAAACCGAGAAGCTTTTTGGTTCGTACCAGATTGAACACTGTATTGCGGTGAAAACCGCATATGGCTCCGGCATGCTTCTGATGGCAAAACCCTCTTTCCACAAGCTCAATGGCCGCTATTTTCCGTTCATTAACATCGTCTGTTTTGAATCGAGCAACCGGCACGTACTTGTAAAATACGGTCTTGATCAGATCTGCCTTCAAGTCATGCTCCTGGAGAATAATCAACTTGCCAACTCTTTCGGATTTGATTATCATAATGACTGACATAATACCGAAAAAGTTTCAAAAGTCAAGCAAATTCGCTAAATAATATTATCAATTATATCAGATAGTTATAAAATACCAATTTCCAATATGCACAGCTTTACTTGAGAAGTACCAACTTAATGATTACAGGCAGTTAGATGCTGCCGCTCGGATTTGTTGTGATGTCTGAAAAGTATATATTTATTGTGAAAGGGAGCCTTTTGGGAAGATCGTTATCATGGGATCGCAGTTGCCTTCGATGAAAATCTATTTAAATGAATATAGTTCGGGAAGGAGTTGCAAATCATCCAGAGGAGTGGCCTTTTTGTGGCTATAATGAAATACAAAATCCCCGGCAGAGGTACTTGCTGATTGATTACCAGAGATTGATATCATTACTCCAATTGAAAGATTTAGACAGAGTTTCAAGAATCGTGCAGAAACAGAATTGAACAAACTCTATTTTCTGGTGAACAACCCAGGGAAAGTAAACAGGTCTGGTGTCACAGGCCTGGTCAGCAATTCTCATTTTGGGATAATTTATTAGCAACGGACACACCCCAGTACGATCTGCCGGACCTACGTGGCAGGCACAGACGACCACGGACAAATTATTTATCCTATAGCCTTTACCTCTTTTCGCGAAGCGATGATACTATTTTAGCCGAACGACTTGCTCGGCTAAAATGTCTGTGTGGGTCTGTGTGAGTCTGTGGCTAAGTCACTTACTGTAGAAGGGTCATAAGCACTGAT
>JAYEMW010000470.1:0-1586 GCA_034718555.1 Thermodesulfobacteriota bacterium
AGCCCTAAATGTAGCCTTGCAGCAATTCTTGGCGCTAATTCTCTCCCCCGTGGTGTTGCGCCGAAGAGAAAAATAGATGGTCGTTCCTTGGAAATAACAGTGCATAGTACATTGGTAAAACTGTCCGTTGAATAATTATCAAGGAGTTTATGCCTGCACCTGATTACCCTGCCTGCACCATAGTTGACTAATTCCTCAAGCCCGTCTAATGTGCTGTTTCCTAATACTACTACTGTAAGCCCTTGCTCAAGATTATCTGCGAGTTTTCGTCCCTGAGTTAAAAGTTCTTTGACCACCTTCTTAGGCACGAGGTTTTTACCTTTTTCCTCATATTCTCCCCATATAAAAACACCTGAAAATTTGTTTAGTTCTTCCTTTGGAATTTGCCTCCTTTCAATGGTAATTGCCTCTGCAGGGCAACTACTTACACATGCGCCACACAGGGTGCAATTGTCCTTAACCTTTGCAATCTTATCAACAACGGTGATTGCCGCAAAAGGGCATATCTTTTCACAAATCTTGCAACCAGTGCATTTTTCTGTATCAATCGTTAGCATTACATACCTTATACAAATTTTCTTTCCCTGAGGAATTCAATCATTTTCTTCGCTGCATCTGCAGGCTCACTGTTTTGAATGATTATTCCCTGATTTTTCAATTGTGGAGGAAATACCTTTATGACTTGTGTAAGAGAGCCTTTAAGTCCTATTTCGCTTTCATCGGTATCAATATCTGAGGATGTGATAATTTTAAAGGGCTTTTTTCGTGCATCAAGTATTTCGTTAAATGAGGGTATTCTTCTAATCATAGGCCCCATGCTTACGGAAATGAGGCATGGCAATTTTGCCTCTAAGGTTTCTTTCCCTGCCTCGACCTCTCTTGTCACCCTGACCTTTTTTTTATTGCTCGTTATCTCAAGGCTTGTACAGTACATAATCTGCGGTATGCCGAGAAGCTCTGATAGTTCAGGGCCTACCTGGGCTGTATCGCCATCGATTGCCTGTTTTCCAACTAAGATCAGATCAAAACTTCCCTCTATTGCCTTTATAGCCCTGGCAATAGTTAGAGCAGTGGCCCACGTATCCGCACCGGCAAACTTTTTATCCGCCAGAAGAATAGCCCTGTCAATTCCCATTTCAAGGCAACGCATCAAAGCAGACTTGGTCTGTGGCGGCCCCATGGAGATGGCAACTGTCTCAGCGTTATCATTTCTTTCTTTAAGTTCCAGGGCCTTTTCCACGGCATATTCACAGAACGGGTTAAGAATAGAGTCAACCCCCTCTCTGATTAATGTGCCTGTCTCAGGATTTATTTTTATGTCCGTAATTTCCGGAACTTGTTTTACGCAGATTAGTATTTTCATTTATATTAACTTTTTTGCCGTAGATTTACACAGATTTACACTGATATTTTTCGACCTGCCTACATATCAAACATGTCTCCAGGATTTATCATAAGACCTGGATCAAGGGCAATTTTTATTGCCTTCATTTCGTTAATTTTTTCTTGAGAGAACATGATGGAAAAGAACTCCTTTTTTATTTTTCCTATTCCGTGTTCCGCAGATATTGTTCCTCCAAGGGAAA
>JAYEMW010000471.1:0-8079 GCA_034718555.1 Thermodesulfobacteriota bacterium
AAATAATAATCATAAAAATTAGATTTGTAAAGATTATTATAGATAGAATCTAAATTTTGGGCTTAAGTTTTTTAGCATGGCAAATTTCTCCTGCAATTACGGTTTGTTATGAACAGTACAAATGCCTCGGGTATGCCCTAATGCGTTGTTTACCGTGTGGACTAAATATATCTTAGACGTGGAATAAATTATGAAGAGATTGAAGATTAATCAACCCTTCTTATGTAAGATAATATTTCTGATATTTCATTATGATATGTGACTGGCGCCTTTACATAACCCCAGCCTTTCTGTGTTTGATATAGACCATTATATGCAGTGTCATGATATGATACAATCATATGTGGTATATTGCGTTCATCTAAAACTGAGCCTAAAAGGCGTGCCTCAATCTCATTTTCCAGTATTTTAACCTTTACGTATTTATCAAACATGATATGTGACCTGATAACAGATTCAGAAAAGAAATTACATTTATGGCCTTTCTATACTCACTGTCATGGCAAAGTAGGTTGTTTTAATAATTTCTTATTTGTCATTATACTGTCATTAAATATTGTATTGCAATTCTTTTATCTTTAAGAAATAATAAATCTTGAGTCTATTTTCCCGTAGCCGTTCACGGCTTGAAACTTGAAACTGGAAAATAGAAATTTGGGAGACCAGTCTGCGCCTGCCTGTGCGATACACCTGTCTGCGTGCATCGCACAGGCAGGCGCAGACAGATGCGGGAGCGCACAGGCAGGAATGAAATGAACTTACGGGTTGGATGTTTACAAACTGCCGGAAAAATTATCAGTTAGGGTCTGGTACGACTTTGACAAGCGATAGCCGTTCAAAGTAATAGTTGAAAACCTCGGCCCAAAATTGAATGCCTTCATTAACAGTACAAAAGTATGAAGGCCAAATTTCCAATTTCAAGTTTCTAATTTCAGCGTTCTGTGAACGCTTACGCTTTCCCTAACCATCATGGAGTATCAGTATGATAACATGCGCGTTTTGCAATAAAGTAATAGAATGGGAAGGGCAGGTATTTCGTCATGACACATGCCCTAATTGCAGCAGAGATTTACATTGCTGCATCCAATGTAAATTTTATGACCTGCAATCGTATAATCAGTGCAAGGAAACAATCGCTGAGCGGGTAGTTGATAAGGAAAGGGAAAATTTTTGTGATTACTTTGTTTTAAGAGGGGGAGATGGGAATGGCAGGGGAAAAGAAGAAACGGCAAAAAAGGCCTTGGAAGACCTTTTCAAGAAGAAGGACTGACCCTGTGACCCGCTTTTGTTAGAGACAGGAATTATGAAAAAGATAGATAAATTTATAGTTTTGTTCGCATTTATTGCTACGATTTCTTTGGCGGCCTATTGTCTTTATTTAACAGGACGTGTAAATAAAAATGAGATTTTCATAAATCAATTAAAATTTAGTCTAAATGAAAGCACCGATAAACTTGCAAAAGCTTTTCGTTTGATGAAGATATTGGGTGAAAACTATCAATCCCTCAATAAATTCAATGATGATCCACAATATTTAGATTATAAAGAAACTGTATATGATTTGTTAGATAAAAATATCTCCACTATTGTTAAACAAAAGCCATTACGTGGGGAAAAATGGTTTATAAACAAGGTAGATTTTATTAGTCCTTCATTTGTATTTGTTAGATATGAGGACGGACATGAATTATATGTTGCACTGATTCAAATTCTGAAAACTGACGAAGGCTATTCTTTTCAAGCATTTAATTAAGTGAATTAAGAATATCACAAGTTGAAAACCTTCCTTGTGCGTTTCTATAGGCGCTTATCAAAACAATGAAAACAATTTTTTGCAGATCTTGAAATTAATTCAATTTGCTGACAAGAGGCGATAGCATATGGATAACTATTTCAGCGTTCTGATGTTTATAACTGGTTTTGCAATAGTTTCCCTGGCTTCAAAGCAGGTTGGGCTATACTTTGAGTGGGCCAATCTCCCACTTATTAGCGGTTTTCTCTTTACAGGCATTTTGGTTGGCCCGTTTGTATTAAAACTCATACCAACCGAAGCTATAGGGAAACTTAATTTTGTAGACGAAGTATCTCTATCATTTATTGCCTTTGCCGCTGGGAGCGAGTTGCGTTTGAAGGAAATAAGGAGTCGGCTGAAAAGTATCACCTGTGTAACGACCTGCATGATAATCTCGACATTTACAATAGGTGGAGCGACATTTTATTATCTCATAAATTTTATCCCATTTTTGGCAACTATGCCTACTTCCAGTCGTATTGCTGCTTCTATACTGGCCGGAGCGATTCTTGTGGCCCGGTCCCCATCTTCTGCCATTGCTATTGTAAATGAAATGCGGGCCAAGGGGCCATTCACTCAGACGGTGTTAAGTGTCACCGTAATTATGGATGTTGCCGTCATCGTTTTGTTTGCCATTAACTCTGAAATTGCCAATGCACTTTTGACCAGCATCAATATCAAAATTGACTTTGCAGCTTTGCTCTTTGTTGAATTGTTGTTATCGTTGATATTGGGATGGCTTTTAGGCAAATTTATCAAGTTAACTTTGTCATGCAGACTTAATAGTGAGGTCAAAGCAGGGATTATTTTATTGTCAGGATATGGGGCATTCATTTTATCTACTGGTCTACGGAATGTCAGTCAGGAACACCTGTCAAATGAGTTGCTGATAGAACCTTTGTTGATTTGCATGATTGGCAGTTTTATAGTGACAAACTGGAGTCAATATAGGGATGAGTTCTTAAAAATTCTCCACGACATTGGACCTGCAGTTTATATTGCCTTCTTTACTTTGACAGGCGCTTCATTGGCCCTGGATATTTTAGCAAGAACCTGGCCAATTGCCCTGGCATTATTTTTTGTGAGGCTTTTCGCCATTTTTATCGGATCCATGAGTGGGGGAAAAATTGCGGGCGATCCAATTCGGAATAATGTTGTTAGCTGGATGGCGTATGTTACTCAAGCCGGAGTTGGTCTTGGCCTGGCTAAAAAAGTGGCGGTCGAATTCCCTGATTTTGGCAACGTCTTTGCTACTACTATCATTTCCGTAATTGTATTGAATCAGATAATTGGGCCTCCTCTTTTCAAATGGGTGATAAATTTTGTTAAAGAAGCACATCAACGAGGGAAGGCGGAATTCGAAGGGCTGAGAAACGTAATTATCTTTGGCGTTGATGATCAGGCATTTGCAGTTGCCCGACAATTAGAGGTACATGGATGGAAAGTCAAACTCGCATGCATGGAAAATAGATATATAACAGGGATGGGGGCAGGACAGACAGACATGCAGATTTGCCGGATTCCCCAAATTGATTTAGATGAATTGAAACGGATCGATGCGGCCCATGCTGATGCTATTGTGGTGATGCTGACGGATGAAAAAAGTTATCAGATCTGCGAGATATTTTATGAGAACTATGGAACTGAGAATATGGTTGTGCGTCTCAATAATCTGGCGAATCTTGAGCGTTTTCATAGATTGGGTGTAATGACTGTGGATCCAGGCACTGCTACTATCAGTTTAATAGAACAGTTTGTACGTTCACCATCAGCCGCCTCGCTGTTGTTAGATATGGAATCAGAGAAGCACATGGTGGATTTGGAGGTTCACAACCCTCATGTCCATGGCCTGGCTTTGCGAGATTTGCACCTGCCCTTTGATACTCTTATTCTGTCAGTTAATAGGAATGGCCATGCCATTGTCTCACATGGCTATACGCGTCTTGAAGTTGGAGATAAGGTGACAATAGTCGGATCGCAGGAGAGCCTGGAGGCAGTGAATCTAAAGTTAGGGATCTGATTGAAAAACTTTACATATTATTGTTTAACCCTTATTACTTGGCCTGGTTTGAAGTCTGTTCCGGCAATAGGTTCGGCAAGGGAATAGCGTTGTTTTAGCTGGACAATTTTAATTTTACCTACCTCTTTGCCTGTCAATTCATAAACCTTCCCTTTGAATGCGGTAATAAGCTCACCCTTCTCAAACACAACTAATACAGCGCCGGTTTTAAGGCCCGCATCTCTACCGGCGTTAATGGTTATTGTTTTTTTATCAACAGAGGCTATTTTTCCTTCCCATATCTTATTATTAAGAGAGTGGCATATTGCCTTTACGGACTTTTTAAGGATGGCTGGAAGACACTTTCTTAGCACCGATTTTTTATTTTCAGCATCTAAAAGATTTCCCTCTATACCCGTCAAATCCTCAAGAGGTAATGTAATGTCCCGAATAATTTCTTTACTTAACATTACTGTTTCCCTGTAAACATCAAATAAGTCTATGTTCACTATTACTGTAAACTTCTGGGACTTTTTCCTAAAAGGCCATATGCCTGATCTTACGTTAGTTTTTTCTATGGGGTGCAGGGTTGTAAAGATAATGACGTTCATACCCATATCGCTGAAGGGCTTAAAAAATTCCAGATTACTTGTATTCTCAGGATTAAGGAAATTGTATTTTTTAGATTCATTTTGGTGATAAATATTAAAAAGCCCGGTATTTTTTAAAGCCCTTGTTAAGTCGCTGCTAATATCTGTTGATTCGTCTAAAGACAGGTTGGTAAGGTTATTTGCAGGCATAACCATAACTCTTTTTCTCGGCCATTCATTGTTCGATGATATGGACGGCATTAGAGATGAAACAGTTGCACATCCGGAAATAAACAGAAACAGAATGGAAAATAAGGAGGATATAGTCAGCATTAAACTTAATGGTTTTTTCATATAAAGATTTCCTTTCTCTTCAGCTATTTTAATAGATTATTTCAAATGATTCAAGCTCTCCAGTATAGTCTTCTATGGATTCATTAACACCTGTTACACGGGCAGCAGGGGGACCAATATGACACCAACCTGTCAATTCAGCTACATTTTCCTTTGAACCCTCGGCTATGAGCTCTACGTTTCCGTCATAACTATTTTTTACCCAACCAGTGACATTCAACCTGGTAGCTTCCCTTTTTGTAGAGTCTCTGAACCAGACACCCTGTACCCTCCCTTCAATAATAAGGTGCGATCTAATATTAGTCATATCAGCTTTCCCTGTTTAAAATATCCAAAAATTCTTTTTCATATAAAATATGCACGCCCAATTTATTTGCCTTGGAAAACTTGGATCCTGGAGATTCGCCTAAAATAAGGTAATCTGTTTTGCTGCTTATGGAGTTTGACACCCTTCCATTTTTTTCTTCAATAAGTTTTTTCGCCTTCTGCCGTGAAAGAGAAGACAGTGTTCCTGTTAATACGAGAGATTTTCCTGAAAAGACATGTTTTTTAATTTCTCCGGTGATTGGTGGCATCTCTTCAATCTTTATACCTGCCTCAAAGAGACGATTTGTAATGGAAATATTTTTCTTATTTGCAAAATATGAGACAAGGCTATCCGCTATTTCCGGCCCTATTTCATTGACGGCTAACAAATCTTCCCTGGAAGCATTGACAAGTTTATTGAAATGTCTAAATTTTCCTGCAAGAACATTTGCCACATGCTCACCTACATGTCGTATGCCAAGGGAATATATAAATCTTGATAATGTGGGTTTTTTACTGTTTTTTATAGCATTCAGTATGTTGGTGCCCAATTTTTCAGCCATTTTATCAAGGGGCAGTAGGCCTTCTATGTTTAGATTGTATATATCAGCAGGGTCTTTTATGAGCCCTTTATCTATTAATTGTTCTACAATTTTGTCACCGAGCCCATCTATATCCATGGCATCTTTGGATACAAAGTGTTTTATTGAGCCTTTAACCTGAGCTGGACATTCCGGGTTGCTGCATCTCAATACAACATCACCTGCAGAGACTGAGAGCTCAGAGCCGCATACAGGACATCTATCCGGCATGTTGAATTGTTTTTCTTTTCCTGTTCGCTTTGAGGTTATAACCTTTACAACTTCCGGTATAACGTCTCCGGCCCTTTGAATAACTACAGTATCCCCTTCCCTTATATTTTTTCTTTCAATTTCTTCCTGGTTGTGCAGGGTAGCCCTACTGACCCTTACCCCGCCTATTTCTACCGTTTTCAGAACAGCTACAGGCGTTAGAGCGCCTGTCCTGCCGACTTGAACATTGATTTTCAGAATTTTGGTTGTCGATTGCATTGGCTCAAATTTATAGGCCAGGGCCCATCTGGGGCTTCGTGACTTTTCCCCCAAGTTCCTTTGCAGGTCAATTGAGTTTAACTTGATGACTGCACCATCAATTTCGTACTGTAGGTTATGCTTTATGCTTTCTAAATATTGGCAATGAGAAATGGCCTTATCAATATTATTACATTTTTTTTATAAATTTATTATTCACCCTGGATCCCCACTTATTGAGTCCAGTCAACAATTCCAATTGCGAATCAAATGTCCATCCTGTCACCTTTCCTAAACCGTAAGAGAAGAACATCAAAGGGCGTCTCGCTGTTATGCCTGGGTCAAGCTGCCTCACTGAACCGGCAGCGGCATTTCTGGGATTTGCGAACGGCGGTTCATTGTTTTTTTCTCTTTCTTTGTTCAGGATCTGAAAAGCCTTTTTTTCCATGTAGACTTCGCCTCTTATCTCTATATACTCAGGGAGGACTGGGCCGTTTTTCCAGGGTAAAAGCCTTAAAGGTATGGATTTAATGGTTTTTATATTAGAGGTTATATCCTCGCCGGAATAACCATCACCCCTTGTTGATGCAGTTTTTAGGATAGCATTTTCATAGATAAGCTCAACAGCCAGGCCGTCCATCTTTGGTTCTACTATATAATTAATAGTATGATTTATTATTCCCTGTCGGGCCAATAATCGTTTAATCCTTTCCTCAAATTCTCTTATTTCCTTATCGGAAAATCCGTTTTCCAGACTAAGCATTGGTACGCTGTGTTTCGCTGCCTTAAAGCCGCCCTCAATAGGCGCACCTACCCTTTGACTCGGTGATTCCGGAACAATTAGTTCAGGATATTTTTTCTCTATCTGGAGGAGTCGTTGAAAAAGACGGTCATATTCCATATCGGAAATTTCAGGATCATCCAGTATATAATATTGGTAATTATGATATTGTATCTCTTCTCTCAGTGCGGATAATTCAGTTTTTTCTTTTTCCCTGTTAACCATAAATATCTTATCCATCATCTATGCATAGGTTAAGTAGAAGGCGACCGGCCTCTATACTTTTCTTTTTTAATTTCTTACCACTGAATCCATGACGCCATTTAAGGGAAGAGAGCTCATCTGATACTATTAACAATCCGGACATTTCTACTGAACGGTAAGCGGCTAAATTTATGAGGGCGGACATTTCCATTTCTACGGCCAAAACCCCTTTTTTGCTGTATGCTTTCACCTTCTTTTCAGTTTCCCTGTAAATGGCATCCGTTGTCCAGATTGGTCCTTTGTTGGCCATAATACAAGATTTGTCTAACATATCATCAAGTTTGTTATTTAAAAAGGCACTTGTGCCTATATTTTTTTTATTAACAGGATAATGTCTCGAAGTTCCTTCTTCTGACAAGGCAGAAGTAGGAATTATACAATCCCCAATTAAAATATCTGATTGTAGAGAGCCGCACCACCCTAATACCAGAATCTTTTTTGCTCCCAGGGCAATAAGCTTTTCCATGACAATTACCCCTTGCGGCGCCCCTAAAAAAGGTCCTGCCAAACCAATAGGGTAGTCATTTTCTTTTTTAACAATAAAAAGCTTAAACGGATAACCTGAACTCGTGGCGGTCTTTTCAGCGTGACTGTGGGCAACCATGGACGAAAGTTCCGAAGGGGTAGCTACCATTATAGCCCATGGCCCTAAATGAGGTTCTGCTTTTTCTCTCGCAGGATCTATAACGGCTTTATCATTATCAAAATAATTTTCTTTTTCCATAATTGTTTAGTTGCAACTACCCAGGTATATATTAGACAGGATAACAGGATTAACTTGATTTCTTAATTCCTGTGAATCCTGTAACTATCCTGATAGTCCTTTCCTTGCTATAGGGGTAAGTGATTAGCTTAAACCCTTCTATTGTAACTTGTTTTAACCTGCTCTCCCGATTGATCGGGAGTTAATTTAAATATTTGTTTTACATTTAAGAGAGACCCAA
>JAYEMW010000472.1:0-1576 GCA_034718555.1 Thermodesulfobacteriota bacterium
AACAAATTTGTAATAAAAATTAGAAAAAGATCTCATAGCCCTGTTTTAAAAGGAGTTGAGAAATTACAGAAACCGTTTAAAGTTCCATGGCTTTCCGGTAAAACCGTGGAGATAGTCTGGACCGCTTGATTAGGGTGTTATTTTGACGATTGTACCTACTGTGAAAATCGGTGTTGAAAGTAAAACCGGCAATACACGCTATCGCACCCTCAAAGGGGAGGATTTTTTACACCTGATCATGCAGCATGTCCTGCCCAAAGGGTTTAGGAGGGTCAGAGACTATGGGTTTCTTCATAGTAATGCAAAAAAGTTGCTGTCTCTGGTACAATTGATTCTGCATGTTATGATTAAAGGGATTGGACTTCGTCCCAGACCTGTTTTTAAATGCCCCTATTGTAAGTCACCCATGGTGATTCTGGGGTTTCGTCGAACTGTATTCAAATCAGGATAGTTTTTTTGCCGGCAAAAGCTGCAGTTCACGCAAAGAGGAGAGCTGAACTTTTATGACATAGGTGATTTTTAAAAGCCTGTTTACAGGTTAATGGATTCCTACGCCTTGAGAAAATGACACTTCCTAAATACGCACTTCCTGTCCCCTGCTCAAAAAAAGATATTTTCTTATATATAGACACCACAGGAGGAGATACCGGGCTTGTCCAACAACCGGATAAGATCGTGGTTCGCTACGCTCTCACAATCTATCCTTATTCGTTCGGCAATTTTCTTATGGTTTAATTGAAATATGGTGTTAAAGCTCCGTCCAATTTCCATGTCCTTTCAGATTATGTTCGATAAACTGTGTTTCGACCATGCTTACTCTTATTATGTAAATATTGTCATTAACGAAATAATCAATAAAATCTTTCTCAGATGAGTCTAAGGGGATAGCAGCCTTGCGCCCCCAGTCCAATATGATACAAAGAACGTATGGGTATTTTTCATATTTTGTATAGTGCCTTTTCGAATATAGCAAACCTTGAATAAGGGCATGCCAATAACCATATTCTGCCCCCTCTGTTACTTTCTTGCCCTCTATGATTATTTCAGATTGAGAACTATTACAAAATAAGTAGCCATCAGGTTCATATTTTTTCCAGCCAAAAAGTCCATCGTATAATTTTTTAACAATGAGATTATTAATACCAAGACGTTCAAATAGAATTTTTAAAATATCATTTTCTTTTTTGCCGCATAAATTCTGTACTGAAAATATTATGTCCTTTTTTTCATTAATGTAATTGGCAATAGTCTCTATTATATCTTTGTTCATATGAGTTTACCGAGAATTCTTTTGTTTTTCATAATATTCAAAAACATCCGCCATGTTGTTTGGTAAATCGACATCTTTACGTCTAAAAAGTGCTTTCCAAAAGCTTTCCTTTTTTCCTGTAGCATAAACATATTGCCCGTAGTTTCTATATGCTTTTGTCGGTATGATAATTCCACGTTTCTTCCCGATAAAATGTAGAAACCTATCAAGAATGTTTGGTTGAGGTAATTTGATCGTCATTTTACCGTCCATTTTATTATAGGTCTTTATTCGGAGTCATATCAATAAAATCATCTTTGCTATTAG
>JAYEMW010000473.1:0-8038 GCA_034718555.1 Thermodesulfobacteriota bacterium
GCTCAAGGACAACGAAAAGGGCGTTCGAGGATCAGGTATGGCTTCGCCGGGAGTCTATTACTAAAAAGAACCGCTCCCTTGGTTTTCCAACCATCACGTTTCCATGCGAGATGGCGGATAATCTTGACAAGGAGACGGTTATTGCCGCAATGTTTATAACCAAATATGCCGGTATTATAATCCTATCCGATTTTATTGGGGAGAGTCTTTTTTCCCTTTTGGTTCAGAGATTAAATATCTATACGGACCCACAGAGGCCTATGACAGTAGAGCAGGGAATTTATGACATAAATGGACCGGATGAAAATTCACCTGTGGTCATAACTACAAATTTTGCCCTTACATATTTTATTGTCAGTGGTGAGATTGAGGCAAGCAGGGTGCCTACCTGGCTAATGATTATGGATACGGAGGGACTCTCTGTTATGACTGCCTGGGCGGCCGGCAGCTTTGTCGGCGATGCAGTCGGTATGTTTGTTAATAAATCCGGTATACATGATAAGGTAAAACACAAAAAACTTATCATACCAGGCTATGCTGCGGCTATTAGTGGTGATCTGGAAGAGGAAGTTAAGGAGTCTGAAGTTCTTGTAGGCCCTCGAGAAGCATCCCAGATCGCAAAGTTTCTTAAGGACTTTTCCGCGTAATTCAAGTTAAGGAGGGTATTTTAAATGTTTTTAATAGGAGAAAGCCTGAATGTGATATCTACAAAAATTGGTAGGGCATTCAAGGAAAGAAATCCCCTTCCTATACAGGAAGAGGCCAAAAAACAGAAAGAATTGGGAATGGATTTCATTGATATTAATTTAGGCCCTGCCAGGAAGGGAGGCCCTGAATTGATGGAATGGGTTGTAAAGACGGTTCAAGAGGTAGTGGATGACGTGCCTCTTGCCCTTGATACCTCTAACATTGAGGCTTTAGAGGCTGGATTAAGTGTATGCAAAGGCAGACCTCTCATTAATTCAATTATGTGCAGGACCGCAAGATATGAAAAGATGCTCCCAATATGCGCAAAATACAATGCAAGGATGATAGCGCTTTTATGGGGCCCTAACGGTATGCCAAGGGATGAGCATGAGAGGGCTGAACTGGCAGTAGAGCTTGTTTATGCGGCCAATGAGGCAGGAATAGCAAATGAGGATATTTTTGTTGATGGAATTGTTACCCCTGTAAATGTGCAGCAGGACCAGGTTTTTTCTCTGCTTCAGTTTATGCCCATGGTCCAGGACCTTGGGGAGGGGCTAAGATCTACCTGCGGGCTTTCTAATGTATCTAATGGCTCTCCTGACCATCTGAGGCCGATTTTAAACCAAACATATATGGTTATGCTCGAGAAAGCAGGGATGTATTCCGCCATTGCCGATGCCTATGACAAAGACCTGGTTGATATTGCCAAGGGCAGGCGTCAGGATATAGTTGATGTAATTGGAAAGGTTGTAGATGATGAGCAAATTGATATGTCGTCACTATCCAAGGAACTGCAGGATTACGTAAAAACTGCAAAAATCTTGATTAAGAAATCACTATACTCTGACTCATGGCTGGACTTATAGCTTTATCATAAGGTAGAAAATGCTATAATCCTATATAGCAAATCAGTCCTGGGTGCATAGGAGTTAGAATTAAAAAGGCGCTTGATTTGTCAGTCAAGCGCCTTTTTTTTAGTTTTTTTCCTGCAATGTGTGAAGAGCATCGAGTAATTTTTTCTTGAATCTGTCCAGAGTAACCTCATGGGGAATGATAGGGATACTCATCCAATCAGAATAATCAAGAATCTCTTCTGCATGCTCCTCTATGTAGGGGTTAAAAAAATCGATTCCATCAAATACAATTGCTCCACCTGTATGTTTTGGGAAATTTTCATTTGCTAACCCCCTATCCCAGTCTTTAAAGACATCATGCCTGTATAGTATCCAGCCTGGAGTCATCCACCATACCTTTTCTCCGTTTGCTATTTCTTCCCTTTCTTTTTTCCCTACAAGCATATCTACACAGTGTGATGCCTGGATCCTTACAATCCCATTACCCTGTTCTTCTATAATTTTATCAATAGTCCTGAAGACATCATTGGTGTTTACATAACAAAATTGTCCTCCATAAACTATAATTATCTTATCCGAGAACTCTCGCGCTTTTTTGATCTTATCAATCAACTGTCTTTCCAATTCTCGAGCTATCTCATGAAGGCCCGGCGTAGTAAAAATTATTTTTTTGGCGTCTAAAAAGCCTTCTTTTTTCATGTAGTTTATCTCTGGACTCATAGTCCCGCATGCAATAACAACACAATCTTTAAATGAATCATTAGTTTCCATATTTCTCCTTCAATTTTAGATGGACATGGCGCAATCATATGCGCTATGAATGGCATCCATTGCCTTGCCGATTTCACTGCAATCCCCTATTGAATAGAGCTCTACTTTCCCATTTAATTGCTCTTGTAAGGAGTTTTCCGGGACCATTCCCTTTGTATACACAATAAAGTCGACATTACTAATTAAAACTTCGTTAGCGCCTACTGCGAGGTAGACCTTGCTGCCATCCATTTTTGTTACATCGGCGTCTGTGAGAATTTTAATATTTAAATCCTTTAAGGCCTTTAATAGAAAATTTCGGGCCATTGGCTCCATGTCAGGTGCAATCTCCTTTGACTTTTTTACTATTGTTATTTCGTTTCCATTTCTGACAAGGACCTCGGCAATCTCTGCTCCAATAAAACCACCGCCCACTATAACACCCTTTTTATCCTTGGGCATATTTTTTTCTTTCAGTATTTCCGCCCAGTTCCATTCTTTCAGACCCGGGACAGAAGGGTTTTTAGGACTGGAGCCTGTTGCCAGTATCACGGTATCATATTTACCTATAAGCTCGTCTGAATTGGCCTCTTCATAGACAATATTTATTTTTTCTTCTGCCAGTTTTATAAAATAATCGTTTATTTTTTTTAGGTTTTGTTTTCTTGGTGTTAAATAGGAAAGGTTAAATAGGCCGCCGAGTGCGTTTTTTTCATAGAGTGTGACATTGTGGCCTCTTTCGCTCAATACGAGGGCTGCCTCCATTCCGGCAAGACCACCGCCTATAACAGCAACATTTTTAGGTTTATCAACCTTTGTCAATCCCTCTTCTTCCTTACCTATCTCAGGATTTACAACGCACATAAGGCCCTTGCCGCCCTTTACACCTCCGAGGCAGCCCTCGAGACAGGATGCGCATGGACGAATAGTGTCGCTTATATCTCCAAGTACTTTGCCGGCAAAGTCAGGGTCTGCTATTAATGATCTTCCAATGGCAACTGCATCTGCCATACCATTCTGAAGTATTTTCTCAGGATCGCCCTTTTCGTTTACCTGACCAACGGAAATTACAGGGATGCCAACCTTTTTCTTGATATTAGATGCAAAATCCCAGGTTTTTCCCTTGGGCACGGCCATATGCTGAAAATACCAGGGCGGTGTTTCGCAGGCGGAACCACTGGATACATGAATTGCGTTTACGCCTTTCTCCTCAAGGATAACTGCTAATTTCATCATATCCTCAAGCTTGAGGCCGTTTGGTGTCATCTCATCCGCGCTAAAGCGCACAATTATGGGAATAGTTATGGCCTTTTTTACCTTTTCAAGAACCTCAATGCCGTAACGAACCCTATTTTCCCAGCTCCCACCGTAGTTATCAGTACGGTTATTAACATCTTTCGAGAGGAATTGAGCAATAAGGTATCCGTGCCCAAATTGAAGTTCCACAAAATCATAGCCAGCCTCTTCGGCCCTGACAGCAGCCCTTTCAAAAAGCTCTTGAGATTCCCCTATTTGTGATTCATCCATTGCCTCGGGTTCTTTTCCTCCAGTAGCACAAATCTGTCTTGAAGAAGAAAAAAATTGATTTCCAGGTATCTTGGGATTTGCCATCCTTCCCGGGTGATTCAGATGGGCGATTGCAAGGGTCCCATACTCATGGATGACATCTGAAAGTCTTTTAAGCCCTGGTATCATATCGTCATTGTGAATTCCTATCTGGACAGGCAGTTCGCGTAAAGAGGGATGAAGGTAAAAGGGCTCCGGCGTAATTGCCCCTAAGTATTTATTTCGTCTCCCGAAAAATTGGAGATGATGTTCTGTCACTTCCCCGGTTTTTACACCATATGCCGTCTTTACAGGGGCCATGATAAACCTGTTTTTAATTACCTTATTCCCAATAGATAACTCTGTTGACAACAAGTCCATAAAAATTCCTCCTTTTTTCAGTTTAATGATGACAATCTCGTAAAAAGAAATCTCGAAATCGTCATGCCGGACCCCGTATCCGGTACGGGACAGGCCCGATCCGGCATCCAGAACGTATTGAATTTACTGGATTCCGGCTTTCGCCGGAATGACGAAAAAGAAAATTTTTCGACTTTTCACGGGTCCATCAACTATTAATTTTATTTATTTCTCTGTAAAATATGACAACAGTTGTTTGATTTTAGGTTAAAAATAAATACCAGCCACATACCAGACAAGTCCAACGAATAACCCAATAGAAAGATTAATTATCTTAACAGAGACAAAGCCTTTCTTAGATTCAGCAAGCAAGGGAAGCATTCCATGGCCGTCCTGTACAATAGAACTTGCCAGAAGGATGCCAAAGGGGATTGCCCCTTCTGCAAAAAGTGTTACAAATATCATATGCGGGCCGGATTCAGGAATAAGCCCTATAAGGCATGCAATAAGAAGAATAGTAAGATAGTTCGCCTTAATCCAGGACTCAAGGTCTAAATAGTGAAGCAAAAAACCCATCAATAGCAAGGCGCCGAATGTCCAAAGAAACACCCTTGGTATATGGACTTTTACTATGTGCTCCCACAGGTGTTCTTCAAGAAAGTGTCTGGGCACCGTTGATGTAATAAAAAGCGCCACAAAAGAGCCTGCCAAGAATGTTACCTTTATCCAGTTCCATTTATGTGGACCTAATTGATTAAAAATTAGGGCAGAGATGAATAACACTAAAACAATTATCAACAATCCTCTCTGTAGAGTAAGGTTTTTTAGCTGGTTTAAGATTTCACCCTTCGGATAACAAACACAGTCCTCATCATGAAACTCGAGCCTTTGATCTAATTTCTGCACAACCACAGTGCCTGGCTTGAAAAGGATGTCTGTAAGAAAGCCTGAGACCAACCCAACTATAAATAGAATCAGGGTTAATATAACTGTTTTACCTGGAAACATAGAGAACATCACAAATGCTTCATCACCACTGGTTGCGATCATAACAGTGACTAATGCTCCAAAACTGACTATGTTGTGGGCGTAAAGGGCCACAACGGTAAATGCTCCAAGACAGCCAGGTGCGGCTCCAAGAAAAGCAGAAAAAATATACTGCATCCAGCGATGCTTTTTTAATGAATCTTGCCACTGCCCCCTGGTCTGCACATTTACATATTCTATTATAAGCATCATAACGAATACAAAACTCGTAATCATTAATGCGTGCTTAATGGCTTCAACAATCATGATAAGCTCTTTTTCGATTCTTACTCAGTCAATCTAAGAAATTACCACTCAGATTTGTGATTACCTGAAATTATATTGTCATTTAGATACTTATGTTGAAGGGTTGACGATGATCTGCTTTCACCTTCAGTCTAAATCCCTTCAGCGCAGCTAATTATTCTCCCATTTTGAGTTTTTCCAGTTCCTTCTTTTTTTCCTCAATGGCGCTTTCTAACTCTTCAATTTCCAATATTTGTTGAGGCCGAACAGAATGTGCCGGAAGCGAGTCTTCCCGCTCCTTCTTTTCTGCCTCAAGCTCTTCTATTTTCTGTTGTATAGTTTCCTTATCCGGCATAATGAAAACCCTTTAGCTGATTTTTATTTGAATTATCCATCCTCAACCAAATTCTATATAGTTTTTCACCGGTGGCCTCAAAACACTTATATCCTGTTGAATCAGCCTCTTCTACCATAACCTCTCCCAATTCCTTACTCTGGGCCAGCCAGTTCTTAAAATGCTCTCCGCCTCCAAAATAAACCTTTTTCCACAGGTTTCCTTTCTCGTCTATTTTTTCTCTCACAAGTGCCTCTTCAGCCATTCTTTCCTGTATAGTTTTTTCAAGGTTGTTTTGAGCATTTTTCATTGATAACTCTTTGGGTGAAATTATATAAAATACCTCTTCAAGTCATAACCCCCGTTGATTTTCCCATATCCAGTTCGTTAGACCTTTTAGATCTGAGTTTTGGCTTAACTACCTCCTTAAAGAACTTCAATGCATCTTCAGCATCGCTATCCATAAGTATGGCCTCAATCTTCATAATCTCTTTGCTGGAAAATTCGAGTACAATTGTAGCCATTTTAAATCCTTCTATAAAAAGGCCACTCCTAAAAGAGGAATGGCCTTTTTAATATACATTCTTAAATTACCTTGTCATTTGAGCGCCGCATTTAGGGCACTTTAAATCATAACAAGGTGTCCCAGTCTGGTGGGTAGATTTGTAGCCGCAATTAGGACAAACACATTCTCCGCCTGTCCCAAGACCTTGACCGCTACTCATTCTTGAGCGGCCACCACCACGTCCAAGCCCTCGACCAGTCCCCGGGCCTGCTCCGCTTGGTCCTGTTCCATCTCCTCTTGGCATTTAAATCGCCTCCTTTCTTTTTCATTGAATTGCAAAATTTAACCTGATAAAAATGACCAAAGATTATATTTTACATACAGCAGATTAATTTATCTGCCGAAATCTTATGCCTCCTGGAATTTAGAAAATACATCTGCTAATTGACTGTTTGTCTGCTCTATATCCTCAACTATCTTAGCTATATCATCATATTCAGTAATTTCAGATGTATCTCCAGCTTTTTCTACCCATCTTCGAAATTTTTCTCCATGGGTCTTGTTATGGTTTATCCAGGAATCTAAAAGGGTCTTAAGCCGTCCCTTTTCATCGGACGGAAATTTATTTATTATTTCGTCAACCTTTGCCTTGATTACATGTTCCGGCACTGCTCCGAGAATTTCATCTACCTTTTTCCCATCACTGAAAAACATCTGCATTGGTATACTTACAATCTGATATTCCATTGCAGTTTGAGGATTTTCATCCACATTAATCTTGCAGAATTTAAAATCTTTATATTCCTCTGAAAGCTTTTCATATATAGGCGTAACCATGCGGCAAGGTCCACACCATGGGGCCCAGAAATCAACCTCTGTTGGAACATCTGATTCAAGCACTTCTTCCTTAAAATTTTTGTCTGTAACCTCTATTACCATTATTCCTCCTTTTGCAATTTAAATTAATTATAGTAACTAAATAGAAGTAAAGTTGAATTACCCTATTCTGTATTTCCTCTCAATATTGCTTTCTCCGTTATTGCATTCCTTACAATAGCCCTCTAAAAATATTTCAGCCTTTACAACATTAAAAGAGTAATTATTCTCTACATGTTCAACTATTTTTTGCAGTAAGGGCGTTTCAAATTCAATAACATTCCCGCAATGTTTGCATACTACATGTTGGTGAGAATGTGCTTGCTTTAACTCATAATAACAATACAGTTTCCCAAACTGCCTTTCCTCAATAATGCCTATATCTTTAAACAATTTCAGGTTTCTATAAACTGTAGCCAGGCTTATTGATTCATTTTTTTTAACAGCGAGTTTATACAACTCCTTGGCGCTTATATGTCCTTCAGCCTTACGTATTAATTCAATAAGGAACTTGCGTTGGGAGGTTAGCGATACACCCTTCATTTCATTTAAATATTTGCGAACGTTTCTCATTATCACTTGTTAAGCTAATTCCCTTGTGGTATATTGTCAACTGTTTTCCTTAATTATTATTTTAAATCAGCATAAATTATTTGTCTTTAGTGCTTATGAATATTTATTCTTTTCCAGCAATTATTTCCTTTACGGTAAATTTTAGTATCGCTTTTATCGTTTTAATGGAAAAGCCAAAAGCCTCGTTAAATCGCTGGTTTGCCGCTTTCATTTTCAGTTTTGCGATCTGGAACCTGGCCGAAGTTATCATCCTGAACAGTGCCAACCTGTTACCAGCCCTTT
>JAYEMW010000474.1:0-8031 GCA_034718555.1 Thermodesulfobacteriota bacterium
GGGAGAGGTTATTCCGTTAAATCGTGCAAAACTTAACCATTTTGATACTGAAAATTCTTCACAAGATATTCGACGCTCATGTTTCCCATGACAGCATTGTGAGGGATCAGCACATATTTCCAAGGCTTGCCTTCGTTGTGGGTTGTGAACTCTGTTGCATGGGTACAATACTGATCTGCTGCCCGTGCCTTTTTTTGGACATCCGATGAATCAATATCCCCTTCCTTTTTTGTCTCAACCATGTAAATGGCATTATCCGTTTCGACCACAAAATCGGGATGGTATCGCCGTGAATTATGGTTCCAATAAATATGGAATTGTTTTTCGGCAGGGCGAAGCCACTTTAAAACCGACGTGTCATTTTCAAGTATAATGGCGAAGTCTTTTTCCGTTTTGGAATCGAATTTATAAAGCTTATGACAAGCCTTTTGGAAACCGCTGAATACCTTGGACGGTATGGAGTTGGTTGGCGTAATTGTTTGCGTGTAATGATAGATATTATCCTCTGTGTACTTTGAAAAATTATGCTCTTCTATCTTTGTAAAAGGGCGAACTGTAGTTTTCACAAACCCCGGCGTTTCGTAATAGAAATTGTCCATCATCTGTGAATAAATATAGCTTGCTGTTTCTTTCTTGTGATATTGCGCAACATTGGTAACATCGTCTTCAACAAGATATGTCCTGAATTTCTCAACGGCCTGGCCCGCTAATTTGAACAGCAAATCCGATTGGTTATCGTAGTCTATCTCCGGGAAATTAATAAGTTCGTTTACTATGATGTTTTCAAGACTATCGGGAATAATTCTGCCTTTTCCTATAACAATATCCGTGCTGTTTTCCTGTTCACGAAGTTTTTTTATTAAAATCTCTTCAGATACAGACTGGTAATTGAGACTTTTGGTGTCCAGATCAAAATCCTTGAATCCCGACAGGATATCGTCACTCTGCTGGATCGTAATTCTTGGAATTTCTATAATATTGTCCGCAAAATCACCCACAACAGACTCATATACCCTTTCAACTTCAGCTATCGCATCTGCGGCAAACAAAGACTGTTGAGGATCGCTGTATATCTTGCGTTTTATTTTCTCAATGGCAATTTCCTTAATCTCCGATCTTGTCAGTTCGGTTACATTCTTTGCCTCTCTGTTTAGCTCGGGAAGGGTATCAAGGATTGTCTCCTTGATCTCCAGATTAAGCCACGCCTTCCTTTTCTCCTCCGGTTCTGAAATATCTTCAATTCGCGTTCGAGCTTCCTTAAATTCTTCTTCGATACTTGAAAAGGATGTAATCACTTCCTTCTTCTGAGTTATCTCCTCCGGATCTATTTCGATGATATTTTCTTTTTTGATAATTGATCCGGGTTCGTTGGCTGCATCGATGATTTCCTGAAATTTATCGTGCGCTACAATTGTCAGTTTATCAACCTTATCATTTCCGGTTCTTTTGCCGTAAGGCAGGCGCAATCCCCTCCCGATAGTCTGCTCCCTGAGCGTCATGGAGGCCGCAGTCCGCAAAGGTATAATCGTGTAAAGATTTGTCACATCCCAGCCTTCCTTGAGCATATTTACATGGATCACGATTTCCATTTTGTTGTCGGGACTTTCCAGTGAAATCAACCGGACGATATTTTCTTCCTTTTCCGCTCCTCTTTGAGCGGAATGGATTTCCATGACATTGTCGGCATAATTTCCTTCAAAAAATGCATTTGAGGTAATCAGTTCCTTCAACTTGCCTGCATGGCTGGTATCTTTGGCAACGACGAGCACAAATGGTTTGACCTGCTGCGTTTTATTATCCCGCGCATATATATCCAGGGCTACTTTGGTGTCTTCGTGGATTCGTATGCCATCTTCCAGTTTTATTCTGTCAAGCTCTTCCCCAGAGTAGGGTGTAGGATCAAAGTCTTTGCGTGTAGCCACGGCAGGCTCTTTAACAAATCCGTCCGGGATCGCCTTTGCCAGCGAATATTCATATACCACGTTTTTGAACTTGATTGGTTTTTGTCCTCTTTCGACCTGTGGAGTAGCCGTCAGCTCTAATCCGAGAATTGGGTTTAATTCGTTGATTACCTCCATTCCCCTGTCTGCACGATAGTGGTGGGATTCATCCATAAGCAATACAAGATCGTTGAGATTAGAGAGATAATTGAAATAAGAATCTCCCAGGTACTCCGAAAGTCGCTTGATCCGGGGCATATTTCCGCTCCGTGTTTCCGCGTTGATCTTTGATATGTTGAAAACATTGATATGAACTTCGGAATCAAACATGGTTGTCTGGGAAGCATACCGGTAGTTATCACCGGTAATTATGCGAGGCCTCCTTGTTGCAAACTCACCAATGCCCTGAAAGACATATTTAGGTCTGTTTGGCAGTGAGAAATCGTCAATCAGCTTGTTGTAAATAGTTAGATTGGGTGCCAGCACAAAGAAGTTTTTGATTCCTTTATGTAGATAGAGATAGGCAATAAATCCACCCATTAGACGGGTTTTTCCGACACCGGTTGCCAGGGCGAAACAGACAGATGGAAAATCTCTTTCAAAATCCGTGCATGTCGAATATGCATCTTTTATCTTGTCAAGCTCGGCTTTTAGATCAACGTCTTTCTGCAGAGTCAATTTGCCGACCAGATCGACAAGTATTTCCAGACTTTCTGTTTGAGGTGCCCTCAGGCTCAAGCGGTTCTTGATAGAAGCTGCGATACGATCCATTGTTATTATCTCCCGGCTTTATTACGCCACATTAATTAAAAAAGTTTCCCCTGTTCCATAGCACTCTTCTTCTTTTTTCCGGTTGTTTCTTTTCCAGGACCCGGCGGCACGAAATCAGGGGCATCAGGATCAACGGGCATGGCAACGATATTAAAGCTGTAATCCTCCCTGCCGAATTCACACCTGCCAAGCAGCATTCCCGGAATTTTCTTGACGGTGATTTCTGAATATTGGTTTTCGCAGGCCTTCTGGAATGATTTGCAGCAGATGAGCAGGCTTTCGCCGGGCTTCATTTCCTCCCTAATTTTGTCCAGAGTCTCGATAGTGATAAACTGCGTAGTGGTAAAGATAAAGTCCTTTTCAGTGGATTGTCCCTGCTTCCAGTAGATTTCTTCATCTGGATCATATTTGAACCCCTCGTGCTTTGCCATGGCCGCCGCCAGCATGTCCGCATTGTACCTTTCGTCAATCACCCAGTTGCCGTGTATATCTTCCTTGAGCAGACTGGGGGCGAGATAGTAGTATTTGAATCCGCCTCCGCCTTTCCAGTTTACCGATTTTGAGATGCCGCCCTGATCCGTTCCATCCGCCACTTTTTGCAAACGTGGAAGGCAGTGGGTGTGGCAATGTTCGCCGAGTTCGATGCCGATCCACTTTCGCCCCATCTTGTGGGCGACGGCGTCGGTTGTTCCGGAGCCGAGGAAGGAATCGAGAACCCAATCACCTTCGTTTGAAGCCAGTGTAAAAATACGTTGGATTAACCTCTCTGGCTTTGGGGTTGCAAATACTTCGACATCGTTAATATCCTTTGTTTCTTTCTTTGCCTCTTGGTTGTCACCTACTTCTGTTCTGTGCCATATTGTTTTTGTCACTATTCCTTCTTGTACTTCCGACAAAAATCTTTTAAGTCTCGGAACATTTTTTCCGTCCTTGCCAAACCAAATCTTTTTTTCTTCAACTAACTCTGCAAATTTTTGTTTTGAAACTCTCCAACAATATCCAGCAGGTGGATTTACAACTCGTCCAGATGGTGTCACGATTGGATAATCAGTGGCTGCTGTATAAGTTTTAACTGACAAGTCTCCGGATGTCCAAAGACCTCGCGGATCATTGTCTGGATTCTTATACCTTGAATCCATTTCAGCGGTTCTTGGTAATAAATTGGGTCTCCAAATTTCTTTATTCTTTGCATAGACCAGTATATGGTCATGACTATCACTTAACCATTTTGCATCGTTTTGTGGTGAAAACTTCTTTTCCCAAATAACATTAGCTACAAAATTTCTGCGCCCGAATATTTCATCACAAAGTATTTTCAAATAATGTGATTCATCATCATCAATCGAAACCCACAGGCTCCCATTATCGGAAAGAAGCGCCCTCAGCAATTCAAGGCGGGGTTTCATGAGACTCAGCCAAAGGGAATGTTCCAGCCCGTCGTCATAATGCTCAAAGGCATTCCCCGTATTATACGGCGGATCGATATAGATGCATTTGATCTTCCCCGCAAAATCCTGCTCCAGAGCTTTCAGGGCGAGGAGATTGTCGCCGAAAATCAGCATATTTTCACTGTTCTTGTCACCATAGGATTTTTCGGGATCTTCAATTAGTATTCTCGGTTCAAGCTTCGGCTGGTCTCCCTTGCCTATCCAGGTCAGTTCCAGTCGTTGATTTTTTGACATCCTCTCCCTCAACTCTTAGTTTTCTTTCAATCTAAGGTATAATCTCTCATCCTTGTCATGGTCACTGTTTGGTCACAACTTGGTCATTGTCCAGTCATTTCATATAATTTTCCATTTAATAGAAAACAACTCTTCCTTTTTGATGTTTTGCTGTAACCGCGTCTCAACATTGTCAAGCAGTTTTTCCTTTTTATCTTCCACTTCATCCTGTGCCTGATAAAGATTCATGCGCATCTTATTTCGTTTCCTTTCCAGTTCTTTGATTTCGCGCTGTGCCTTTACCTTCTCCTCAAGCTTGAGAATCTTCTTTGATTCAGTCTTGCGGAATTTTATATCCTTGTCCAGTTCTTTTAATTTTATTTCAAGACTATTTCTTACATCCT
The DNA here is from genome assembly GCA_034718555.1 of Thermodesulfobacteriota bacterium. Taxonomy (GTDB): domain Bacteria; phylum Desulfobacterota; class DSM-4660; order Desulfatiglandales; family B25-G16; genus M55B121. Next base: position 4,777 of record JAYEMW010000474.1, read on the forward strand.
CTGCCCATTTGTCCAGCTTTTCCATTTCCGTATCAAAGAAATCGGCATTCCGCTCGGCTATAGACCGCAATATAGTGGCTTCTTCAGCAAAAAGTATCTGTTCCAGTTCCTCTTTTGGTTTATTTGAACTATCACGTTTATCAAACGGTGAAAGTGTGGCGGGAAGAGAAAATAATCGTCTGCACTGTTCTCCATCAAGCGCTTCGCCACCATCACATATACCAGCGAGCAGCACATAGTCTTCGGTTTCAAAGGATGTGATTGTCATATTCACCGAGCTCAGCCAGCCAGACCTACTGATAAGGGACTCTATGACGGAGATTTTTGCGGATGCATCGGAATATTTGAAAACAAGCTCAGTGTCCGGCAATTTCTTTTCTTTGCATCGACCAATAATGCGCTGGGCTAACGGATGACCAACTCTATAGATGTTGGCATCTTCAATGTTTTTTCCGATTCGATATGGTCCGGGGTGTATTATTTCATTCGGGAAAGGATTTTTAATCAGGGTAAATGAGTTCTTTCTGCCATCAAAGCGGGCGAATAAATCAAGATAAAATCGTGTAATCTGCCAGAGCCAATTTTCATATTTGTTCAAATACTCATGACTTTCCCGAAGGTTTACCCGTAATTTTTCATGAACTTCTTCATCAAAGGTTTCCAAGAGTTTCTGACGTGTGGTTTTTAATCGGTCTTCGATCTGTTCGTCCAGTTCCCCTTGCAAGTGATCAAATGCTGTTTGTATCTCTTCAGACGTTCGGCAATTTTGATATATTTGGGCGATACGCTTTTCAAAGTCAACGCCTGATTCAATGCTTCCCAAAACTTCGTCACTCGCCCCGAACACACCGCTGAATAATCGGAATTTTTCCGATAAAAGCTCATAGACTCGCTGATCCGCAGCGTTCTTTTTATTCAGAAAGTTGACAACCACGACGTCATATTTCTGTCCGTACCGGTGACATCTGCCGATCCTTTGCTCGATACGCTGAGGGTTCCACGGAAGGTCATAATTGACAACCAGTGAACAGAACTGCAGGTTGAGTCCTTCTGCGGCTGCTTCAGTGGCTATCATAATGATTGCTTGGTCTTTGAAATAATCAACGATTGCGGCCCTTTTGTCTGCTGTTTTTGACCCGGTTATCCGATCAGTGCCTTGATTTTGATTAAGCCAGTTCTGGTATATTTCACGTGACCTTGGATCAGCATTGGTGCCATTGAATAAAACGATCTTTCCTGCATGCTCAGATTTTTCGAGAATTTCCTGCAGGTAGGTTTGTGTGCGACGCGATTCGGTAAATATAAGGGCCTTTTTACTTGCTCCCAATCGTTCTGCCTCTGTAAACCCATTTTTCAGGGCAGTAAGTAGAACCCCGCCTTTTGCATTACGCATGATGGAGCGTGCAAGCTTGTGAAATTCTCTCAGGGCACTAATTTCTTCTTCAATCTCTTTTATCTCTTCGTTGGTGTACTGCCTTTCTTCTGCATTAAGAGATTCCTCTTCATTTTCGTTCTCATCCTGCCATTCATCATCTATTTCTCCATAAGTTTCATAATCTTCGGAAATGGTTGTTTGTATTTCCTCCTGCTGATTGTTTCTTATTAGCTCATTTTCCAGTTTATAAGCAAGGCCTTCTAATGTCCCTGCAATGGCAAAGGTCGATGACGCCAAGAGTTTCCTGAGAATCAAGGTCATCAACGACCGCTGACTTGGAGGAAGGGCATAGAGATTATTACGCTGCAGATAGGATGAAACAAGATCGTAGAGCTGTTGTTCCTCCGGGGTGGGGAAAAATTCCTGTGTAATAGCCGTTCTGTTTGTGAATTTTATGTATTCCAGGACCTGTCTGCGAAGTGTCCTCTTGCATACAGGCTTAAGCCGCTCTTTGAGATCATAAAAAATATCTTCACCGGTAATCCGCGTAAATTGATTTTTATAGCTCTTAAGATCTCCGAAGGTATAGTCATCAATAATACTGACAAGGCCGTAGAGTTCCAAAAGGGAATTCTGGAGCGGTGTTGCCGTCAAAAGAATTTTGGGCGCGTGAGCAACAGCCCTTTTGATAGCATTAGCAATCTTGTTTGTCGGTTTATAGACGTTTCTCAAACGATGGGCTTCGTCAATAACTACCAAGTCCCAGTCTATTTGAGTGATATAAGGTTCCTTTGCCCGCGCAAAATGGTATGAGCAAATTACGATTTCATCCTGAATAAGGGGGTTCAAATTCCCCTTTTTTATTTCCTGATTAAAGGAGGGGGTCTCCAGTATAAGCGAAGGAATAAAAAACTTGTCCATCAATTCTTGATTCCACTGTTTACGAAGATTAGACGGCACGATAATCAGAATCTTTCTTTTTTGCTCCGCCCACTTTTGAGAAATAACCATGCCTGCTTCTATGGTCTTACCCAATCCTACTTCATCGGCCAGAATCGCTCCTTTAGAAAGAGGAGAGCTGAAGGCAAATAAAGCCGCGTCAACTTGATGGGGATTCAAATCTACCTGTGCATCGAGAAGAGATGAAGCAAGCTTTTCAATGCTATTAGATGAGCTTCGTTTTGTCAGCTCATAAGCAAAATATTTTGCGTGGTATGGGGTTATGTCGGAATTATTTATCATTTTGATTTTCAAAGAATCCGTCATTGACTATACTTGCCTTACTCATAATAAAAAACCCCGCCTCTGTTTGAAAGAAACGGGGTTTTTATGATTATCTGCCATCTTTAGCGCCTCCTTGTGTTTGAAAAGATTAAGAACTCGCTTTTTTATTGGCAAGTATAGGAAGGTGTAGGCTTGTATGTCAAGAAAAAAGACATCAAACATATGGTTGTTGGGTTATTCTGTTACGTGTGGGCTTGTGAATGATGCCGGGTTTACAATAGTGCATAGCCTAAGCCTTCGATAGGTAAAATTTTCTGAGCGTTTTGAACACAAAATTAGTAATTTCTCAATAAGGCAAGGTATTCCTATACCTTCCCCCTTTTTTATCCACCAGTGTTTTTGCCGGATTAAGAAAGGGGGATTGAGGGGGATTTTTTCTAAAGATACCTGAACTTAATAAGTTACAAGTATATCAGATAAAAAGATGCTTATCCTCCCGTATTATGCCCCGGAAGGCCACAAATTGTGATTTCTAAATGGCCCTGAACAACGCAGCTATTGATGCTCATTGCTCACTGAAAAAAACGCAATTTATAACCTTCCGGGGTGCACAAAAAATCAAAAGAAATAGAAATAAAAATTGAAAAGTTAAAAAG
>JAYEMW010000475.1:0-1572 GCA_034718555.1 Thermodesulfobacteriota bacterium
TTCTTGCTCTGTATATACAACCATAAAGGATCAATGGTGGCTTTTTCGAAATGCAGTTTTACCCAAAATTATTGACTCAACGTAATTCTCGAAATAGTATCGGAAAGGTGCGAAATGTAAGTTATATGCCATATCTGCCCCGGGATATAATGTCTTTTCGCTCTCGCCATTGTTTATTGTGAATAATGTTTTTTTTGCCCCTGAAAAGTTCAATATAGGGCCTTAATAAGGGTGTTTTTACGGTCTTTCTTTAATAGTTCTAAATAGTTAGCGCGGCCCGACCCCCATTGTCCAACCCCCATTGTCCACAACAAGATGCGGGTCATATTCATAGGATATTTTATCTCCTGTGTCCGGGTCACTCGCAGGTGTCACCAGCCCGACAGGGGGAATATTGGCCCGCTCTTTGTCTTTATGCTCATACTGCTCAATCTCTTTTTCGCTCTTTTTTCTTTTTGCCATTTGATTATCTCTTTCTAATTTTTCTTCCCGGTTATTTTTCTTTCCACTGCCTCGGGGTATAAATCCCAATTTTCTACAGGGCTAACCAGTGATTGTGCGGATCCGGATAACATCCATTTTGTAATGTTATCCGACAAAGTAAGATCTGAAATGAAATGTCACAAAGATTGTTCTGCATTTTTTGCATCATGCGATCGTAGCCGAAAAGAGATATTTACTTCAACTTCCGCATTAAGCTTTCCGAGAATGGCAATCATCCGATCAAGTGTAAAACGGTAAAGCTTCGCGTTGCGGATGCGTGAAAATTCTGAGTGAGATATGCCAGTTATTCTTTCAGCCTCGCGCGTGGATAATTTTCGCTCGTCAAGTGTACGTATAATTTTCGTTGCAAGAACAGCTCGTGCCTGTTCAAGACCAGCGTTTTCACGGCCGAAATCGTGGTACACATTTCCACTGCCACGTACCAATTCAAAATCGTTGTTCATTTTAAAGCCTCCATTAATCTTTTCAAACGTTCCCTGATAAGATCAATTTCTAATTGGGGAGTTTTGATTCCTGTCTTAGATTTTTTTTGAAAAGCATGGATCACCCAAATATCTTCACTAATCTTAACAGCATATAAAACACGGAAGGCATCACCTCGATGTTTAAGAACTATTTCAAACACACCTCCCTCAACTCCCTTAAACTGTTTGGTATTATCAGACTTTCCGCCTTCCGCAGCTATGGTTAAAGCGTTCAACGCATCGTCCTGCACATTATCAGGAAATTTCTTGAAGTCTCTTAGCGCAGCCTTAATCCATGAAATAGGTCGTGTGTTTTTCATTTTTATATTGTGACATATTTGTCACCACTATTCAAGATTTTTCTACACGATTTTGAATGGCCAGATTGCTTGGGAAACAGAATATTGTTTCTTGGGGTCGGGCCGCGCAAAGTTCTTGATATCTATAGATTAACGTTCCAAAAATAGGTGTTTTCATGCCCTATATCGCCCTTTTTGACCCCAAAATGGGCACTATAAGGAATAGAAGGCTCTCGAAGTTGATAGGCTTCTCCTGCTTCGATACTTTTTCTTCCTAAGGCCAGTGCTCCCAGTATGGATTTTAC
>JAYEMW010000476.1:0-1563 GCA_034718555.1 Thermodesulfobacteriota bacterium
GGAATAAAAAGGCTGAATATTAGCATTGACAGCCTTAACCAGGCAACTTTCAGGGACATTACCCGCTTTGATTACTTTGATCGCGTCTTAAGTGGCATAGAAAAGGCGAGGGATATGGGATTTTACCCCATAAAGTTAAATATGGTTGTCATAAAGGGAATAAACGACGGAGAAATACTTGACTTCGGCCGTCTTGCCATTGAACAGCCCTATCATATAAGATTCATAGAATATATGCCTATAGGCCTTGATTCAAAAAATTCTAATTTTATCTCCAATTCAAGTATAAAAAGCACCCTCGTTAATAACCTTGGCCCAATGTCGCCGGTACTGCAAGGCAAATATGACGGCCCTGCAAAAAAATTCAGATTCCGCGGAGGCAAGGGGGAGATAGGCTTTATAAGCGCCATAAGCAGCTCCTTTTGCAGCGCTTGCAATAGACTGAGGTTGACCGCCGACGGTAAAATCTTACCATGCCTCCTTTCAAACATAGAAACAGATATTAGGGAGCCGTTACGAAAAGGGTGTCTTGATGAAGAATTAATAAATGTTTTCAAAAATGCAGTACGCCTTAAACCAAAATCACACCCCCTGAACCTCGAAGGCAACCAAAGGGTTCATAGGAAAATGTGTTCCATTGGGGGATGACAAAAATCTGGACCATGGAGCCGAAATTTCAAAGTAATAGAAACAAACTCAATTCCATAACTCGTTCTCATTTTCATCAGATAGCACCTTTAGCGGGGATTTTTGAGCTATTAGATTAAAGTGTTTATCACGATGCAGAATATGTACATCGTTTTCAATACAGACTAAGGGCTCACTCAAAAATAACTTCACATTTCAGCCGCCGATACATCCCGCCTGACTGCGTTGTGAAAACTCGGAATATTCCTAATATTCCTGCGTTTCCACGCCTTGTCAGGCGGGCGCCTCAAGACCTGAAATTGTAAACTTATTTTTTCGTGAACCCTAAGCAATAAAAGAATCAATTAACGGTACCGCAACGCCTTTTCTAAATAAGCCAAAGGAGAATTGTGATAATCTTTTACTTGCACATACTGTTGTGTATGTGTATATTAAAGATATTGTTTAAGAATAATGGGAGGATATAAAAATGCAAACAACCCAGACAGAAAAATTGGTTAGAAAACAATTTCTTATTTCACCCAGCCAGGTTCAGAAACTTAATCATCTTGCGCGGGATAGAGGAACTTCGGTTGCCGAAATGGTGCGTGTAGCCATTGATTCTTACAATACTGATATGGCAGTCGTCACTGATTTGGAAGCCTCAGAACTGATGGAGCTGGCATCTAAACGCCTAAAAGAAGCGATCGCTTCAACCAAAAAAGCGAATCGAGCCATCAATAAAACATTAAAGAAATTGTAAAAAGGGAGTCTGTAAGAATGACCAGATGGAAAGACATATTAATAGACGTGATCAAACTGACCGATGAAGTAAAGCGCTTAAATCAAAAGTCTGAATTATTGTCAGAGAGGACAATTTCAATTGATAAAAGGGTTGTGCGCCTCGAAACGATAATTGAGATTGCGGAGAAGCAG
>JAYEMW010000477.1:0-1555 GCA_034718555.1 Thermodesulfobacteriota bacterium
ATTTTCACCTCTAAACCTAAATCTTTCACCGTGAAAGTCTGAAATAAATATATCACGCCATTTTGCTTTCTATTTGCCTGCAGAGAAATTCTACTTCCTTTCTAACAGCATCTTTATTTTTCATACCGCTCTTGATTTTTTCATCGTCATAAAGGACGGTTGCATGGTTCCTGTTCAGAAGTCCTCCAATATATTTTAGGGATTTGTCAGTGTATTTACGGCATAGATAAATAACTATACTTCTCGGGTAGGTGAAAATTTTTTTTCTACTTTTTGATTTAAGTTCATCAGGGGTAATCCTGAAATACTTGCAGACTATTTCCTGGATATCATCAATCTTTACAATTTTTTTAAAAGGAGCCATATGCTTAACAATCTCCTTTGCTAAACCCATGCCTATCTTTCTTTTCATTAAGAGGGAGTTTGCCTTAAGGTAATCGAGAGCGCCCTCTATTTGCCTTATGTCATTGATTAGATTTTCAGCAAGGTACCCTGCTACGTCTTCCGGGATTGTAATTTTCTTCTCTGCGGTTTTTTGTTTTAATATCTTTAACCGTGTAGAGAAATCGGGCTTACCAATACTTGTTATAATACCGGAGGCAAGCCTGGAGGAAAGCATGCTTTCCATATCCGGGATTTCTTTTGGGGCAAGCGGGCTGGTAAAAATAACCTTTTTACCATCATTAAACAGAGAGTCAAGCGTATAGCTTAGTTCTGCCTGGGTTTTCTTTTTTCCACTAAGAAAATGCGTCCCTTCCAGGAGTAATACGTCACAGGACTTACGATACTTATTTTTAAATTGTTCGATTGATTTTCTTTTTAATGACAAAACCATTTCATTCGTAAAATCTTCCAGTGTTGCATATAGGATTTTTTTCTCAGGTTTATCATTAAGAATTGAGTTGCCTATTGATTGAATTAAATGACTTTTCCCTAAGCCGGTCTCTGATAATAAAAAGAGGGAGCTATAAGACATGTGAGAATCATTGGCCAATGCCTTAGATACAGAATATGCAAATTCATTGCATTCTCCAACCACGAACTTATCAAAGGTGAATCGTTTGTTTAAAACCACCCCCCCGTTCCTTGTTTTTTTTGGCATACTTGGAATGCTCAACTGCCTTCCAATAATATTATCTATGCTGTTTTCAGATTCAGATTGTTTTTTTGCTGAAGAAACCTTGAAGATTAATTTATGATCTTTGATTCCCGCCCCATATAGTTGATCATAAATAATAGAGGAGTAATGTTCCTGGACCCAGTCCCGAGAAAAGTTGTTAGAACATTCTATGCAGATGTTTTTTCCACTTGAATGGAGATATTTTAATGGCTTTACCCATAAAGAATAACTTTTTTCATCTATTATGCCTTTAAGATCCTCCTTCACGCTACTCCAAATAGTTTCCATTTGTTATCCTGAATAAAATATAATTAAAGGAAAAATATATCCCCTGCAAAAAGAAAGTGGAAGTTTATTATGAAAAACAGTAATATAGGTAATTAAATTTTGTGAGCCTCGTCCCGCTGATACTTGAGGGCCGTTTTTAATTGTTGG
>JAYEMW010000478.1:0-1555 GCA_034718555.1 Thermodesulfobacteriota bacterium
GGAGTGGATTGGTAGTTATAGATCCCACCGCCACTCTTTATTGTAATGTTGCCTGTAAAGATGCAGCTTGTAATGGTAGGCGAGGATTTTCGGTTGTTAATCCCACCACCAAAGTCTGCGGTATTTTCTGAGATAGTGCAGTTGGTAATACTTGGGGAGGATTGGTCCGCCCCCCCTGTAATCCGGCGAGCTTCCATTGGCATTGCCTCTCGTAATGGTAAGGCCATCTATGGTGGCATTTGCTGTGATATAAAAGCAGTGATAGACTGAATCCTGTCCATCTATTGTGGTCACATTATTAGCCCAGTCCCTCTGGCTTCTCTGGATTTCATCGCCGGCAAAGCCGCCATAAATTCCTACAGTCTTATCCACGTTGATCTGGGCGGAAAGTAGGTATGTCCCCTTCTTTACCCAGATCTCATCGTCCTCACTTGCTGCATCTACCGCATCCTGAATGGTCGGGAAGGCCTCTGACCAGGTTGTGCCGTTGCCTGAAGTACCTATGTCTCCATTTACATACCAGTTTTCGGCTGAGGCCGCGCCATAGAAAAAAAAGATAGAAACGAGAAAAAGCGCTATTTTAAGGAGTCGAAAGGAGCATTTCTTTTGCGTCCTTGTTTTCTTTGCGGTAAACATTTTGTGTACCTCCTTTTTATTGGGTTTGTTTTATTTACAGAGTAGCCTTGGCCCAACAGGATCATGCTCCCAACAGAAAAGACACATTCTGTTAGGAGCAAGGCAAGCACATTTTCAAGAGTTTGTCCATTGGATCAACCTCTAAATGAGATTAAATATTCTTATGACGCTAAGATTAACCAATAATACTCTTATCAGACTGCCAGTTCAAGAAGAATTTCCTTTAAAAAACCAAAATTTCGTTTTATTCTTATTTCCCTTTAAAAATAAAAGAGTAAGATATTGATAACAAGGTTTGCATGATCGAATCTTAAATATTACAACTGCGTATCTCAAAATGATACATTGCACAGGAAGAGAAATAAAAGTTGTTTAATTGCGTTTGAAATATACCCATAAAGAATGTTTAAAGAGAGGAGGGAAGGGCAGAGTTTTTTAGGTTTGCCCTTGCAGGTTTCAATTGCCATTTGATGAAATCAGAGAGGTGGAAGAATAGCAGGGTTTAATTAGGAATAGACAAACAGGCGAAAGGCTGATAGCAGTTAAGAAAACAGGAAACAAGAGTTCTTCAGGGTAGCCGGATCTTCTGATAGGGTATTTTTATCTCGAACATTATGCTTTGAAATTACTACTCCCCCAATTCTTCCTTAACGGCAATACCTATTTTCTCTAAGGTATAAGGCTTCTTTATGTATTTTCCTGCACCCAATCTTTGAGCTTCCTTTAGGCGGTCTGTTTCAGAGAATCCACTCGCAATGATTGCTTTCTGATTGGGATGCAATTTGATAATCCTTTTGTAAGTTTCAAGACCATCAATTCCAGGGTCCATTATCATATCCAGAACGAGTAGATCCGCTGAATTGTCCTTCATGTATTCAACCGCTTCTTCACCACTTGACACTGATGCTACTGAATAGCC
>JAYEMW010000479.1:0-7895 GCA_034718555.1 Thermodesulfobacteriota bacterium
GATATTGAAACGCGGCTGCCGTGGGTTTATTCAAAAGCCTTTCACCATAGCAGAGCTTTCAAAAAAATTGAGGGAAGTTATAATCGCCTCTTGATGATATCGTAAGTCATTTTTCACCAAGAACACAGAGAGTAACCTGTTTTACGAATTCATCAAACTTGAGCATTTAGTAATTTTCATCTATTCTTATATGCTTTTTCAGAAGGGGTAGCAGACTAAAATATAAGATCACCGCAATTAGAGGACAAATTAATAACCATGCAATAATTGCATGTAAAATTGTTGTTCCTAAAGTTTGAAAAAAATAAAACCCATCTGATTGAAACATTATAATAATTTCTTTTGGCTCTGTGAAAGGAATTGGCGAAGCATCAAAAATATATTCACCCATTTTAAAAAACGGCACCAGCATAATAAACCATAAGGGATAAACAGCATAATTAACAACTTGAATGGCGGCTTGATTAAGACGAAATATTAGTGCAGCAACTACACATAATAATGTAGTACCGTAAAAAGGAAATATTCCTAATGTAATCCCCAGTGCAGCACAGAGAGCGAGTTTATTTGGCGATATTCCTTTTTTTAGTAAATTTAAAAAAAGTCTGGTTGCTTTGTTATATTTTAGAGAAAACATTTGCTGCCTTTAGAGCCAATTTCAAAACGTCCCCTTTCGAAGTCTTCGCTTATCTGCCCGATATCTGCGTCAGGCTCAAATTTTAATCCTCGAAATACTACATGTATACCTGTGGTTAAAATTTTCGCCTTCCTTGATGTCGAACAAAATTGAACATTTTGAAACTGGCTCTTTAATAAAAGTTTATTCTTAAGCTAATTCATTCGTAACATCTCAATAACTTCGGGTAAAAGAGTAGACAAAAAGGATTCTAACTGCTATGAACATAATGCATGAGATTACCAAAAATAAAGATACCCAAAGTACCCAAAGAAGAAAACACCCTGATTATTTCCCAATTACTGGAAGTTACCGAGCAACAGTCTGCAATCATCAAGCTACAGGGGGAAGAAATCCAGCAACTTAAGGATGAAATTGCACGGCTCAAGGGCCAAAAGCCTAAACCTAAAATCCGACCAAGCAAACTGGAAAAGGACCCTAAAGATCAGAAAAAGAAAGACTCTTCAGGTAAACGTCCTGGCTCTAAAAAGAGAAACAAAACAGCAGATTTAATAATTCACAAAGAGATTCCTGTTCCACCTGCATTGATTCCGCCGGGCTCGATCTTTAAAGGATCCCAGCCATACACTGTTCAGGGCATAAAGATTGAACCTTATAATATTCGTTACCTTCTGGAGCGTTGGCAAACCCCTGATGAAAACTACATAGTCGGCAAATTGCCTCCGGAGGTACATGGTCATTTTAGTCCCGAGCTTAAAAGGTTTATTTTGTATCAACACCATCACTGCCAAGTCACTCAACCCCTTGTGATCGAGCAGTTATTGGAATGGAATGTGGGTATCTCTTCAGGGCACCTCAGCCGAATCCTGACCAAAGACAAAGACATATTTCATAAAGAAAAAAATGATATTCTATCAGTGGGCCTGAAGGTCTCTGACTATATTAATGTGGACGATACCGGAGCCCGCCATGAAGGAAAAATACGGCTACTGTACACATATCGGCAATAAACTGTTTGCCTGGTTTCAAAGCACCAACAGCAAAAGCCGGGTCAATTTCCTTGAACTCCTTCGCACAGGGCGGATGGACTATGTGATAAATGATGATGCCCTGGAATATATGGGAAACCAGCGTCTTGCGAAATCTATAATTCATCTGTTGGAGTATCATTATAAAAAGCAATTTGCCGATCTGTCTGAATGGCAGGACCATTTACAAGAATTACAGATTGTAAATCATAGACATATTAGAATAGCCACAGAGGGCGCCCTTCTCGGTAGTGTGCTTTATCACGGTCTGCCCAAAAGCCTGGTATCATCAGTGATGATGCGGGACAGTTTAATATCCTCACCCATGCCCTTTGTTGGATTCATGCAGAGCGCAGCATTAATAAGCTCATTGCACCAAGTGAGGAAAAACGGAAAATCCTCGAAAAAGTCCGAAAACAAATCGGGGACTTCTACGATGATCTCAAGGGCTATAACCCAACTTCATGCCCCTAAAGAAATAGTTATGTAATACCAGACACTTATATACCAGGAAACTCATATTTTGACACTACAGATTTGAGTCAACTACAAGATTGTTTTTACTCTTCTGCCTGGTTGATAGGCTAAATTCAATGCATCATAGATTACTTGATGTGCTGGTTCCGCTTTGGATGATTTTCGGATACGGATCACTTTACCATCTTGTCTTTTCATTGTCGTTGTTATTCTAACCTGTGTTGAAAGTTGTCTTCGAATCGTTGTCCAACAAAATCGGACTCTTTTTTGCCGAAGTTGAAAACGAATGGTATGCAATAAATGATAAGCAAGAAGAGTTATGAAGATGTGACCATCGCATCGGATTTCTTTCTGATGATAGATTGGCCTTAGACCTAACTCGGACTTCATACATCGAAACGCATCTTCAATATCAGTCAGCATTGTATAAATATCCCATATCTGTTGCTCATTGAGATCTTTTCGGTTGGTCCTCAGGCAGTAGACGCCACTTGTCTTTTCTGTTTTCTTGTGCGACCAGGTGATGTTTTTAGCCTTCTCCGTTTCAGTAGCTTTTTCAATGCTTACATTGTAACGGTGAGACACCAATTTGAATCTTTCTTTTAATCTGCCAATTCTCTCAACTACCTTATCATAGCGTTTGGTGCCGTTTCTAAGATGAAGCGCATTGCGTGCTTTTAGTAGCTCGTGTTCAAAGCGCTCCTGAAACTTAGTTTTGATACTCTCTTCTTTTTTCTCTTTGTCAATTGAGTGGCAATAGAGTTCTAATTCATCAGTTTCCTTACTTTTTGCCAAACCTGCTTGAACCAAAATAGTGCTTGTTTTATCATCTTTTTTAACAGCAATCATAGTTACATCAGACGGGATTTCTTTCTTTTTCTTGCGGGAGACCACTATATAAGGGTAGTGCTTGTCTTTCAGCCATAGGAGATTTTTTTCAGAAGCGATCCCGGCATCCAGCACGATCGTCGGCTTGATAAGGGAATCCTCAGAAATCTCCCCTCCTGCAAGCTCCCCGATCATCGTTTCCAAAGTTTTGGGCTCGCTGATGTTGCCATCAAAAATTTGACTCTTCTTGGGAAATCCATGCGTATCCAAGACAAGCCCTAAAGTCACCAGAGCGCAATCGCTACGTTTCTCTTTTGATCTGCCATAACGTGCTTTTGGGTTATACTTACCGGTACCTTCAAAAAACGTATTGGTCAGATCGTAGAGGATGATTTTTTCTTCCAGGGCAAAGAGCTGGCCTTCACTCCGGCGCAGGTGTTCTTCAAGTGAGTCCTTATGCTTCAGCAGCCGATCAGAAACTTTATATACGCGATCCAGAGATAGGTTAGAAAAATCAACGCCCATTAGTTCATCCAAAGCGCTGACGTTCTGCATCCAGTAATGGGTTGCTCTTTCAGAGCCGGGGACAATCATTCGACCAGCAATTACACCAAGTGAGGCAGCAACCTGGTGTCTATTCAATCCAAGTTCCTTCAGTTTTCGATCTATCCCAAGTTGCTTGACAGCCTCATAAACGACATGTTCAGCGCCAACTGTCCTGACCTCCTCATCCTCAACGCTGTTTAGATCAATGGTTTCATAATCCGGTTCAATATCTTGTCTTTCAGCAATAACAGAAGCTTGCTCACGAATAATTTTCCTTGCATATCTCCTGGCAAGAGTCCTGAGTGCCTTGGGATAATCAAAAAGCGATTTTTGCCCGCTAATAATTTCTTCTATGCAATTGGCAAGATCTTTCCACTTATCCTTGGACAAATCAAAACCCACACCCAGGTTCAATATATCCCGTTGCCGAGGTCCTCGCTCTGTCCTGATCGATTCGACAAGCTTATAGGTATAATACTCTTTGTGGTTCTTTCTATTTTTGTGTGGAACCCTGCGAATAAACATGAAAACAGTTTAGCAAGGTAAATGTTCCTTGTCAATTAAAATAATGATATTTTGACACTACAGTCAACATCTATATGTGTAACCTATTGATATTACAGAGGGTGGTGATAGAAAATAGGGCAATTTTCTGCTTAAAAGGAGAAAAAGGCATGAAGTTGGGTTAAATATTCCGGTATGTCAATCCTTGCCGGGCATGCATAGGTACACGGCGGCCATTCAGTTACAAGTTCCGGTGGTGACATTGCCCGGAGTGGTCTAATTATATTGAGTATCTCTATTCCATTAGGGCACACCCCTTCACATCTTCCACAGGTTGTACATTGCCATGGAAAGGATGAGCTGGAGATCTCTTCGATAAGGCCAAGTTCGACATGTCGCAATATGCGTCTGGCATTAAAATTAGAAATGGATTAGATGTGTAATAAGATTTGAAATACAACAAAACCAATACTTAATATTTACCCCGGTTGCCCTGTTAAACCTACAGGCAAACGTTGAAGTACCTGATAAAACACGCTTATTACGCGAAGTTCTGCTCAGGTGCGAACCCGATCCTTCATCCTCTCAAAACAACCCGCTCCTATGGATTAGATACTGGTCTATTTTACAATAAACTAACCATTGCCTCATAAAAACCAAATATTGATGATGTTAAATATAGAAAAATGAGTCATTGCCGAAACCTTTTCAAAAGTGAGGAGAGAGATTGATGAAAACCATTCTGGTGATTATTGATGGCTGCCGTTCAGACGGTTTGGAGCAGGCAAAAACTCCGAATATTGATTATATGATCGAAAACGGCTCACACACCTTGAACGCCCGGACCGTGACCCCCTCTATTACCCTGCCTGCCCATTTTAGCATTTTCACATCTCTGCCGCCGATGGCGCATAATGTGCTTACCAATACCGGATCTCCCAAGCCATCGTCCACAGCAAGAAGCATTATAGATCTTGTAAAAGATTTCGGCAAAAAAACCGCGGCTTTTTACTCCTGGGAGTACTTTAGAAACCTTTCAGTGCCCGGCTCCCTTAACTACTCACAATTCATAAACAGCGGCTCTGTGGAAAACCGCGATATTGAGGTCGCACAGGCTGCTGCCGGTTATCTGAATTCCCACTGTCCCGACTTCTGTTTTATTTATTTTGAAGGAACCGATATTGCCGGACACAGGTCAGGATTCATGTCAGCTTCATACCTTGACGCCATCGAGACGGCGGATACAGCGCTTGGCATCATCTTAAATGAGTTGGAAAGGGCGAACCTGTCTGACTGTTACAGTATCATCCTGCACAGTGATCATGGTGGCATCAACAATCATCATTTGGAAAACACGCCGGAGGTAATGACTATCCCATGGATTGCAGTAGGTCCTGGAGTGAGACAAAAACACATAATTACAGACAAGGTGAATATTATCGACACTGCGCCGACTCTTGCAGGTTTAATGGATATCCCTGCGCACCATACCTGGCAAGGCCGGGCTGTAAGTGAAATATTCAAAACGAGCATTTTTGAAATGGTTCAGCCTGCGTTTTTGGCCTCTGAATCTGACGGCCGCTCCTTTGTTCATTGTAATTGATAACAATATATACTCTTTTTTATCGTTGCCGCCCTGGCATTTATGCAGTCATTTGAAAACTATAACACCACTCTGTTTGCCATTGGATTCGAGCAGACGTTGCCGATTTACATCGGCACCAAACTGCGTGCTTTCATCAGTCCTGCCAAGAATGCTTTGGCAATGATCTTCATCGTGCTGACCATTACGGGCGCCGCTGTATACGAAGTCATGCGCAGACGCAAAGGTTGAAAAATCACAATACCAGCCGAATGATAAGAACTCCCTTTCTGCGGAGAGGAGGAAAAAAATTTATCATTGTGTGTCAAGCACAAAATGCGTGCATGATATTGTGGTTGAGTATCTTTTTTGAAATTCGTTGGAAATAGGGAAATAGGGGACGGTCATAGAATAATAAATAAGTTGACATGGTGAAGGTGATGTGGCAGGAAATACACATGCCAAGATTAGCCCGATTAGACGTTTACCTGCCTCTGGAAGGCACCTGGTGTGCTGTCCCGCGTTCCGCGGGATTATTATTCGCGGTATTGAACGACGAGATATTTTCGCAGATAATAAGGATCGTGATAATCTATTGAGGCGCCTTGGGGAATTATTGCCTGCCACCAAAACCTCCTGCTATGTTTACCCCGTTTAATGCGAAGCCTATTTAACTGGGGCCTGGGCAATGCTATCCAACCATGCACACTTCCTTTTGCGTACGGGAACTACAGGGCTGTCAATAGTAATGAAAACATTGCTGACCGGGTATGTAGTCAACTTTAATCGTCGTCACTTGCGTCATGGTCCCCTTTTTCAAAATCGATTCAAGTCGATTGTTTGCCAGGAAGACCTCTACCTAAGAGAGCTTGTCCGGTATATCCATCTCAATCCTTTACGCGCAGGTATTGTTTCTGATCTAAACCGTCTGAGCACCTATAAATACGACGGGCATGCTGTGTTGATGGGCAAGAGATCCTGCGAGTGGATGGATACGAAATATGTTCTTTCATATTTCGGTAAGACACTAAGCGAGGCGAGGGGTCAGTATAGTTCATATGTAAAGGAAGGAGTGGAATTCGGCAGTCGTCCCGAGTTGGTCGGTGGCGGTTTTATTCGGAGTTTATGAGGCTGGGAAGCGATCAAGAAGATGAGGATAGATGGCCAGAAAAGGCTGAAGGGTGATCAGAGGATACTGGGGGATAGTGAGTTTGTATTAGGCGTGTTAAAAGAAGCGGATGAAAAGCTTGAACGCTATTATGAAATGCAGCGGTTGGGCTATGATCTGGAAATGATTGAAAATCGCGTATGCGAGATCTATAAAATAGAAAAAGAAGATCTTTTTTCCAGAAGCAGACAGAAGGTGAAGTCCGATACAAAAGCCCTTTTTTGCTTTTGGGCGCATAGAGAGCTTGGCTGTGGGCAAAGAGAGTTGGCGAGAAGGCTGGGGATGAGCCAGCCCGGAGTGGCATATTCTGTTATCAAGGGCGAAGCAATCTCGAAGTCAAATAATTATCAGATCAAAAACTGAGTTGGTTATTTACTTATGACCGTCCCCTATTCTCCTACAGGCTCCCACGCTCGTTAGACCCCCAGGTTGCACCTACCGCAGTTGCTTAAAAGCAATTGGGCAGCCGGGCCGTTTACACCACGCATAGCTCGGTTGGTTACCTGCCCCGAGATGTGGCATCACTACGTATCCGACACGAGCAACTGATACGGCTGGACTTTCACCAGCTGGATTGCAGCCTTGTCGGCTGCTCCGACGACCGTTAATATTCAAATAACTCAGGTTTCCAGTTGGTAATGCTTTCCCTTTGCCATCTTCTCTCCCCTCCGAACCGCACAACTGACAGCAGCGGGGGTTAGCTCTAACTTCCTGGCCAAATCTACCATAGACATCCCCAATTCAACCGTAGTCCAATAACAAAGTAAATCCCTGGCCATAACCCGATCCTGTTGTCTGCCCTTTCCGGTTATGTAGTCCTTGTCCAGATGGAATAATTCGGAAACCCTCTCGATAACCCTTTCAAAATCATATCCCAGGCCTTTGAGTCTATATTTCCGGGAAAATTGCTTCTCGGATTCAGAAAGTACATCATTTACAAATTCACTTCCCCCAAGTATTCGTTGATCGCTCTTAATTCTACCTTGTCCCTTAAACTTCATCTTCTTTACTTCATCCCAACCACCCAGACTTCTTATCAAACCTCCTCCTGTCAACTCAGGCCTTTTGCCCAGTGCAATGCCTTTTTCAACATAAGACCGATACCCTTTTCGAGCGATGTCTATA
>JAYEMW010000480.1:0-7885 GCA_034718555.1 Thermodesulfobacteriota bacterium
CCTATAATTGCTTATAATTCCGTTAAGATAAAACCATTTCCTATAAGACAGGGGATGGTAATGGCTGAGATAGAGTGTGTTTATTGTGGTAATTTTTTTGAGGAAAGTCCGCGGCACAAAAATCAGATGTATTGCGAAAAGAAAGTATGCAAGAATGCAAAAAAGGCTGCATGGCAAAGGCATAAGATAAAGACAGATCCTGATTACCGGGCTAACCAGAAAAGCAGTCAAAAGGGGTGGGTTCAGGAGAACCTGAGATTACTGGAAAAAATATCGCAGGAAAAACCCTGAAAAGACGGAAAGGAATCGGATTCTGCAATCAGTCCGGAACAGAAGGGCAAGGCCAAAAGACGGGGTTGCCAATAAAGCACAGAGTGTAAAAGCACAGAGTGTCAGACCTACACAGTTGACAGATATATTTCAGATCTCAGCTTGTCAACTTGGGGAACCAGTAACAATCCATAAGTAAATAAGTGAATTCAATAAAGGGTTTTCTCTTTTCTCTCCCTGAACGTCCATCCCATTTTTCTTTATGCTTCCTCGTTTCCATTTGCATAATTTTGACATAGCCGCAAAAAGGTACAAAATGCACAAAAAGTATAATTATTATATTTGAATATCAAATAGTTATTGGTGTCAGAAATATAAATTTGAACTCTTTACGAGTACATCAATTTTGATCAAGAAAAACCGAAAACACAGCCCGAATTGTTTTTCTTCAAACCCCATATATGTCTTATAAAGGTTCACAGTTTGGGGTTTTTCCAATCATTCATAGTTTGCAGTTAACGTGTAATAAATGTTCCAAGATTTAATTTGGTTACCTTTATCCCATACATAAAAAAACCGACTTACCATCCCATGAACCCTGAAGGGGTTGGCCTGGCAAATCGGTCTTTTTTGGTTAGGATTGAACACCATCATGAACTCCTGTAACCTGAGTTTAGTATGTGTACGCAGTCTGTGTTTATCTAAATCCTATGAATGTTTTATTATCCTTATGTAACTGCCTACTTTTACGTACATATCATATATTTTCTGTTTTGCAAGTGTTTTTTTGGGTTTATCCTTGATGATTTCCCGGCGGACTAGCTTCGTTTAATCCACCTTATGAACTTCGTAACAAGGAAAGAGGCAACCCAAGTGGAAATGAACAAAAAACTGGATTCCCGATCGGGTTTGGTAATGACAAGCTACTTAGAAGCTCTGCTATACCGGCCTATTCTTTGAACAGCTTTAACTCAGGAACAGATCGAAAATGTTCATCCAAAGTGAAGAGACAAACCTTGTGATGCAAACATACCTGAGCGATTATGACATCCATCGGTGGAATAGTAGCGCCCTTGCTGCGAAGTGAGGCATCTAAATCGCCGGCTGCATCCCAGAGAGTTTCATCAACGGAGAGGCGAATAAGGGCGTCAAACAGTGGCAATATCTTTTTTCGTTCTTCATGGCGAAGACCTCGTTTGATTTCGAATATAATCGGCCCGCATGTAAGAACACGGTCATCTTTCAGCAATTCCTTTGTCGTCATAACAATTTTGGATGTTTTACCCCGTAAAGCGTCAATCCATACAGAGGTATCTAATAAAACCGATTCCGTGTTACTTATCATTCTCTTTTCCAATTTCTTCCAACCATTGAGCACGCTTAATATCGGCTTCATCGCCTTCCTTAATGGCCTTTTCATCAATATCAACTTTTCCAAGAAAACTTGAGAGTTGTTTCAATTTCGTCTTCCTGATCTGGTCTTTAACCGCCAATGCCACTGCCTCAGTCTTGGTTTTCGAATCAGAAAACTCCATTAATTCTCTAATCAATGTTTCATCCAGTGTAACAGTCGTTCTCATGACAACCCCCATAACAATTTCTATGTTACATTTTGTGATATAATTTACCACAAGTCAAGTAAATTTAACACACTCAAGAACAGAAGGCATGTGGCCCTTAAAAGTAAAGCACAGAGCATAAAGCACAGAGTGTCAGCAAAGCACAGAGCAGAGCAGGGTGTCAGACCTATAGCAGAGTGTCATAATAAGAACCAGCCCATTTGGGACATTCCCTAACACCTCATAATGGTTTGTCTTTCATTTCTCAGTTCCCATTGAATAACGGTTCTTAAACACCCTAAAGTCTCTATCTTTGAATATCTCCCCAAAACGCTCTCCATGTCTGCTGTTTGCCTTAAAAAAGTCAACGCTGTCTTTAATTATACGCAAAACCTGATCTTCGTCATAAATACCCGGGAGTTCTCCGGCTAACGTGGGATGTCTGCCGAGTTTCCCCCCAAGCAATACCCTAAACCCTTTTTTTCCTTCTGAAAGAGTGCCGGAAGGACAGACCCTTACACATTCACCACACTTCAAACACCGGTCCATGTCTATCTTTGGTGCTTTTTCATCTATGTTTATAGTTATTGCCTTTTCCTGGCATGCATCAACACAGGCAGAACAAAGGGTGCATACCCTATCAGTAATTTCCGGTGTTATGGCCCCAATAATACCTATGTCTTTAATCTGGGGCTGGGAACATGCATTTGGGCATTCAGCAATGGTGGTCCTGAATTCATGGTGAAACTTTAACTTCCCATTTACCCTTTTTCTCAAAAAACCGGCAAGGTCCTGGTTCTTTAGAAGTCTTTCTATTTTTTTAATGAGGCTGTCACCCACTACTGCCCGATTTGGGCATCCACCTGGGCCAAAACATGTATCAACCTGGTATCCCTTTATCTCTGAATCCATCTTAGAAATAAAGTTTGCCTGTGTTGCCCTCACCTCGTCAATAGATACCTGGATTTTTCCTGACTCATTTGCCTCTTTTTCAACCCTTGCCCTGACCTTTTTTCTGACAAAAAAAGGCACTTTTTTTATTGCCGCCTCAGCCTCTTCAGACCATTTCATTGTAATATTCCTCTCCTAATCTAATCTCTGGTCCCTGACCCCTGAATAATTATATACATCCTATGTAATAAAAAATATTAGTCCTTGACTTAAGTCAATGCAGAATTTCAGCAATGTATTATTATATACAATCAAGTGACGCAGTAGTATACTTATACATAAATTAATAATTTAAAAGGAGGATGCTAATGTTTTGTTTTCAATGTCAGGAAACAGCCAAAAATACCGGTTGTACGGTAAAGGGAGTTTGCGGGAAACCGGAGAGCCTCGCCAACCTCCAGGACCTGTTGATATACGCCCTAAAGGGTATCTCAGTCTATGGAGAGAAGGCAAAGGAACTCGGAATAGTGGATAAAGAGGCCGGCCTTTTTATTGCAAAGGGCCTGTTTGCCACTATTACAAATGCAAACTGGGAAGAGGGTTGGTTTTTTAACTACATCAGAGAAGCGCTGAAGGTCAGGGACGATTTAAAGAATAAATTTTTAGTTGCATACAAGGATAAAAACGGCAATGATTTTTCCGAAGAATTGCATGATTCTGCCGTATGGTATTCAGACGATGAGGCGGAATTTCGTGAAAAGGCAAAGGATGTCGGTGTTCTTTCAACAGAAAATGAAGACGCCCGTTCTCTCAGAGAGCTGTTGATAATCGGTTTGAAGGGTATTGCCGCCTATGCAGACCATGCTGCCATATTAGGCCATGAACAGGAAGACATTTATGGATCTATAATGGAGGAGCTGGCCTCTACCACAAAAGATCTGCCTGTTGATGAGATGGTCGGGCTTGTGATGAAGGCAGGCGAACTGGCAGTCAATACAATGGCCCTTCTTGATAAGGCGAACACATCCGCCTATGGAAATCCTGAGATTTCAGAGGTTAACATTGGTGTTGCAAACAATCCGGGCATACTCATTAGCGGCCATGATCTAAAGGATATGGAAGAGCTCTTAAAACAGACTGAAGGCACCGGCGTAGATGTTTACACCCATGGTGAAATGCTTCCAGCCAATTACTATCCTGCGTTTAAGAAATATGACCATTTTGTCGGAAATTACGGCAGCTCGTGGTGGCAACAGAATAAAGAATTTGAATCTTTTAACGGTCCCATTATATTGACTACAAACTGCCTTGTCCCGTTAAAAAAAGAAAACACATATCTGGACAGGCTTTTTACAACAGGAGTGGTGGCATATTCCGGCGCCAAACACATAGCCGACAGACAGGAAGGCGGCGTAAAGGATTTTTCCGGAGTTATAGAGGTGGCCAAGAAATGCAGTTCGCCAACTGAGATTGAAAGCGGGAAAATTGTTGGCGGTTTTGCCCATAATCAGGTTCTTGCACTGGCAGATAAGGTGGTAGATGCCGTGAAATCAGGAGCAATAAAACGCTTTGTTGTAATGGCCGGCTGTGATGGCCGTCAAAAAAATCGAAGCTACTATACCGAGGTTGCCGAGCAACTACCAAGTGATACGGTTATTTTAACTGCCGGTTGCGCAAAGTATCGTTACAACAAGCTCGATCTCGGCGATATCGGCGGTATTCCAAGGGTACTTGACGCCGGGCAGTGTAATGACTCCCATTCCCTCGCCGTTATTGCCCTTAAATTAAAAGAGGTTTTTGGACTTGACGATATTAATGATCTACCCATTTCCTACGACATAGCATGGTACGAGCAGAAGGCCGTTGCAGTGCTCCTTGCCCTGCTGTTCCTTGGCGTGAAGGGAATTCGCCTTGGCCCAACACTTCCTGCATTTGTTTCCCAAAATGTCCTTAATGTACTGGTGGAAAAATTTGATATTAAGCCAATAGGCGGGGTTGAGGACGATATACATGCCATGATGGCAGGAAAGTAATTTAACTATTTCTTGACAGGATTTACAGGATTTACAGGATTATAAATTTATAAACTAATAATTAAACGTTTATAAAAACTGATATTTTCCCTCCCCTCGTGGGAGGGGATAAAGGGGAGGGTTGTAAGTGTTTGAAATATCAATTTTACTCACCCTCACCCCAGCCCTCTCCCATCAAGGGAGAGGGAGTATTTTTCAGTTTGTAAATTGCTTATTATGATGATAACAAAAATAAATACCATTAACAGCCACTAAGATACAAAATATAAAATTATCAAAACCTTAGTGGCTTTGTGGCTTAACTTTTAAAACCAGACATACAATCTTAAACAAGAGATGTGATTAGAGGGAGGGTAACAATGAAATGCCCAGGACAAGATACTCAGTATTGGAAGGCAGACGCAGTCTATGAAGTGCCCTGCCCAGAGTGTGGAAAACCCATAGAATTTTTCAAGGATGAACCTACGCGTAAATGTAGAAGTTGTGGACACAAGGTTGTTAACCCAAAATTAGACTTTGGCTGTGCTTCCTATTGCCCCTTTGCGGAACAATGCATAGGAGAACTGCCGCCTGAACTCATTGCAGAAAAAGAGGATTTGCTGAAGGATAGGGTGGGAATTGAGATGAGGCATTATTTTAAGGGAGAGTTCATGCTGGCAAGCCACGCAACCAGGATGGCCAAGTATGCTGAAAAAATTGTAACTGAGGAGGGTGGTAATCCTGCAGTGGCAATTTCCGCCGCTTATCTCAATGGCATAGGCATAAAGGAGGCAGAGAAAAAGCACAAGAGCGCTGATGCAAAATATCAAGAGGAAGAAGGCCCGCCGATTGCCCGCAATATCCTTACAAAGCTTAAGGCAAAGGAAGAGTTGATAGAAGAGGTGTGTGATATTATCGGGCATCATCATGACCCCAACTCTGAGGAGCCTATCAATTTCAAGATAGTTTACGATGCTGAACAGATTGTTAATTTGGAAGACAGGAAAAAGGAATCTGAATTAGAAAATGATACCTTATCTAAAACTATAGACGAGGCAATCCTAACAGAAGGTGGAAGCAAGCTTGCCAAGAAAATGCTGCTGAATAAGTAAATTTAATCTTAGCTACAACTGTTTATCGCACCCTCCCCTTAATCCCCTCCCATTAAGAGAGGGGAAAGAAAGAGAGAGATTTCCATCAAGGGGAGAAGAATGTGCCCGCTTGAAATGAAAAAGAACCACAATTACTCACTGTTTGGGGGAGCTATGTATAAAATTACAGGATTGTTTCGTAATAGAAATTTTATTCTTTTCCTTGCCCTTTTCTTAGGACTGATTTGGGATAATGCTACCTGTTTTACTAAACAATTGACTATTCCTGCACTGGGAATAGTAATGACCATTTCCCTTCTGGGAATTTCCAGGGAAATATTTCGTTCCCCAAAGGCCCTTTTAATCCCTTCCGTCACAGGCATAATAATGAACTATATAGTCCTGAGCGGTATCCTTATTTTGCTAAATCATTTTATAATAAGCGATAAGGATTTTTGGAGGGGCTTTATAATCCTGGCGGCAGTTCCGCCGGCTGTAGCAGTTATACCATTCACTGAATTTCTGGGTGGAAATGTGACCTTTTCACTAATCGGCTGTTTGGCAGCATATCTCTCCGCTCTTATGTTTGCACCTGCAATAGCAATTGGTTTCCTTGGAACGAACTTCCTGGACCCGGTAAAATTGTTTATTATCATGTCCGAGCTGATTATTTTACCGCTGATAATATCCCGCATACTGATTTGGCTCCATTTTGAATCCCGTATTGAGCCCTATAAAGGCGCTATTACAAATTGGGGTTTTTTTATTGTAGTTTATACAATTGTCGGTTTAAACAGAGATGTCTTTACTGATCAAACCCTAACCTTAATCCCCGTTGCTATCATTACAGTTCTAAGCACTTTTTTATCCGGATGGATTATTGAATTAACGTCCAGGTTTTTCAATGTCTCAAAAAAATCAATATCAAGCATTATCCTGCTTGGAACACTTAAAAATTATGGCCTTGCCGCAGGCCTTTCACTTGCCCTATTTGGAGAACGCACTGCTATACCTGCGACTGTTTCAACTATATTTTTGATTGTGTATATAATATGGCTGGGATTAAAAAGAAAATAAATATAGCATCAGGTAGGCACAGACAAGGTGAACGATCATAACTACAAAGTAGAAGAAATTAGTCTTAACTTTAACATTTTGCTGTTTGCAGGCATGGCCATCCATCCTGTGCTAACTACCGGCGATACTGATAGGGGGCTTTCAGGCGCTGATTTGCCATATTCAGAGGGAGGCATAATCTGCTTTTTTGTTGATCCCAGAATAATTGGCATGGTGGCTGTTATGGCAGGCTGCTCACATAAGGGAGCCTGCCTCATCACGGCGAAAAAGGTATAATTCCTCTTCGCCCTCAGCCCACTCATTAAAAGCGCTTACGTTTTCAGGATCAGGCCTTTCAAAATCTACATTGCAATTCAGGCAATCGGACTCATTCTTCCAGTGGCCTCTCATGTTTATTTTGTAAATAGAGTCGAATGATCTTGGTTTCAAATGAGTGAAACTCAACCCATTTTCATGCCCAACACCTCCCTTATCTTTTGAGAAAGCTCTCTTACCTTATACGGTTTCTGTATAAAGCCGGCACAGCCCCCCTCATTCATAATATCCTTTACATTGCCGTTCATGCTGTATCCGCTTGAAAAAATTATCTTAAGATCAGTCTTTATCTCTCTCAATATCCGGCAGGTCTCCGGGCCACTCATATCAGGCATAATCATATCAAGGATTATTAGATCTACCTGCTCCTCATTTTTCTTGTATATCTCTATGGCCTCTTGTCCTCCTCTTGCCACCAACACCTTATAACCAATTATTTTTAATATATCCATGCCGACATCTATTATCATTTCTTCGTCATCTACAAGGAGAATAGTCTCTGTACCCATTAATAATCCTTCGTCGACAATTTTATCCTTTGTAACGGGTTTTTCAGAGGCCGGTAGATATATATTAAAGGTAGTTCCCACCCCTTTAGTGCTAATAACGCTTATTATGCCTCCGTGATTCTTGATAATGCCGTATGCAGATGCCAAGCCCAGGCCAGTGC
>JAYEMW010000481.1:0-7879 GCA_034718555.1 Thermodesulfobacteriota bacterium
ATTGGAAAAACATAAGTATATAAATGCGTTATCTAATTTCTAAGTAAGTTCTCAATAAGTTGGGGCGTACATTTTTAATTGTTAATTGTTAATTTTAACTTGAGTTTTTCAGGAGGTATTCAATGATATATTTCCGGAAATTATAAAAGTCCCCTAATTTATTCTTAAAAATACCAAAGACTATCTCATCGTCTATTTTTTCATAATGATGGACAAGCATGTTTCTGAATGAGGCCATATTTTGATAATCAGACACTTTTTTATCTGGTAAAAGGCCGTGTGATGCAAGTATATCAAACGTTTCTCTGTAGGTTTCAGGTTCCTTCCATCCCTGGTAAGAAATTATGTGATTGGCAATATCAAAGACAGTTTGGATAGCAATAAGAATGTAACGCTCAACAAAGGCGCGGTCACGTATATTCTTTTTGTATTTTTCCCAACTGATATCCTTTGCCTGGAGAAGCTCATTTACATTTTCTTCAAGCTTTTTGAGCTTTCTGAGGACAATATCTTCATTAACCATGGGAGGTTTCCTTGTTTATTCTTCTTATATAATCAGTATCAAGATAATCCCTGATCGAGTTTGCCCTAAACAGAAATGGATAATCACTGCCGTCTTGAAAGATGACAATTCCATGCTTATAGATTTGATGGCGCAAAAACGGACCGCTTTTTCTCATATCAATAAGATCAACATCTTTCTTTAGGAGATTTGAGATTTGGGTCTCTATATTGATCCTTTTAAAACCATCCACATCAATTGTAAATAATACTCCCAAATCAACATCACTTCTTGATCTTGCATGCCCTACTGCGTGAGAGCCAAAAAGATAAACAGCAGAAATTTCAGGGTGCGACCTGGCAAAGTTGGTGATTTTATTTATTTGATCTTTGTCTAACATTTTGTGAAAAAACCAATTCAGGGATAAATAACAAAAGGTCTATTTTTTGGTAATCTGTAAATAGGAAAGCCTTTCTTGTCCAGTGTGCAAATGCATACCAAGGACCTGTGTCTAAAAGTGCCTGCATTGTTAATTCTTTTTTATTTTCTGAATAAGATAATCTCGATGTCTTTGCCCTAAATCCTCTATTTTGCTTTCAGCAGTGCCTAAAAGGTGCTTAACCTTATCAAAAGGTTTCTCTTTTTCCTTTATACTATTTTCATCCAGAAATTGTTTAAGTGCTAAACGCGCTATGTCTGATTTTTTGAGGCACATTTTTTTTGTTAGTTTCTCAATGCTTATCGAGTACTCGTCTGGAATTCGTATAGTTAATTGCATGCTCATACCTCCAACAGTTTTTTAATTTTATTGTAATCTATTTGCTTACAAAAAACAAGTTAGAGTTTTAATTGGCCAATTTGAGAATTTTTCTCTCACAATTTATAATCGGTTGATAATTCTAAATAGCCCTTTGGGAAACTGAAAACTGAAAACTTCTCGAATATCCCGCCAGGAGGGAAAATTGGAAAAAGGCACCTTTAGGCTTTTCTGCTTTCAAGTTTCCAGTTTCAAATTTCAAATATCGTAACAGTTCACGGGTTCAAAGGTCCAGGGTTCAAAGGTTATATTCTCACCACCATACGCTATTTTGTAAGCGTTTTGTACGGAAAACCGCCCGCTTCTACTTTCCCATAAATCCGAAACATGGTACTTGGCGATGATGTGGCAAACCCAGTATTCTTTACGAGCATTTCGGGGGTCCAATTTCAGTCTTTTCCCTAACCCTGAACCCTGAACATTGAACCGTGAACGGTTACCAAATATCCTTGGTTAGGATTTAGCCTAACCCATACTCCTTAATTTTAGATATGAGCATGGGGCGACTGACCTCAAGTATTTTAGCTGCGTGAGTCCTGTTTCCACTGGTTTTGCTCAATGCCCGTTCGATTAGCTCTTTTTCAAGGATGCGGGACCCTACCTTTAAAGATGAAATCTCGGTAGGAGTGATATTAGAAGTTGCATATTGTTCGGCTTTTAGATTTGAGGGGAGGTCGTGAACATCTATAATATTACCTTGGGCAAGCAATATAGCCCTTTCCAGAACATTTTCCAACTCTCGTATATTGCCTGGCCATGAATGTGACATAAACAGCTCTAACACATCAGGAGAAATTCCTTTAATATTTTTTTTCAGCTTAGAATTGATTGAATTTATGAAGTGGTCGATTAACAGAGGAATATCTTCTGACCTGTCTCTTAGTGGTGGCAGATAAATATTAACTACATTTATCCTGTAAAAAAGATCTTCCCTGAAACGCCTGTTTTTTATTTCTTCCTTCAAGTTTTTAGATGTGGCTGCAATCACCCTTGCATCCACTTTTTTTGTATTTGTTGAGCCAAGGGGGATTATCTCTTCCTCCTGTAAAATTCTTAGCATCTTAACTTGAAGGGATGGTGGAAGTTCTCCGATTTCATCTAAAAAGATAGTGCCTTTATGCGCCTCTTCAAAATGACCTTTTTTATCATGGTATGCATCGGTAAAGGCGCCCTTTTTATATCCAAAAAGTTCACTTTCCAACAGTGTTTCCGGGATACCTCCACAATTTATAGAAACAAGGTTTCCTTTGCTTCTTATCCCATTAAAATGAATTGCCCTTGCGACCAGCTCTTTACCGGTGCCACTCTCGCCGGTAATAAGAACTGTGGTCTTGTAGTCAGCCACCTTTCTTATCATATCAAAGACAGACTGCATGACCTCGCTCTTGGCTACTATCTTGTTGAATTCATAAGTTTTTTCTATTTTTTGAATCCTGTCTTTTAATATAAGGTTTTCACTCTTGAGTCTTTCCCTTTCTTCCGCCTTTTTCAGCGTTAAAAGAACCTCATCTGTCTTGAAGGGTTTGCTTATATAGTCATATGCCCCGGACTTCATGGCCTCAATAGCTGAGTCTATTGTCCCATATGCAGACATCATTATAATAGGAATATTGATTGATTTTTTAACTGCTGATTTTAAAAAGTTGAGCCCGTCAATTTTCGGCATCTTAATATCACAGAGGATAAAATTAAATTGTTCTCTTTCGATAACCTCTAATCCTTCTTGGCCATCTGCCGCTGTTTCAATATCATAGCCCGATCTGGTTAAAAGCATTTTAAGCATGTGCCTCATGTTTACTTCGTCGTCAATGATAAGAATCCTGTTTTTTGCCATGATTACTATTGTTATTTGTTGGTGGTTATTTTCGTAACCGTTCACGGGTTCAAAGGTTTCCCGCTTACAGCGGGATTCAAAGGTTGTATTCTTATCACCATACGCTATTTTGTAAGCGTTTTGTACGGGAAAAACGCCTGCTTCTACTTTCCCACAAATCCGAAACATGGTACTTGGTGATGATGTGGCAAACCCCGTATTTTTATGAGCATTTCGGGAGTCCAATTTCAGTCTTTTCCCTAACCCCTAACCCCTAACCCCTACTAACCCTGAACGCTGAACCGTGAACGCTGAACCGTGAACGGTTACTTATTTTTTAAGTTTCATAAAGAGGCAGTGTAATCTTTACTGTTGTGCCTTTACTCTTTTCACTTTTTACCTTAATTTTGCCGCCTATGTCCTCAACAATTCTCAGGCTGACTGAAAGGCCAAGTCCGGTCCCCTTTCCTGGTTCTTTTGTTGTAAAAAATGGGTCAAAGATCCTGTCGAGCTCTTCAGGGGAGATACCCTGACCGTTGTCTATGCATTCAATATATAGGTTATCTCCTTTTTTTGGCATATCCGAATCAGTGCCGGGCAGTATACTGGTTTTTATTGTTAATTTTTTATCATCATTTGAGCATACTGTCTGTTCCGTACCCATTGCATCTATTGCATTCATTGTAATATTAAGAAGTAACTGCTTCAGCTTGTCAGGATCGGCTAACACAGTATCTTTTTTAGCATTCAGATCCAAGTTTATATTAATACCGGACATAATCTTCTGGGGTTTCAACATTTCTATCACATCGGAAATAACCGAGTGTAGCATGACTGACTCCGGCATGCCTTTAGACGGCCTTGAAAAATCAAGAAGATCTCTAATTGTCCTGTTTATTCTGTCAATTTCCCCTTCAATACGATTAATAAAATCAATTCTTTCCCCCTGGTCTTTACTGTCTCTCAAAAGGCCTAAATACCCAAATATTATACCTATGGGATTTCCAATTTCATGGGCGACACCTGATGCCAATCTCCCAACAGATGCCAGTTTTTCAGATTGCACTATATCATCCTGGGCTTTTGTGAGCTCTAAGTTAGTTTTCTCTAATTCGACTATATTTTTCTTTAACTCCGTCCTGTTGTCTTCGAGACGCTCAAGCATCATAGTGATTGACCGAGAGAGTTTGCCGAATTCATTTTGTCCTAAGCTTGGAAAAGGATAGAAAGGCTCACCTTCTTTAAAATCTTCTGCCTTCCTGACAAGGCGGTTGATTGGCCGTACTAAAATTCTGTAAATAAAGTAAAAACCGGCTAAAGTAAAAAACAAGGTATTGAGAAAGATGTATAATAGAATAATTTTATGGGAGACTCTGATAGCGCTATACGTGTTTTCTAAGCCTATCTTGACTGAGGCCACGCCTATGATTTTATTGTCATTTATCACTGGATATGCCAAAAATAAATAACCCTTATTGGATGACAAGATGCCCCATAACAGGCCAGGCGTAGAAACAGAGTTTTCACCGCTTTGCAGGGATTTTCCGGCCATATTTACAAGCCTTTTACGATCGTCTTTTGTTGTTTTTGTTTCAAAAATAAGTCTGCCATTGCAATCTATAATAGCTGCAGAAAGGAAGTATTTTTTATCTATCAGATATTTTAGGCCGCTATGGAGGGAATAGCCTGTTGTGCCTTTATTAAAACCGGAAATTATGTCCTGTTCAACAGAATGTAAAAGCATTACTCCATTTTTTATTTCCAATTTCATCATGTTTTTTTCTGCCATGCTTGTCATAACAATATCTAACAATATCATGGCTGCCAGGAGGATAATGACAAGAATTATAACAATTCCTGTTTTTAAACTATAAGAGAATAAACGCATATTTATTTACAAGCTAATGTACCAGTTTATTATTTCGGAGCCAAAGAATATGTAGATAATAGATGCAATTGATATAAACGGCCCAAAAGGGATTTTATATCTGAGACTCTTCCTTGCCGACAAAAGACTTATACCCCCTATTAGGGCGCCAATTAAGCTGCTTGAAAAGAGAATAAAAGGTATTGCCTTCCATCCAAGCCATGCTCCTACCATGGCAAGCAGTTTGATGTCGCCGCCTCCCATGCCCTCTCTATTTGTTGCCCACTTATATGTAGCGGCAATAATGAACAAAAAACCCCCTCCAGTTAATATTCCGAAAATGGAATCTATCCAGTATGCCATTGGTATAAAAAATGAGGCGCATATGCCCGCAAGTATACCAGGAATGGATAAAATATCTGGAATAATTTGATAATCAAGATCGATAAATGTTATAATAATTAAAGAGAAGACGAATAACAATAAGAGAAGGGAATGCAATGTTAGGCCATATTTCATAATAAGGGCGATGGACAGCAAGCCGGATATAGTTTCCACTATTGGATAGCGGGCAGAGATAGCCTTTTTGCAATGTCTACATTTACCCCTGAGGATAGCATAGCTTAATATAGGGATGTTATCATATAGTTTTACCGGTTTTCCACAATTAGGACAGTGGGAGGATGGAAATATTATAGATTTGTCTCTTGGCAGTCGATATATGCAAACATTTAAGAAACTTCCCACTATTGCACCGAAAATAAATACAAATATTAAAATCATGTTATTTTTTAGAAAAAATAGAGGTTAAAAATATGCTTTTATATATCAATCCAGATAATCCTCAAAAAAGATTTATAGATAGGGTCGTCCAAGAACTGGACAGAGGCGGTGTAATAATATACCCAACTGATACATTTTATGGAATTGGCTGCGATCTTTTTAACAAAAAAGCTATCCAAAGAATATATCAGATTAAAAGAAGACCCCTGAAGAAGCCATTTTCATTTGTTTGTTCAGACCTGAAAAACATAAGCCTTTATGCACAGGTTTCAAATTTTGCCTACAGGATTATGAAAAGATCACTCCCTGGTCCATATACTTTTATATTGGAAGGGACCAAGTTGGTGCCAAAGCTTATGCTTACAAAGAGAAGAGCTGTCGGCATAAGGGTTCCTGAAAATAAAATCTGTCTGGAGATAGTAAAAGAATTAGGACGTCCAATTGTTAGCACCAGTGTTCAGCTTGATGAACCTTCTTTAATCCATGACACATATTCCTCCTTGTTGGATTTGGTCATTGATGGGGGAGTTATTTCTTATGAACCTTCTACTATAGTCTCATTGATAGATGATAATTTAGAGGTTATCAGGAGGGGGAAAGGCGAAGTCAATTTTATCTAATTATTTGATATGCCAAACCCACCATTCCATCTGTACTCGATTGGTCCATATGTTTGATTTATTTTGCTGCTAACGGAATCAAAAAGGCCTTCAAAAAGCAGATCCCATATAAAAGACCTTCCTTTTTTCTCGGGGAAAATCAATTTTGCTTCGCCCTTGATATGGACCATCTCCTTTGCCAGGTCAACGGCATCCCGAAAATTTCCGAGAGAATCTATTAAGCCCAGGGCTTTTGCCTTCTTTCCGGAAAAGATTCTTCCATCAGCTATCTCAAGGACCTTCTCTACTTGCATGTTTCTTCCCTGGGCAACTGCATTTACAAATTGTTCTTTTATGTCCTCTATAACATCTTGGAGTAATTTTTTCTCCTTAACCGTCATTTTTCGGCTCGGTGAGCCTATATCCTTAAATTCACCGCTTTTAATTACCCTAAATTGAACTCCTATTTTATCAAGGAGTTTCTCAACCCTGATAAACTCCATGATTACCCCTATGCTTCCTGTAAGGGTTCCGGGGTTGGCAATTATCTTATCTGCTGCTGATGCAATATAGTAGCCGCCGGATGCGGCAATTGAGCCAAGGGATGCGATTACCTTTTTTGTTTTTGCAGTCCTGATTGTCTCTTTATATATTTCCTGCGAAGGTCCAACGCCTCCTCCTGGAGAGTTTATTCTTAAAATTATGGCCTTAATTTTTTTATTTTTTCTAAAATCGGATAATTGCTCTATGATATTATCTGAATTTTTTATAATGCCATCTATTGGTATTACACCTATTTTATTACCATAAGATATATAAGGTGTGTGATTTGAAAAAGACAGTATGATAGCTGATAATGTGCCAAAGAATAAAATGGCGGAGATAAGTATAAGGAGGACTAAAGTGACGGGCCTATCCCTTTTAAATGATGGCTTTTCGTAAGCGTTCACAGATTCCGTGTTCACCACTTGGGGCTACCTCCCTGCCTGTGCATGTAATGTAACGGCAGGGAGGCTGTTTCGTTCACTTTTGACAATGTTATACATTGATTAAATTTGGCCTTACAATGAATGTATCATTTGAAACCTAAGAAAAAAGCGGATTTCCGTAAATATCAGAGCTACAGGGCGACTATTGGCTTCTATAAGTTTTTTTCCTCTGCCCCTGAATCCTCAGCCGTTGAATCCTCTGCTACTGAGTCTTTTTCTGTTGATTCATCTGCTGTTAACTTCTCTTCTACTGAATCATCTGCTGTTGAATCATCTGCTGTTGAGTCCTCTGCTGTTGAGTCCTCTGCTGTTAAGTTTTCTGCTACTGAGTTCTCAGCCGTTGAATCCTCTGCTACTGAGTCTTTT
Organism: Thermodesulfobacteriota bacterium; assembly: GCA_034718555.1. Taxonomy (GTDB): domain Bacteria; phylum Desulfobacterota; class DSM-4660; order Desulfatiglandales; family B25-G16; genus M55B121. The sequence goes on from JAYEMW010000481.1 coordinate 7,737, forward strand.
TCTGTTGATTTCTCTGCTGTTGATTTCTCTGCTGTTGAGTCCTCTGCTGTTAAGTTTTCTGCTACTGAGTTCTCAGCCGTTGTCTCCTCTGTTACTAAGTTTTTTTCTGTTGAGTCCTCTGAGTCGCTTTTGCTTGATTCTTC
>JAYEMW010000482.1:0-7878 GCA_034718555.1 Thermodesulfobacteriota bacterium
TTGTCGTCATGGGTACCCACGGCCAAGGCGCCATCGCCGATGCCCTGATCGGCAGCACCGCCAAATGGGTGGTCAGGCAATCCCCTATCCCTGTTTTGGTCATTCGATTGCCAGATCGGTTTCATGTTCGATAGGGTGTGAAAGGTATTTTCGTCTCGTATTATTTGATAGAGCCAATGGCTTGAATTTTTTGCTGTTCTATTCTAAGGAGTTTTCCGTATGAAGAGCAATAGAAATCTTTTGGAGGTTGAATTCAACGAGGAAGTTTTTTATGAAATTTTTCCTGAATGGCAGGGATGTAAACTTAAAATTTCACAATTGAGCGGAGGGATAACCAATAAACTTTATCGGGTAAAATCGGAAAAAGGAGATTTAACCGTCAGAATATATGGCGATAAGACTGAACTTTTCATTCATCGCGACTTTGAGGTTCAGGCCATAGAAGAAATGTCAAAAATAGGCGTGTCTTCCAAAATGGTAAAATACATGCCCGAGGCAGGGGTGACCATAGTTGAGTTTATTGACGATAGCATTGTTCTAACCAATGAACATTTTCTGGACAAATCGCTTTACCCGAAAATTGTGGAGCCCATAAAAAAAATTCATAACAGTGGTGTAAGGCTTAAAAAAATTTTTAATCCAACTGTCGAAGTTAGAAAAATGGCATCTATTCTGGAAGGAATCGATGTCGAGTATTCGGAATTTGACATTGATGGAACTGTCAAACGCCTTAAAAACCTATCCGCAGTCATTAACATCCAGGAAGCTGACTTTACCGCCTGCCACAATGATCTTTTGGCAGACAATTTTATTCTTATCAAGGAGGAATTTAAGCACAAATACGACTCTCCCATGTATATTATCGACTGGGAGTATGCGGGAATGGCGCCAAAGTATTATGACATTGCAGACATGTTTCAGGAAGTCCTGATTCCGAGGGAATCCGAAAAACTTATTGTGGAGGAGTATTGTGAGGGGCAGGAATTTGACAAAACGCTTTACTATATCGATCTGTTCAAGCCTTTTCCCGATATGTACTGGTTTCTGTGGAGTTTAATCCAGCTCAACATTTCAACCATTGAGTTCGATTTTTACAACTATGGAAAGGTTAAATACGAAAATGCCCAAAAAAACCTTAAGCTCCTCAGGAATGAATACGGCGTAGTCATATAACTCAATCACTTTATGCACGATATAGACAGCAACCCCTGTCATTGATTTGATAAATTATCTAAAAGCAATACAAGGGCAAATTTAAAAAATTACTATGAGGCTGTCCGAGAATAGTAATTTTTTCTCAAATCGAGGAATGCGAAAAAAATTACCGCAGGTATATAGTTGATATTCCGAGGATAATTTTTTGAGCATGACAAAGAGTTGAGGAAAAAGGGCATTCTCGGACAGCCTCATAGTAAATATCTTTGAATATAAAATGAGAGATAGAATGAAAGAACTAAAAGAATGGTTTGTTCCATGGCTGATGAGTTCAAGAGAATACAACACGGATATCCTTGATAAGCCATGGAAAAATCCGGATCATGCCAGGCTTATGCTTAATGAGAACCCAATGCCGCCATCTGATAAAGTAGTAAAAGCAGTGGCTGAAGCCGTGAAAAATGGGAATCGGTATCCTGATAGCATGAAAAGGTTAAGAACCAAAATTGGCAAGATGTATGACCTTGGTCCGGACAATGTCGCCCTTTGTAATGGTTCATCAGAAATTATTGATTCAATGATGCGTATTTTCTTGAAACCAGGTGATGAGATCATAATGTCAGATCCGACTTTTGGGCTATTCCCACCGCGGGCGGAGTTGTGCGGCGGGAAGGTTGTTCAGATACCTGTGCTTGAGAATGATCTCCAGTATGACGTGGAAGGAATGCTTGGCGCCATAAATGAGAAAACAAAACTTATCCTGATTATTAACCCCAACAACCCCACTGGCGTTTTTATTGATGATGCCGACCTTGAAAGGTTTTGTGAGACAGGTATACCTCTTTGCATTGATGAAGCGTATCTTGACTATCATCCGGAAATTTCTTCGAAAGCCCCTTTGATAAAGAAGTATCCACAGGTTTTCTTGTCCGTAACTCTGTCCAAGGCGCACGGTTTTGCCGGGGTAAGATTTGGTTATGTTCTGGGAACAGAAGAGATGGTTAGCGCCTTCAAAACAATGTTCCTGCCATGGAATGTCAGTCTTATGTCAATGGCAGCAGCAGAGGCAATTCTTGATAATCCGGAAGAGGTTGCAGAAAAGGTAAAGCATAATAATCGCTGGATGGATATTTTTTATGAAGAAGCACGGAAACTGGGACTTAAACCCTATGCAGCCCATGGAAACTACATGCTCATTGATGCGAGCATGACAGGAAAAACAACTGCGGAAATTCTTGAAGCATCACTAAAAATGGAAAAGGTTTTCCTTAAGAAAATATCTCCGATACATGGTAAAAACGGTTATTTTAGAGTGACTCCCGGTCTTGATGAAGAAAATGAGAGATTTTTGAAATTTATCAGGGCCTATTTTGGATAAATTGAACATTTAAAAAAAGGAGGAAGGAGAATGTCAATAGTAAATGCAAAAGATATGCTTATCAAGGCTACAGGTGAAAAGTATGCAGTAGGCGCATTTAATATTACTAATTTAATACAAATGGAAGCTGTCGTTGAAGCTGCGGTAAACAAGAAAGCCCCACTCATTATCCAGACATCCGTGGCACCATCAAAATTTTTGGAGCCCATTATTCTTGCCAATATATACAAAACGTTGGCGGAATCCGCACCCATACCTATTTGTTTGCATTTAGATCATTGCACTGATGTGGAATATTGTAAAGTATGTGCTGATGCAGGTTATACAAATATTATGATAGACGCATCAAAACAGATTTTTCAAGAAAACATTAAGCAAACAAAAGAAGTATGTGACTATTGTCACAGTATTGGAAACATTTCAGTGGAAGGAGAACTTGGTACTGTTTCCGGTATTGAAGATCAGGTCAAAGTTGCGGAAGATGAGGCCGCTTTATGTGATCCGGGACAGGCATTGACGTTTGTTGAGCAAACAGGCGTCGACATCTTTGCGCCTGCAATTGGGACTGCTCACGGCGTATATAAGACAAAAAATCCAAAATTAGACTTTGACAGGTTGGAAAAAATTGCAGAGTTGATTAATGGCGAGGAAATAAAAATCCCTCTTGTAATTCATGGTGGAACAGGCCTTAAGCCGGACGTATCTAAAAAATTAGTGTCTCTTGGAGGTTCAAAATTCAATGTGTCAACGGATTTAAAACATGCACTGATTGATGCCACCCACAACTATATTTCATCTCACCGAGACGAATATAATCCAGGCAAAATTGATATAGCCGTTAAGAAGGATATTATGAGCAGGGTTGAGTACTGGATTGATATACTTGGATGTGCAGGTAAGGCGTAGACAAGATATGCTGAAAAATCCGAAGGAGGTATCAAAGATGTCAGAAATAAAGGCAATTTTTTTTGATCAGGATGGGGTTATAATTGATACGGAAAAGGACGGCCACAGGGTGGCCTTTAATGAGACCTTTAAAGAGTTGTAAAATACTTCCAAACAAAAATTTCCACCAAGCAGGGGTCGCTCCCTTTCCCCTTTCTTCCAGATTATGCAACGGATAGTTTTCATTTCTCTTTTTACGGCAATTTTTTCAGCCAATTTGGGGATGGGCATTGTAGCCCCTTTGCTTCCCGTTTACGCCCAGCATTTTGGTGCTACCGGGTTATACATAGGCCTGGTATTTGCGTCCTTTTCCATCACAAGGACTATTTTTCTGCCTGTAGTTGGAAATCTTTCAGATAAAATTGGCAGGAAAATATTTATTACATCAGGCCTGTTCCTTTTTTCCTTTGCCTCTATAGGTTATATCTTTGCCTCAAATATTACACTCCTTATTTTTACAAGGATGCTTCAGGGGGCTGCTGCCGCCATGGTAATCCCCATTGCGCTGGCATATATGGGTGAAAGTTCGCCGAAAGGGAAAGAGGGATCGTATATGGGCACTTTCAATCTATTTTTTTTCGGCGGGCTTGCTACAGGACCAATCCTTGGAGGAATCGTAAAAGATCTTGCCGGTATTAAATTTTGCTTTATTTCCATGGGCGCTATCAGTTTTTTTGGGTGGCTTCTCGCCTTTATCTTTCTCCCTGAAAAAAAACCACCTGAAAAAAATAAAAATTATCCAGCCAAAGGGTACCTTAGGTTTTTTCAATCCAGGACACTTCAAGGAATATTTTTTTACAGGCTTTGTTTTTCCACTGGTATCGGGGTTCTATGGGCATTCCTTCCAATTTTTGGAGATAATATCTTAAAACTGTCAAGCTCACAAATTGGGATACTTATCTCCATCAATATTGCAGTAGCAACAATACTTCAAACCCCCTTTGGAATGCTTGCTGATAGAACAAAAAAAGGATGGTTAGTCATACTTGGTGGATGTTTGGCAGGTATATCCCTGATTGCTATTTCCTTTTCCCGTAATTTTTTGGAAATTATCTTTATCAATTTTCTTTTGGGAATTTCCGGCGGAATTTCTATGCCTGCCCTCACGGCCCTCACTGTAGAGGAAGGAAAAAAGATGGGGGATATGGGCTCCATGATGAGTGCCTTTGTGTTGTTTCATAGCATTGGAATGATTGTTGGCCCTTTGTTCGCAGGTTTATCTACGCAATTTATCAATATAACCGTGACATTTATCACAGGCGGGGTAATCGGCATATTAGGAGTAATAGGGTTTGTGCTCGCTCAGAAATATCGACTTCAGATCTCGTAATTTATAGCGTATTATGGTGTAATATTTTGGTCGATAACTTTCGTTTCCAACTGATGTCCAATTAATTTGCAATCCTGCGGGATATACAGGTCTCCAGTCAGTTGTATAATGTGAATGACGAGGTATGTAGTATTGATTAAATCTATTTTAGTTATTAAAATTATAGAAATAATCGATTTGACTTTCTCCCTTCTTTTCTTGTAAATCCAAATATCAGAAAAAAACAGTATGCTAATTATAGAGGAAAATAGTGATGAATGAAGATAAGACACATCTTTGTTTTAATGATGCATCATTAGGTGGCGGCTGAGGGACTAAACTGGGTCCGGGCGACCTGAATGAGGTCCTTCATGAGATACCTTTTGTATCCGACCCTAATTTACTCACTGGCCTTGGAGAGGATGCAGGGATTTATAAACTGCGGGATGATCTTGCTATTGTTGTGACGCTTGACTACTTCAATCCTATCGTTAAAGAAGCCTACACATATGGGAAGATTGCTGCGGCTAATGCCCTTAGCGATGTTTATGCCATGGGTGGAAGACCGGTTATAGCTATGAACATTGTTTGTTTTCCAACATCGGCCATGCCCTTAAATATACTTAAAGAGGTCTTAAAAGGGGCATCGGATAAGCTTAAAGAGGCCGGCGTTTTGCTTGTTGGAGGTCACACTGTCATTGATCCAAAGGAAATTAAATATGGGCTCTCAGTTGTTGGAACAGTAGACCCCAGGAGGATATTAACCAAGGGGAATTTTAAGGTAGGGGATAAGCTGATACTAACCAAAGCCTTGGGAACGGGTATAATTAATAATGCTTTACAGGGAAAAATGGTTGATGACAATACCCAGGCTGAAGTGGCTAAGAGCATGGCTACCTTGAATAAAAAGGCTGCAGAGGTTGCACTGGATATAGGTGTTAATGCCTGCACCGACATAACCGGTTTTGGCCTTTCCGGCCATCTCTATGAAATGGTCGAAGAAAGTAAAGATAAGGGTATTAAAATAGACTCTTCATCACTCCCTTTATTTCCCAGAGTGAAGGAATTTGCAGAAAATGGTCTCATTCCACCAGGAACTCAGAGAAACAGAAAATTTCGCGGGGAAAAGGTAGAATTTTCCGAGGATGTTCCCGGGTGGCTCCAATGGGTCATGTTTGATGCGCAAACATCCGGCGGACTGGTCCTTGCTGTTTCTTCAGATAAAGTTGACACAATGATTAAAAGGCTTCATGAGGTTGGTGTCGATAAGGCAAAAATTATAGGGGAGGTGATAAGTGAGCCAAAGGGAAAGGTCGTGGTCAGATAAAAATTCATTAGATTTCATCTTGACGTGACTATTTGTATTGACCATTTTTGAAATATTAGTCAATAGGGGGGGGGATATTATGAAAACTATGGATATTGGTATATTTAAAACCTACGCACTCAAGGTTGTTGACCAAGTTTCCAAATCACACGAAAGTATCATCATTACAAAGAGAGGAAGACCTATTGCCAAACTCGTCCCATTGAATACCACCTTTCAAAAATCCCTTTTAGTCAGGGGCTAAATCTAACGATTCCCACGCTTAAGTTATATGATGCGGATATTTAGAAACAACGATTCGTGTTATGCGTGCCATGAATATACAATGTTATTATTCACGCTGATTGTCAATAATTTAGTATTATGTCCATGGAATTTCCGAATGTCCCTAGAATTCCCGAAATTCTCCGCAAATTAAAAAAGCAGCTTTCGTCAAACAAATATTTTAAAGCTGAGCAATCAACCCAGCTTCCTGAAAGCTGTAATATCCTTTCCTGGTGACAATAAGGTGATCCAAAATCCGAATCCCAAGGATCTTTCCTGCCTCACTCAATTGTTCATGGATTTTTAAATCGCTGTTGCTTGGTTTTAGGTCTCCTGATGGATGGTTATGTGCAAATATTACAGCGGCTGCCCTGTCTGATATGACATCCGCATAAACCTCGCGCGGATGAACCTGGCTGCGATCCACCAGACCGATGGTGACGATCCTTTTTTTAATCACTTCATGAGCGCCATTAAGGGAAATGCAGACAAAATGCTCTTGCTTTTTATCGGCGATATCTGCCAGAAGCGGCATCACATCCTGGGCCCCGGTTATCTTTACCGTCTCTTTAATCAGGTGCCGTCTTGCCAGTTCAAAAGCAGACAAAATCTGGGCGGCCTTTGCCAGGCCCATGCCACGAACCGCTGTGAGAAGGTCAACAGATAATTTTTCCTTGTGCTTGCGGATGAGTTTGGCAACACTTTTGGAGATAGTAACAAGGCTTTGTCCCTCAACTCCCCGCCCAAGAATAGCGGCCACCAGCTCCTCATCAGTTAAAGCGGATGCACCCCTTTCCTTTAATTTTTCCCGGGGGCGATTATGGGCAGGCAGGTCTTTGATGTTTTTCATAGTCATCTTTCAAAAAGGGTCTTGTTCTGGCAGCTTATGGTAAAAATCATTGGTAATCAGCCTTTATTGTTCCGATTGCATTTCATTCAACCTATTATAAACTTTATATAACATCCATTCCTTCACAACATCTCCAAAGGTTTTGTCATCCATAATTTTTGTAAATATATCCAAGTTGCTGTCCATTCTTTCTATCAATTTATTTTGGAACATATCTTCAAAACCGAATTTAAAATTCCCAATGCTGTTGCTTTTGGCCTGCTCTGATAATTTTTCATCCGCAACCAGTTCTTCTTCAATTTGAGTGAAGAAATATTTATCCGCATCTGTAAAATCAGTTCCAAATTTATCATTCAGGATTTCAATGATCTCTGAGAGTTTGGCTAATTCTTCTTTTTCTTTCTTTGTCCCTGCCTCCAATATTGGATGAAGCTCACTCCCACTGTCTTTTTCAAGAACAATTGTGCCTTCTCTTATTTTTTGCAGCCTGTAGTATTCCAAAGCCACTTCATCGTAGATTTTGAATCTATCCGAAACATCCTGCTTTGGCAGCTTGTTGAGAAGAAGACGTGCGTATGCGTAAAACTTTTCCAATTCCATATCCGCAAACGGCATGATCTGGGATAAAAAAGAATAGAGCCGAATAAAAA
>JAYEMW010000483.1:0-34633 GCA_034718555.1 Thermodesulfobacteriota bacterium
CACCATACGCTATTTTGTAAGCGTTTTGTACGGGAAAACCGCCTGCTTCTACTTTCCCACAAATCCGAAACATGGTATTTGGCGATGATGTGGCAAACCCCGTATTTTTACGAGCATTTCGGGGATCCAATTTCAGTCTTATCCTAACCCTGAACCCTGAACGTTGAACCGTGAACGGTTACGACTTATTGTATAGACGAGCTTTTATACATGAATGCAAAATAAATCAATGAAAAAAAATATTTATTTTAAAACCCCCCATGTGTGGTCATTTACAACATACTTTGCAGAGGGACTTCCCTACACTGTGATAAGAATTGTATCCTCTGTTTTTTTTCGAGACATGAAGGTAAGTTTAGAGGCCATAGGGCTTACATCATTATTCGGCATACCCTGGGTCATAAAATTTTTATGGGGACCGTTAATAGATCAGTTTGGGACTAAAAAAAAATGGATGCTTATAATGCAATTTTTTTTGGCCCTTCTATTTATTCTTGTTGCCTTTGTAAGTTCTATGCCTTCTGGAATTAAAGTTGCAGCCATTATATTTTTTGCAGGGGCAATTTTATCCGCCACCCACGATATTTCTATAGATGGCTACTATATGGAGGCATTAAATAAGCAGGGACAGGCAAAATTTGTTGGCTACAGGGTCATGGCATATCGTATTGCAATGATGGCAGGGACAGGAATAATTGTTACAATAGGTGCAACATTAAACTGGTTCTCTGCCTTTTCAGTAGCAGGTATCATCCTGTTCCTTCTTTTTCTTTTTCATTTATTCTTTCTTCCTAATGTTGAAACGGAAAAGACAAAAATAGGGGATTTATTAAAAATAACACTCCAGGCAAGGATTTTAGTAAAAGGCCTTATCATATTGTTTATTTTTGTTGGAATAAGGTATTTTGTCTGGAAGAGGTTTACTGGCGGTCTTTTTGAGATTATGCCATTCCTGAGAAACATAAGCTTTTCAGGGGCAATAGCATTAGTCCTTCTTGTGTTTTTAATTGGCATGGCCCTTTTCAGGAATAGGATAAAAGGTCTTCTATTCAAAAACAGGGAATCATTTTACTCAAGGGCATTCTTCGATTACATTAACAGGGATCATATGTCTGTTGCCATAGCCTTTATTATTCTCATGAGAACAGGGGAGTCCGCTTTGTCTTCCATGGCTGCCCCGTTTATGGTTGACTTAGGCCTAAAGGTACATTTTGGATGGCTTTCAGGGGGCATTGGTCTACCTTTTTCCATTATTGGGGCTATGGCCGGAGGATTTTTTATTTCCAAATTCTCATTAAAAAAGGTAGTATGGCCGTTTCTCCTGGCCCAGAATTTTACCAATTTGGTATATGCCGCCCTTGCCCTGCACCTCAGAGGATACCTTGATTTAAATACAGGCGCGGAAACCGTTACGTTCATCGGCAACTACAATCTTTTACTTGTTGCCCTTGTACATGCATTTGATCAGCTTGCCGGTGGTCTTGGCACGGCTGTTCTTATGACCTTTCTGATGAGAACATGTTCTGATCTATTCAAGGCGGCTCATTATGCCATTGGTTCAGGGCTTATGAATATTAGCGGGGTATTAGCCGGTGTTGCCAGTGGTTTCTTAGCGGAAAGGCTTGGCTATGGTCTTTTTTTTGGTTTTACCTTTTTACTTTCAATTCCAGGTATGTGTCTAATATTTTACACCCCTTTTTTTAACAATGAAAGGAGCATTAACTAATAAATATGATAAATAATGATAATATACACAGATTAAATTTAGAAGATAAAGAAATAACACTAATAGGGACGGCTCATGTTTCAATGGAGAGCGCTGATTTAGTTGAACATGTAATTGAGGAGGAAAGACCTGACACAGTATGCATAGAGCTTTGTCAATCAAGGTATCAATCAATTATCCAAAAAAATCAGTGGCAAAATACAAATCTTTTAAAGGTTATTAAGGAAAAAAAAGCATTTCTTCTTTTATCAAACCTTATGCTTGCCTATTTTCAAAAGAAAATAGGCAAGAAATTAGGTATTAAACCAGGCGAGGAAATTATGCGGGCTGTCCATACAGCAAAAAAAGTAGATGCGTCTATCCATCTGGCAGATAGAGATATACGCATTACCCTAACAAGAATATGGCGCTTTATGGGGTTATGGACTAAAGTTAAATTACTGACCCAGTTTGTTACTTCCGCAGGCTCTATGGATGAAATCAAAGAAGAGGACATTGAGGAGATGAAAAAGAAGGATATCCTTGAGACATTGCTTTCAGAAATCGGCGAGGCCTTTCCCGTAATAAAGCGAATATTGATCGATGAAAGAGATCAATACCTTGCCCACAAAATCATAACCGCACCAGGCAAAAAGATTGTTGCCGCAGTTGGTGCAGGACATGTGCCGGGTATTCAACAGTACTGGGGAAAACAGATAGATATTTATACGCTAAACTACATCCCCCCGAGGGGTAAACTCTTTGGTGTTTTGAAATGGGGAATACCAGCCATGATAATAGTAATTATTTTTTTTGGTTTTTTCACAGCCGGCGCCTCTGCCGGCACACATATGATTAAATGGTGGATCCTGGCAAATGCTGCATTTTCCGGTATAGGAGCTGCTATTGCTTTAGCCCACCCACTGACAATCTTGTCTGCAGTTGTTGCCGCTCCCCTGACATCTCTGAATCCTATGATTGCGGCAGGATGGGTCTCCGGGTTAGTTGAGACCATATTAGGTAAACCAAAGGTCAAGGATTTTGAAAATCTACCTGAAGATATCTCATCAATGAAGGGGTTCTGGAAAAATAAAATTACACGAATTCTACTTGTTGTAGTATTTACTAATATAGGTAGCTCAATAGGGACTTTTGTAGCTATCCCATTAATGGTCAAGGCTTTTGCATAACAATATTCCAAATATAGTAGCCATGAAGGGTTACTTCTAATCTTCTATGTTTATCTTGAGGTAGAGATCACCGTTTTTTTCTCTGTTTACATTTCTTCCGAGCCCTGAAAGCCTAAGTCTTTTTCCCTGGAAACTCCCTGGTGGTATTGCTATAAAAAATAAATTTTTTTTAAAACCCTTTGGAATGTTAATCAACTTCCTTGTGCCAATAACAGACTCTTTTTTTGTAATAGTTATGTTTCCATGCATATCAGGATCCCGGCCTATACTTACAGGTCTGATGGTCTGGATCCTGGCAGACCTGTCCCTCCTTAAAACATGCTTGGGCTTTCTTTTAGAAGCAGCTCCATTGGAAAAAAGAAATAGTTTAAGAAAGATAATTCCAAAGATAAATCCACCGATATGAGCCCACCATGCAATGCCTCCCTGTCCTGTCATTGAAGCAGCGCTGAAAAACTGAAAGATAAGCCAGATACCAAGGAAAAAAACAGCCGGTATTTCCACAATGGGGAAAAAGAAAAAGACAGGTATTAATGTTAAAATTTTTGATTTCGGGTATAATATCATGTATGCACCCATTACCCCTGCAATAGCTCCACTGGCCCCAATGGTTGGTATTGGAGAGCCCCAGTTAACGGCAAGGTGAAATAAACCGGACGCAAATCCACACAAAACATAAAAAATAAGATATCTTATAGGACCAAGCCTGTCCTCTACATTATCACCGAATATAAAAAGCGACCATAAATTTCCAATAAGGTGAAAAAATCCTCCATGAATAAACATAAAGGATATCAAGGAAAACAGTTGCTGGACAATAGTAAAATGGGAGCCGATGTCTGGGGAAGAGTATCTTACAGGCACTAAGCCATAGATATATATAAATCTATCCAATTCCCTACCCTGGGTTAACTCTACAATAAATAACAGAATATTAATAAATATAATAGCCATGTTTACTACAGGGTAGCTCTTTGAACGTATTGTGTCTCTCAAAGGTATCATATTTATGTTATACCCAGGAAGGTAATCTTATTCAAAAATTGCCGGCTCTCTGAGGATCATTGGGATGGCTTGGGCCGAGGTCTTTGCAATATGAGGATAGACAGTGGTGAGGGATGCAAGATGCCTCAAGTTATCAGCCGTCCTTGAGATAAGCATTGCCAAATCACCTTCTGCCATATCTGCTATACTTAAAACCCTATCCCATTCAACCCCCTTGGCCCATGCATAGATAGTAGCCGCTATCCATAAGGGCATTGGTCTGGTAGGAAACCCATGGACAGTTTTACGCTCTATGAGTGGAAGGAGTCCGGTTTTCATTTTATCATATGCTGCAATTAGATCCCTTGGCATGCTTGACTCATCAAATTCAATCTCCATCTCCCTGTCATATACAAATGTTGCTATAAGTGCGGCAAGTAATCCAGGATCTGACTTTGGAAAGAGTTCTAATCTAAGGCCTTCAGCGATTGCAAGGGGTTGGTCAATTCTTAGTTTTGATGCCCACCTTCCATCTTCTGAAAGAGTGTCATCTTCCCTTATATAACCCTCCATTTTTAGAAAATTCAAATGTCTTATGAAATCGTTCCACAATTTTTCCATTACGGCATTTTTCAAATCCCAGAGAATTGAAAAATTATTGCGGGAGGATCGAAAGCCCCTATTTTTCTTTCCATGACAAATGTAAAAATGCTTACATTTTTTACACGGCATGTGACTTAATTCATATTCAAGAAAAGATACCCTGTCTGTTAGCGGCTTAAGCTTTGAAATTTCCTCTTCACCCAAAGGCAAATTTTCCATGACCTGGGGTCTTTCTTCCGACGATATCCTGGACAAAAGTTTTCTTAATTCAACGGGGTTTTCCGTAGATTGTACATCAATTACCCTATCGAGAATGTTTAATATTTTGTCTGGGGTAAAAAATCTCATCTTTGGTGGTCTTTTTCCCCCGGGTTTATTTTTCATACGACAGGCAAGTATTCCCTCCTTATCCATTCTTATATGCCTCTTAATGGCACAGTATATCCGGGATCTCTTATCAAAAAATAACCTTCCAGGAATTAGGTTTGCAATTTTAGAAAGGGTAGCTTCGAGCTGTTTCTTTCTTTCCATTATTACATAAATCTCATTGTTTACGGCAATTCTCTTTCTTACAAGGCCGAGCGCGGATTCAGGTGATTTGCAGAGAGACTGCGGTAAAAATTTCATCAATTTTTTTCCAGTATCTTTCAATCGCCCCTCAACATTGTTTTCCATGTTTTTCCAATTCAAATAACCGGCAAAGGATTTAGAGAGAATATCTCTAATTTCCTCAGGCCTATAAGATAATAGAAGATTCAAAGACATTGAAAAATCAATTTTTACCTGACTTAAGATATCCTCAGGTGGAGATTTTAAAAGGTCTCCAATCAGACCCACATCCATAAAGGACCCGGGAATCACTATAGCGAAACCTATATTATCCATTCCCCTCCTGCCTGCCCGGCCTGTCATCTGGTGAAGCTCAGTAGCCGTTAAATTTTCAAACTTATGCCCATTGTATCTGTCCGAATTAAGAAATGCGATACTTCTTGCCGGGACATTTACGCCGGCAGCTACTGTTGATGTCGCAAAAACCGCGTCAAGCAAGCCCTCTTCCATTAAATTTTCTATCATAATTTTCCACAACGGTAGCTGGCCGCTATGATGGGCGCCAACAGAAAGGTTTTTTAGATGCCATAGTTGATTGTATTGCTTAAGGTGCGGGTGTAATTTAATAAAATCATCAATCTTTTTATTCAGTTTCTTTTCATTACCCCCATTACGTTTTATACTTGACTTACACAGATCAAGTGCATCATTGCAATTGGCCCGGGATTTCAAAAAGAAAATCGCCGGCAATAGGTTATGCTTCCTTAGCGAGTTTAGTATCTCCCCAAAAGGTGGAAGTCTCCTGCCTGAACCAACGACAGGACCTTTTGGGCTATTTAAAAATCGCATAACCTTTTCATCAAGGCCTTTTTTTCCAAGTAATGGGAGAAGCGTTCCTGTTGGATGAAAAAAAAGAGGAAACAATGCCACAGGTCTCTCTTTCTCTTCGATAACAGCACATTTTTTGCCCCTTAAATGCCTGATCCAACCTGAAATCTGGTGGGAATTCCTTATAGTGGCGGAGAGTAAAAGGAGTGGGATGCGGACTGGAAGATATATTATAATCTCCTCCCACACTACCCCCCTTTCCTCATCTCCAAGAAAATGTGCTTCGTCCAATATCACGAGATCTGCATATAAATCCTCACCTTCATGCATTGCATCATAAAGTTGATTTCTGAGTATTTCCGTAGTGCCTACAATTACAGGCGCATCTGGGTTTTCTACCCTGTCGCCGGTTACTACACCAACATTTTCTTTGCCGAAGTGGTTTTTAAACTCCATATACTTGGAATTTGTAAGTGCCTTAAGGGGGGATGCATACCATGCCTTTCCATTATTTTTACGTATGTCCTCTATGGCCTTAGTTGCAATCCATGTTTTTCCGCTACCAGTTGGGGCAGACACCAGACAATCTCCACTTTTAATGGCAGATAAGGCATTAAGCTGAAATGGGTCAGGTTTAAAGGCTTTTGCCTCAGGCACACCTATCTTTGAAAAGACAGGGTTCAATCTTTTATCCGCACCGGGTTTGATTCGTGGAATAGTTGGTGCGGACTGCTTTTTTTTACTTAAATCTGGGAAAATTCTTTTGTTTTTAGTTTTAGAATCTGGCACAATATAACCTTTTTAATTAATGTTAACTTTATTATTATAGAATAATATTTAATATTTCCTCAACCTTAAAAATAAAACCTTATTATTATGAACTACTTAACGCCCGAAAGAAACTACTTTATTAGGAAGCTTAAAGAGCTTCATGAATCAAAAAAAGAAGAAATAAAAGAAAGATTGCATGAATTTAAGGAAACCTGGGAGCATGGAATAAGAGAGGACATCTTTAAAGAACTTGCCTTCTGCATATTAACTCCTATGGCCAGGGGAAGATACTGCTGGGATGCTGTAGAAAATATGATGAGAGACAGAGTCTTATTCAATGGAGATAGCGCTCTTATTTCCGGATATTTAAAGGGGGCGAGATTTATAAACAAGAAATCAATGTATATTGTGGAGGCAAGGAAAAAATTTTATTTCAGTGAAAGCGCTCCCATAAAAAATATACTTACCAATATTGGTTATGGTTATGCCGCACGGGAGTGGTTGGTGTTAAATGTTAAGGGCATTGGATACAAGGAGGCAAGCCATTTCCTGAGGAATATCGGCTTTAATCAAAACCTGGCAATTCTTGACAGACATATATTAAAAAACCTGAAATTGATCGGGGTAATTGGGGAGATACCGAATTCTCTATCCAAGGGAAAATATCTTCATATAGAGAAAAGTATGGAGGCCCTTTCAAAAACTATTAAGATACCTATGAGTCACCTTGATTTAGTCATGTGGTGCAAGGAGACTGGTGAGATATTTAAATAATCTTTGATTAGAATTACCTATTTTTTCACTACAACGATAAGTATTGCATAATAACTCTTTTACGGAATGGTACGGAAATGAAAAAATTTATGGAACCTGAAAGCATAGCCCTTGTAGGGCTAAGCAGGAAAACAGGGCCAGTGTCATACAATATCATGGAGAACATGATCCGCTTCGGGTATAAAGGCAAAATTTTTCCAGTTAACCCCAATGCACAGGTAATTTTAGGGAAAAGCACATTTTCTAATATAAGTGAAATAAAGGAAGACATAGATTT
Source organism: Thermodesulfobacteriota bacterium (assembly GCA_034718555.1). Lineage (GTDB taxonomy): Bacteria > Desulfobacterota > DSM-4660 > Desulfatiglandales > B25-G16 > M55B121. The sequence continues at coordinate 7,682 of JAYEMW010000483.1, forward strand.
GGCAGTCATAAGTGCACCAAGAGAGGATACGGTTAATATCCTCAGGGATTGCGCCCATGCAAACATAAGTGCTGTGATTATCGTAAACCAGGGATTCGCTGATGCCGATAACAAGGGAAAAGCAATTCAACAGGAGATTAAAGATATTGGAAAAAGGCATGGGATAAGAATTCTTGGCCCTAATACCCTTGGGGTTCTTAATAATTATAATAATTTTACCACATCTTTTATGCCATTAACCAATGAAAGATCTTCAGTTGGTTTAATATGCCAGTCAGGTATTTTTTTTGTAGGCGCTCAGGAATTTAGCGGCTCCATAGGGAAGGGCATTGATTTAGGTAATGCCTGTGATATTGGTTTTTATGAGGCGCTAAAATATTTCCGCGAAGATCCTGACATAAAAATTATAGCTATTCATATGGAAGGATTGAATAAAGGTACAAAATTTCTCTCGCTTGCAAGTGAGGTCACAAAGGAAAAGCCGGTTATCTTACTTAAGACAGCCGGCACTGAAACAAGCATGAAGTCGGCCATGTCCCATACAGGCACCATGGTAGGTAATTTTCAAGTACACAGGGCTGCCCTTAATCATGCAGGGGTAATATTTCTTGAAGAAGACGGACAAATGAAATATGCAGTTAAGACGTTAAGCAATATGCCTGCCCTGGGGGGAGATAACATCGCAGTTATTACATTTAGCGGGGCAGCAGGCATCATGGTAACTGATGCACTGGAAAAATACGGTTTGAAACTTTCCACCCTATGCCACAATACCATTAATAAGATTGCTAAACTTTCCCCTGATTGGATGCCCCTTGGAAATCCCCTTGATATATGGCCGGCAGTCATGAAACATGGGGCTGCAAAGGCATATTCTACTGCATTAGAAACGGTATTGAGTGATTCACAGGTTGACGGGGTTGTTTGTATAGCAATTGCCCCTGCGTTACCTGATTTCTCCTTTTTAGATGTCTCTGAATCCCTAAATATGGTCATGAAAAACCCATTCAACAAGCCTGTAGTTGCCTGGCTTTATGGGCCAAATACCGAGGAGATTGGCAAAAAATTTGAGTCGGAAAAGAAGATAATGACATATCCAACCCTTGAGACTGCGGCCTGGTCGTTATCTATTTTGAGATCAAGTTATTAGCTGTTGGTTGTTTGGGGTTAGTACCTTAAAAATAAATTTGCGCTCAAAATGCACAGAAAATTTAATGCAAAAATCAGAATTCAAAAAAGTGTGAAGTGATCAAAGTGAACTAAAGTGCCTAAAGTTAAGGATTTTTGCTATTTTATAAAAAAGATGGAGCGAAGCGATTCATTAACTTTAGCTCACTTCAAACTTTAGTACACTTTAGGCACTTTTCCGGTTTATCCGGGTTAGGCCAAGGGAATTTAGAGAAATGACAATTTTTGGTCGTAGGCATTAGGGATAAAAAAGAGAGCGTTCTATTTGCCCTCATTGTTTTGTTTTTTTAGAAGGCTTATAAATTCTTCCAGGCTCTGCTGTGATCCGAATGTAGCATTATATAAATTTTCACTCCATATACCAAGGCCTAATTTGAATATATAATGTATAGCGCTATCAGCACCCTTGGGTCCTTTTTGTTTTAGTGTCTGATAAAGCAACTCATCCGGCACCTTAATCGGGTATACGGCAGTTGATTCATTCTCCTCTAATTTTAGGTACTCCTGAACACTTTTCAGTATTTTCAGGTTAAGATATTTATTTGCAAATTCTTCTTTATCCATGTTATATTCTAAATTTTTACAAGTTGTTTAATAATGTGTATTAATTTTACAATAATTTTTGCAAATGTCAAGGATAGAATGTAATGGTAGTTTAACCTTGACTGCATCTCAGTAATTCTTATAATTTATTAACAGGAATAAAAAATTACATTGAAATATATCGGAAATGTATTTATAATTAAGGGATATTAAAAAATAGGATAACATAAATGATATCAGTTCTTGTAATTATTCACGTACTTATTTGTATCGGTTTAGTAATCTCCATACTTTTACAATCCGGTAAAGGATCCGATCTGGGAGCAGCCTTTGGTGGAAGCAGTCAGACGTTATTCGGAAGCACTGGTGCAGCTACTTTTCTAAACAAATTGACGGCCTTTGTGGCCATTGGGTTCATGGTAACCTCCCTTTCCCTTGCAATTTTATCATCCCGGACTCCGGGGTCCTCTATCATGGAGGGAAAGGCCAAGACTCAACAGGATGAACCAATAAAAACAGGTGGTCAGGCAAATACCGGGCCTGTAGAGGGGGCTTCTTCAGAGACAAAGACCGGTAATTAGTGCCTGAGCGAAAAGATAGTTCAGGCACGATTTTAGATTTTGCCCGCCTGCCATCCGTCGGGCAGGGATTGCGGATTTTGGATTAAAAAACAACGCAATTTCAAAACCTTGAAGATTTAAGGCCAAAACTTGAAAGTATAGTTTGAGGTTTTCGTTCAGACACTAATTAATAATTCTTGATGCCGAAGTGGTGGAATTTGGTAGACACGCTATCTTGAGGGGGTAGTGGGTTACGCCCGTGCGGGTTCAAGTCCCGCCTTCGGCACCACCACAACTGTAAAGGGTTATCCGATTTTTGGTTAATCCTTTTTTTATGATATTCTTCTGCCTGGTCACTGTTTTGGTCAATACTTTGCAAAAAACTTACCTAAAGTTCTAAAACGGTATGCCAGACCGAATGCTATACAGTTTTCAAACTGTATAGCAAACCAAAGCCACACTAAAGCAGCTACTTAATTGAATCATCCTGCTAAAGGACGTGGCACTTTATTATTGACAAATTCCTTCAATAAAAATAAAATTTTTTTTTGATATAAACATAGGGCTATTATTAGATATTAAAAAATAATGAGGGAAATATGGCAAATATACGTCCTGATAATCTTATCGTAAGATGTTATGGCTACAGATAAAAAAAAGGGTTTTATACCGGCGTATGCGTAGATTTAAATATCGCTGTTCAAGCTGATTCTCCAGATGAATTAAAAAAAAGAATGAGTGATGCTCTTATAAGCTATCTTGATGCAGTTCTTGATACTGAAAAAAAAGAATCAATCCCTTATTTAATCCGTAGGCGTGCTCCTTTACGAGATTGGCTATACTATTATTTTATCAAAGCAGTAGTATTTATAAGGGAATTCCCAGGGAATTTCACATTTCAAGAATATATACCCTTTCATTTAGCCCACAACTGCTAATGGGCAAAAGATATTTTCCCCTTGACCGTGATCAAGTAGAGACCATCCTTAAAAGCTTAAATTTTACCCCAAAAAGACAAAAAGGTACAAGCCATGTAGTGGGAAGGATATGTAAAAGAGAAACGTAGAATTGTCACAATAGATCATTTAAAAAGCAAAAAAGAAAAGTATGGCGCGACACTTCTCCGAAAGATGATTGAGCAGTCAGGGTTATCAAGAAAAGAGTTTTATTCATATTTCTCAAAACAGTAACTTAGGTCTGTTTCCCTGGTCAGAAGTGCAATAATATTTCCTTAAATATTGGTTTAGGCAAACAGCACAATGGACAGGCAGAGATTAAAAACAATTATCCACTTGGACATGGATGCATTTTACCCTGCAGTTGAGATGTTGGATAATCCTGAATTAAAGGGAAAACCGGTGGTAGTGGGGGGAAGCACAGAAAGAGGTGTCGTGTCATCTGCATCATATGAGGCCCGCAAATTTGGAGTGCATTCGGCCCAACCAATAGCAAGGGCAAGACGTATTTGCCCTGAGGGGATATTTCTTCCAGTCAGGATGTGGAGATATAAAGAAATGTCCCAACAGATATTTCAAATATTTTATAAATTTACTCCGCTGGTAGAACCCATTTCCATAGACGAAGCGTTCCTGGATGTTACAGGGTCTCAACGACTCTTAGGGCATCCGAGGGATATTGCAAAAAAAATCAAGCAGAGAATTTTCATGGAGACCGGTTTAACAGTATCTGCTGGGCTGGCTCCATCTAAATTTGTTGCAAAAATTGCATCTGATATTGACAAGCCTAATGGTTTAACTATAGTGGCCCATGACAAGGTCAGGGATTTTTTAAATCCTCTTCCTGTTACCAGGATGTGGGGAGTAGGAAGAGCGACACAAAAGATTTTAAGCCAATTAAACATTCACACTTTTGAGGAGCTTAGCCTGGTGCCAGTAGATATTTTGTGCAATAGATTTGGGAAACATGGCATTAAAATGCATTTATTATCCATGGGAGTTGATGATAGAGACGTTGTGCCTGAACATGATGTAAAATCAATTGGTCACGAAAATACTTTTGTCACAGATATCCTTGATATGGATATGGCAAAAAGGGAACTGCTGTCTCAGGCCGAAAAGGTAGCTCACCGTATGCGTAGAGAGGGGGCAACAGGAAAAACCATTACCCTAAAAGTAAAATATAGTGATTTTGTTCAAATTACCAGATCAACAACTATTGCCAATTCTACTGACGATGGATTGGAGATATACGATATTGCCTGCTCTCTCTTAAAAAAAACTAAGGCAGGCAAAAAGCCTATCAGGCTTTTAGGGATTACCTTGTCTCAACTAAGCTTTTTTGATAGGAATAGGCAGCTTTCTCTTTTCAACCATGATGACTCATATCAAAAAAAGAAGAGATTAAATACGGCCCTGGATTCCCTATATGAAAAGCATGGCAAAGAAAGCATACACCTGGGAACACTATTGGCTAAATAGTGAATGAAAAAAAGCCTCACTGTATACACTTATATTATGATACACTATATGTTGTAGTAAAATCTGAGATTGCGGACTTTTTTCGAATTCATTGTATATTTTGTTTGACAAAAAATAATTTTTATCTATTTTAATTGTATAAAAGTGTATTTATATAAGTATAATAGATTGTTAATTAACGATGAAGATGCTATATTGAGAGTAACTAGGCAGGCCTTCCAGATCCTGTTTGACCTGAAGGTTGTCCTCTTTTTTTTATATGATCAAGAAAAAAATGCATTAATCGGAAAATCTGCCGGTAGTAACAATAAATTTAATTTTTTTGATGGAGTTTTAATCCCCTTTCAAGAAGGAAAAGGCCTGATAGTGAACTCTCTAAGGCAGGGGGTTCCAACAGATTCCTTCAGCTATTTCAAAAATGATAGTCCTACTATTATAGATGAACTGGTTATTCGCCTAACAGGGAGGGATGGCGTAATGATTTTCCCCATGGTTGTTCAAGAACAATACATTGGGATAATAGTGGTAGGTTTAAATGAAACAAAGGTCTCTCATTTGCGAGATAATTTAAAAATGTTGTCTATGCTTAGTGATCAGGCAGCTATTGCATTGTATGCGGATTATTTGAGGCAAAACCAAGCGAAATTAGTCCTGGCTCAACGCCTTAAGGATACCTCAACCATTGCTCGAAAGGTCGTTCATGAAGTTAACACGCCATTGAGCATCATTAAAAATTACACTAAGATCATGGAAACAAAATTGGCTGAAAAGGATATTGACTTTGAGGAGCTTAAGATTATCAACGAAGAAATTAACCGAGTTGTTCGTTTATTAAGTGGATTATATGATTTTTCAAAAACAAAACCCCAGAAAATTAACTCCTTAGACATCAATGCCCTTTTGTCTGAGGTGGTAAGGATTTTCAAAAAATCACTGTTGATAAATACTGATATTGACATTCATTTGAACCTCTGGCACTCCCTTCCATTAATTAATACAGACAAAGATAAATTGAAACAGGTATTTATTAACCTTATTCACAATGCAGTTGAATCAATCTTAGTGGTGGATGATATAAAAGAACAAAGAGATATAGCAGACAATCTGCTATCTGAATTGGGCTATTCCGTGACTACTCTTTCAAGCGGGCAAGAGGCAGTAGAATATATGAAGGATCATTCAGCAGATCTGGTTATCTTAGACATGATTATGGAGCCGGGATTGGACGGACTCGAGACATGCAGGGAAATTATTAAATCCTGCCCTGGTCAGAAGGCTATAATTGCAAGCGGATTTTCTGAAACAGGTCGTGTAAAAGAAGCTCAGATGCTGGGGGTAGGTCAGTATATCAAAAAACCATATATGTTAGAAAAAATTGGGGTAGCCGTAAAGACAGAATTGGAAAAATAGAAAAATACCTGATCTTTATCCTCGAAAAATCTGTTGACGGATACGTCTTAAAACAGGAAATGAAAATTGAATGCTAATAATATTAACCAAGGTACAGGAATGAAAAATCTATTTATTATTCTTTTTAACGCACTTTTAGCGGTGTCTCTATACTCCAATGCTATTGCAGAAAAAAATTATTCAACTGCAGAAATTGAGGTGGTTTTAAATGGGCTTACTGCAGGCGCCACCGTTGGAAGTATTGATATAACAATAGATTATGACCAGAGTAAGGTCAATTTTGTAAAGGTAACACCAGGGACCCTCTCAGCAAAAGCCACTGTAATAGCCAACAACAATAAGGATATAGTTAGAATAGGACTTATTCACCCTAAGGGCTTTGATGGTGGAGCCAAAGGGTCCGTTATGATCCTATCCTTTAAGGTAATTAAGGGCAATACTCCTCTAATAAGTAATTTCCATATCAAAAAATTTTTTGCCACAGACCTATCAGGTAAAGCTCTAAGTTTAGATATCAGCAAAGCAGCCATTGGTTTATGTAAATAAACATTAAATGCAGTGGAGTCGTATTGCAGAATATGAAAATAATCAAGAGGTTTATTCTTCCCCTTTTTATTGCTATTGCCTTTAGTGTTTTTAGTTGTTCCGTTATCAAGAAAGAGGCCAGACATGGGAAGACCTACATGGTTCTGCCGGAAATAAGGGGCGGTGTTTCCCGGCCCTATTCTGTGAATGGGGAGATATATTACCCCCTTCTTAGCAAGGAAGGATTTGTACAGAAAGGACTGGCCTCTTGGTATGGTAAAAAGTTCCATGGAAAGAAAACGGCTAACGGTGAAGCATACAACATGCATGATAAAACCGCCGCCCATAAAGTTTTGCCATTTGGAACGTACGTGCGAGTAAAAAATTTAGCAAATTCACGTGAGACCGTTGTAAGGATTAACGACAGAGGCCCTTTTGTTAAAGGCAGGATAATTGACCTGTCATTTGCCTCGGCCAAAAAATTAGGTATTGTTGGGTCTGGAGTTGAAAAGGTTCGGTTAGTTGTCTTATCAAAGATGGTTGGAAAGAAAAAAACAGACAATAAGTACAGGCCCCTCATTGAGGTAGGAGATTATAAGAAGGGAAGGTTTGCTATACAGGTTGGGGCATTTGAAAATAGAAAAAATTCTGAGAGACTCGCAGACAAATTGAGCGTCAACTTCGACCACATCACTATTACACCATACACTCCATATGAAGGAAAAACTCTTTACCGTGTAAGGGTTTCCCTGCTCTCGAATTTAATTGAGGCCAACACTTTAGTCAAAAAATTAGAGTCCCTTGGTTTTGCAAACTCTTTTATCGTTGCGCTTTAGCCCTTATGGTTTATCTTTCTCCGAAGCACGCCGGAGGTTCTAAATACAATAACCCTCCTTGCCCTTAGATTCAAGTCTTTTCTGGTTTGTGGGTTTCTACCCTTTCTTGCTGCCTTATCTTTTATAATAAACTTTCCAAAGCCGCTTATAAGCAATGATTCTCCCTTTGATAGACTCTTTTTCATTGTTTCTAACAGACTTTCAACAACCCGCCTTGACTGGCTTTTGCTCAGACCTATCTGATTGTAAACATTGTCTATAATTTTTTCTTTGGTTAGGGCCATACGATTATCCTCCTTAGTTTTTAGTACCTTAAAAATAAAGTTGCGTTCAAAATGCGCAGAAAGTTTAAAACTAAAATCAGAATTAAAAAAAGTGTGAAGTGAACTAAAGTGAACTAAAGTGCCTAAAGTTAAGGATTTTAGCTATTTTATAAAACAGATGGAGCGAAGCGATTCATTAACTTTAGCTCACTTCAAACTTTAGCTCACTTTAGTCACTTTTCCGGTTTATCCGGATTAGTTTTATTGTGTCCAAATTTTTCTTTTAGCTTTTGACAAACTATTTCAGGGACAAGGCCTTTTACAGAGCCGTTATAAAAGGCTGCTTCTTTAATTATCGTAGAGCTAATATATAGCCATTTATAATCAGTCATCATAAAAATTGTCTCAATGCTTCTGTTCAACCTCCGATTCATTAATGACATCTGAAATTCATATTCAAAATCAGAAAGCGCCCTCATGCCCCTCAAAACAACATTGGTTTTTTTGTTTGTCACATAATCAACAAGCAAGCAGTCAAAGGAGTCAACAAAAACATTGCCTTCATTTTTAATTGCCTCCCTTATCATATCCACCCTTTCCTCCAGGGTAAAAAGGGTTTTACTCATAGGATTTGACGACACGGCGATGGTAACAGAGTCATATATAGCTAATGCCCTTCTTGTAATACTAATATGACCATTTGTAATGGGATCAAAAGAGCCTGGATAAATTATCATTTTTCCTGATTTATGTTTTTTCATTATGGGTATAAATTCCTATTAATGTCATTCCATAGGATCTGCTGAGTTTTAGTTGAAGATTTTGTATGTAAGCAGGCAATGGCTTACTATCATTTATGGATGATTCTACGACTACAGTACTATTTTCATGAAATAGATTATTTTCAAATAACTTATCAATTGTCGGTTTAATGTATCCTTTACCATAGGGTGGGTCAATAAAAATTATATCAAATTTATTGGACCCTTCGCATTTCAAGTGGTTTAAACCGTCTGGAAGATGTCTTTTGAAAGTCTTTGAGAGCTCCTCATAACCACAGATAGCAAGGTTTTTTCTGATTAGGGAAATGGCCTTGCTTGACCTGTCTACAAAAACAGCCTTCTTCGCCCCCCTGCTAAAGGATTCAATCCCCAGGCTGCCGGTTCCGGCAAATAGATCAAGAACAGAGAAACCGGTTAATGTCTGCCCCAGTATGTTGAAGATAGAACTTCTCACCATGTCCGAGGTAGGGCGTATATTTATAGTCTTAATGAATGATAGTTTTCGCCCCCTTGCACCTCCACCGGTTATTCTCATAATATTTAGGCGCTTATAGATAAATCTTTTTTATTATAATCCATTTCTCGTGTATGTTTCTTTTTTTTCAATAGAGGATCTATGTTTCATGAATGTCTTCGTATGTTTGCGAATAATAAAATAAAGCGTCATGATAGGGCCTGAAATAACATAGGCTGCTGAAAAAATGAATAACATTAAGACTGGTTTATAGGCTATAATAACAAAAAAAAGTATAGTGGCTACAAGCACATTAAAGGGTTTTTGCTTAAACAGTTCAAGTTTCTTAAAGCTAAGGTAATCAATTGCGCTAACCATAAGAAAAGATAAAGCATAAATGGCGCCTAACGTAATGATGTGTTTATTTTCAGTGAAACCGCTCAGAGAATCGATAAAAAGAACAAAGGTGGAAATGAAAATGGCTGCACCAGGTATTGGTAATCCCTTGAAGTGTTTAGACTCAATATCGTTTTTTTGAATATTAAACCTGGCAAGCCTCAACGCACCGCAGATAATATATAAAAATACAGCAAGCCAGCCAAATCTTCCAAAAGGTTCGAGGGACCACAAGAAAACCAGTATCCCAGGGGCAACACCAAAGGCAACCAGATCAGACAGTGAATCATATTCGGCGCCAAACTGGCTGCTGGTATTAGTAAATCGGGCAATTTTGCCGTCTAATGCATCGAATATGGAAGAAATTAGAATGGCAATAGCCGCAGCGTAATGCCTTCCCTGTATAGCAGCAATAATGGCATAAAATCCACCAAAAAGGCTGCATGAGGTAAACAGGTTGGGGAGAATATATACGCCCCTTCTATCTTTTTTTTTTGACCAATTCTTTTTTTTCACTCTATTAAATGTATCCTATTACTGTTTGGCCTGCCTTGACCTTTTGCCCTTTTTGTACAGTAACCTCACTATTAGCTGGAAGGTATACCTCAAGTCGTGATCCGAACCTTATAAGGCCGAACCTTTGACCTGTCTCTACATTATCTCTTTCTTTAACCCAGCATGCAATCCTTCTGGCAATAAGGCCGGCTATTTGAACAAAGACAATTTTCTTATCGTCATCCGTCTCTAATGTTATGATATTATGTTCATTGAATTTAGATGCCTTATCCATGTTTGCGGAAAAAAACTTACCTGGCGTGTAAGAAATGTCTAATATCTTACCCCTTATAGGTATTCGGTTTATATGGGCATTAAAAATAGACATAAAGATACTTATCTTTATTGATGAATGTTTAAAATTATGGTCACCTTTATCTAATTTTTCTATAGATAATATTTTTCCGTCCGCCGGGGTCAAAACTGCCCGTTCATCACCAACTGGGCTTCTCTCTGGGTCTCGAAAAAAATACACAATAAAGAGCGTTATCATGGAGATAACAAGAGCCAATAAAATTAGGTGAAAAACACCCATGATTATTGCCAGGGCTACTCCAGCAATTATAAAGGGCAGCCCTTCCCTTGCAACTGGTAATTTATTTTTTATTCTTTTTTGGTCCATTAAATTACACTATCAAATTATATGGTTACCATGGGATATATAATATAAATTTGGTTGCTTGTCAAATAGGTAAAAATACGGCTTTAGAAAAAAATTTAATGCAATCTTTAAAAAATATCTCCCATGGCACAATCAAATCATAGAATCTTGGTCTAAAACATTAGTAACGATATTAGACATATCCTTTGGCATTCGTATATCCGCCCCCCTCATATATAGAGGCTCAAGATTATTTAAACCGTCTTGCTTTCCCTTTTTAATTCTTTCTAACCCTAAGGAGCCAATGGCTGATGCCTTAAGATTCCACATGCTTATGGGAGCTAATATCTGATTTTCGTCAGGTTGCAGCCTCAGGATTGTTCCCTGATTAAAATAATCATTTCCTATTAAGATAGTCCTGTTCTCTATTATAGACCCAATGTCCTCTACTTTCAGGCATGTGTATTGCTTTATCTCTAAAAGCTCATCATTGTTACTCCATCTAAATAATGCCGTAAACACCTCGCCCTTTCGAGAGGTCACAAGGGGGCATATGTCTTCTTTAATATATGGGAGCTGGTATGCCATAGCCTCCAATGTGGGAACCCCAACTACCGGTATAGTCAGGCATTGAGATAGCCCCTTAACAACAGAAAGGCCTATTCTAATGCCTGTAAAGCTTCCTGGTCCAATTGCCACAATTAGGCCACCAAGCATTGAAAGTTCAATGTTGACCCTGGCAAGAAGTTCATCTATGGCAGGCATCAAATTCCTGAAATGACTTGACCTTGAAGGAAGTATATATTCACCCAGCACAACTTCATCATCCATTACTGCAATGCTGTATTGACTGGTTGAGGTATTTAAAGAAAGGGCATTCAATTTTTAGTCTTCATTAATGGTTAGTAACTATTCTTATCAGATCATTATAAAAGACAATAGCCATTAACAAGATAAGAAGGAAAAAGCCCACCTTTTGAGCTAACTCCCTTTTTCTAATACTTATAGGTTTTTTAATTAAGATTTCTATTAAAAAGAAAAGTATCATCCCGCCATCCAGCACTGGAACCGGCAAAAGATTTAAGATGGCAAGGTTGATGCTTATAAGGGCCATAAAGGGAAATAAATAACCCAAATTCTCTCTCGCTATATCCCCTGTTAGCTGACCTATCATAATAGGGCCGCCGAGTGTTTTAAGTGGTACTACGCCTTGAAAAAGTTTAACAATTGTCAGCACTGTTAATGATGTAATCTCCCAGGTTTTTTCCCCTGCCTTTCCTATGGCCTGAAAAGGGTTTAATTTCAATTGACTTATTTCTCCACTCGCTACGATTCCTATCAATGCCGATTTTATATCTTCACCGAAGATATTTTTAACAATTTCCTCTTCCGGATGAACAATTACCGTTATTTTTTTACCATTCCTATTGATTACTACCTCTAATCCCCCGTCTGGATTCTTTACTACAAATTTCTTTATATCAAGCCATTCATTGATTTTATTGCCTTCAATATATTCAACAATATCGCCTTTTATGATTTTTGCCTTATCAGCAGGAGAATTCAATCTTACCTGGCCAATTTCGGCGGTCATTGCAGGGTAACCTGAAATAGAATAAACGCCAAGAAAAAGGAAGAAGGCCAATATGAAATTAAAGGCCGGGCCGGCAGCGGCAATAGCTATCCTTCTTAATGGAGACTGTGCTGAAAAAGACCTATTTTCATCCTCCAAGGTTACCTCTTCATCATTGTCCTCGCCTAACATCTTAACATATCCCCCAAGGGGAAAGGCGGAAATTATGTATTCGGTTTCCCCTACCCTTTTACCTATCACCCTGGGTCCAAAACCAAGAGAAAACTTTAACACCTTTACGTTAAATAATTTGGCCACGATAAAATGACCAAACTCATGAAAGGTTATTAATATGCCAAGCACTATTGCGAATGGAATTATGTAATATAAAATGGCACTCATAATCTATAATATATACCGGTCATTAGCACATCAAAACAAACCGGATAAATACTCTTTTACCTCCATGTGTTTAATATTTTTTTTGCCCTTGTTCGGGCCCATTGATCAGCCTCTATGGCTTTGTCTATGCTATCTATGCTGAAAATTTCGTGATTTTCCATTGTTCTCTCAATAAGCTCTGGGATCTCCATGAAACCAATCTTTCCCTGAAGAAATGCATTTACAGCTATTTCGTTGGCCCCGTTTAAAACAGACATCATGCTTCCACCTGCTTTATCTGCAGTAAGGGCTAAATCAAGGCATTTAAATTTTTCTTTATCAGGTTTTTCAAAACTTAAATTTGCTACATCTAAAAGATTCAGTGGTTCCGTGTCCCCTTTAAGATGTCTGGGATAAGAAAGGGCATAGGCTATTGGTATTCTCATATCAGTAGTAGATAATTGAGCTATAATTGACCCATCCATATATTCTACCATGGAATGTATAATGCTTTGTGGATGGATTAGGATTTCTATTTGATCCATTTCCAAATTAAAAAGCCACTTTGCCTCTATCGCCTCTAATCCTTTATTCATTAAAGTCGCTGAATCGATAGTTATTTTCATTCCCATACGCCAGTTGGGATGTTTCAAGGCCTCCTCGGGTTTAACCATAGTTAGTCTATCAATGGGGAAATTTCTAAATGGTCCGCCCGAGCCAGTGAGTATAATTTTTTTAAGGTCCTCCCTGTTATGTCCCTGCATGGACTGCTGTATTGCACTATGTTCGCTGTCAATAGGAAAAATTTTCACGCCCCGCTTTTTTGATTCGCTCATTAACAGAGACCCTGCTACCACTAACGACTCTTTATTGGCTAACGCAACATCCTTACAGGCAGTTATGGCCGAGTATATTGGCGGCAGTCCGGAAAACCCTGACATTGCCCCTATAACCAAATCTATTTCTGGTAGGGTCGCTATCTCAGCATAACCGTCATTACCCCATAGTATTTTTGTGCTTGTAAAATTATTGAGTTTCTTTTTCAGCTCTTCTGCAAGATCATTATTAATAATTGCTGCATACTTAGGCTTAAACTCTTTTATCTGGCTTAAAAGGAGATCGGCATTTTCCCCTGCCCCAAGGGATATAATATTATACCGCCCAGGGTTTCCCCTGATAATGTTAAGGGCATTAATTCCTATATAACCAGTAGAACCAAGAAGACAAATATTTTTCAAGATAAAAAAAGTTCCTTTCCTTATCTAAATGCTCAGATAAAGATATAAAACAGGTATTGCAAATAAAAGGCTGTCAATTCTGTCAAGCATTCCTCCATGCCCCGGCAAAATAGCTCCACTGTCCTTAACGCTTGATATTCTTTTCAACATAGACTCTGCTAAATCACCTACCTGACAGCTTATTGCCATTGCCACAGCTAATAACATAATGGAAACAATAGATAAAGAGGGAAAGACAATATAGGCAAAAAAACTACCGGTGGCCACACCTGCAATTAATCCACCTATAGCGCCCTCTATGGTTTTTCCAGGACTTATATCAGTTAGTTTATGTCTTCCAAAAAACTTCCCAAAATAAAAGGATGCAGTGTCCCCCGCAAATGCAAGTGTCAGCAAGAAAAAGACCCACATTTTTCCCTGATTAAGCATTGAGATAATCACAAGAAATGTTAAGGGTAGATTAATATAAACAGGCCCTAAAATTATTTTCCCTATATCGCCGATTGTTCCGTGCTTTTTTGGATAGCCAAATAAAAAAGATATAAGGACAAAAATAGAAAAGAAAGGAATAATTGCAGTATAAAAAAAAGCCTTGTACGGTATTACACAAAATAAAATAACGGTTAGAAAATAGATTGGTAATATAATCTTTTTGGATACCTTAGGTACAATAAATGAATAAAACTCATTTAAGGATATAAGTGCGATAAACATGATTAAAGCAGAAAAGGCCCAGGGCGGAGCAAAACAAATAATGATTACAATGAAAGGGATAACGCTAAAGGCCGTTATCAGCCTTTTCAAGTGAGATGTCATTTTTTTCCTTATTCCGAAGTAGAGCCAAAACGCCTTTCTCGTTTTTGATAATCAAGAAGGGCCTCCAGATATCTCTCTTTGCCAAAATCCGGCCATAGGGCAGGAGTAATAAAAATTTCAGTATACGCTATTTGCCATAAAAGGAAGTTGCTTATCCTGTATTCCCCACTTGTTCTGATAAGTAAATCAGGATCTGGGGCATCGGCAGTAAAAAGATAGCTGGAAAAACGTTCCCCGGTAATCTGCTTTATATTTAATACGCCTCTTTCAACATCTTTAAGCATATTTTTTATTGCCCAAATAATTTCTTGCCTGCTCCCATAGCTTAATGCGAGATTTAAAGTCATTTCTTTATTATGGGCGGTTTTTTCCATTGTCTGCCAAAGGATTTTTTGGACATCAAGGGGAAGCTTATCAATTTGTCCAATACATAACAACCTAATACCGTTTTCAAGCATTTCTTTTAGCTCGGATTTAAGATAGCGCTTTAGAAGATCCATCAATGCCTTTATCTCATATTTGGATCTTCTCCAGTTTTCCTCGCTAAAAGCGTAAAGAGTAAGCCAGTCTATACCTAATTCCCTGGTAGTTTTGACGACTTCCTTTACTGATTTTATTCCATTTTGATGGCCGATGATCCTTGTAAGGCCCTTTTTCTTTGCCCATCGTCCATTCCCATCCATTATTATTGCCACATGCCGTGGTAATTTCGCAGGGTTTAATTGCTCCATTTAAGAACCTTAGGGTGAAAAAAATGTGTGGAGTTGATAAAAACTTTTTGCATGTACTAAAACTCGAGTATTTCCTTTTCTTTTTCCTTTTTCATTTCGTCAATTTTTTCAATAAATTCATCTGTAATTTTTTGCACCTTATCCTGTTGCTTGTGCATCTCATCTTCTGAAATTTTACTGTCATTTTTTAACTGTTTAAAGACTTCGTTGGCATCTCGTCTGTGGTTTCTTATACCTACCTTGCTTTCCTCAGCCATCTTTTTTGCCATTTTTGCAAGATCTTTCCTTCTCTCTTCGGTTAATGGGGGTATTGAAATCCTTACCAGTTTTCCATCGTTCATTGGTGTAAGTCCAAGACCTGATTTAAGGATGCTTTTCTCAATGTCACCAATGACAGATTGATCCCATGGCTGTATAGTCAACAATCTACTCTCAGGACTACTCATAGAGGCTATTTGATTTAACGGCATTTGAGTTCCATAGCACTCAACCTTTATGCCGTCAAGTATTGAAGTAGATGCTCGTCCAGTTCTCATTTTTTTAAATTCTTTTTCAAGGGCCTCAATGGTTTTGCCATTTTTCTGATCCATCTCTGATAGGATTTCATCTATCATGGTCTTCTCCTGTTATAATTGTTCCAATCTTATGGCCTGAAATAATCTTTTCAATATTTCCAGGTTTGCCTATATTGAAAACAATAATGGGAATACGGTGCTCCATGGCCATAGATGTAGCTGTCATGTCAATGATATTCAGTTTATCCCTTAAAATCTTTTCATAGCTTACGCTGTTGAATAGTTTGGCGTCAGGGTCCTTGGATGGATCTTTATCGTATACACCATCTACATGAGTAGCCTTGAAGATGGCCTGCGCATTTATTTCCATTGCCCTTAATGTAGCTGCAGTATCCGTAGTAAAATAAGGATTTCCAGTTCCTCCGGAAAAGATCACAATTCTACCTTTGGATAAATGTCTCAAGGCATTTTCCCTGCTGTATTGCTCTACCACTTTATTTATCTCTAAGGCACTCATTACACAAGATGGTGAACCGGCTGCATTTAGGGCCTGATTTAACGCAAGTGCATTTATAACAGTTGCCAGCATTCCCATATAATCAGCAGCTACTCTTTCAATGTCGTATTCAGCGGATTTTACCCCTCTGAAAATATTTCCGCCACCAATTACTATACCTATCTGTACACCAAGTTTATGGACCAAATGGATTTCAGCGGATATATTCTTAAGGGTCTGGAAGCTTATACCACTTTCTTTGTCACCAATGAGGGCTTCCCCGCTCAGTTTTAACAGAATCCTTTTAAAGTGGGGTGGCACGTTAAATGTTGGCATATCTATACCCAAAATAATGTCTGCATAAAATTATCCAAAATTTTATGCAGACAATTAAAAATTATACCTCAGGCTGAGAAAACAGAAAGGGAAGATAATACAGTGGAAACCCTGAACCTGTGAACGGTTACATTTCTATTTACTATCGCCATTTTCACCTAACTGAAATCTTACAAATCTTCTTATTTGAATGTTCTCACCGGTTTTGGCCTTAAGCTCATTAAGAAGATCCCGTACCGTTTTGTCAGGATCTTTAACATAGGCCTGCTCAAGCAGACAGACATCAGAATAGAATTTCTTTAATTTTCCTTCTATAATTTTTTCTACCACTTTTTCCGGTTTACCTGATTCTAAGGCCTGTACCCTATAAATCTCTTTCTCTCTCTCCATGTCCTCTGCAGGCAAATCTTCCGGGTATAAAGAGATAGGGTTTGTGGCTGCTATGTGCATAGACAAATTTTTTGCAAAGTTTGTAAAATCTTCTGTTTTCGCGGTAAAATCTGTCTCACAATTCACCTCTATAAGAACCCCAATTTTTCCTCCCATGTGTATGTAAGATTGAATCTGACCCTCAGATGTAATTCTACCTTCCCTTTTTTGGGATTTAGCTATTCCTTTTTTTCTCAGTATATCAATTGCTTCATTGATATCTCCATTGGATTCCTGAAGGGCATTCTTACAATCCATTATGCCTACCCCGGTTTTTTCTCTAAGTTCTTTCACCAACTGACTTGATGTTTTCAATATACTCTCTCCTTTTTATATTTCAGTTTGGGCAGGCGCTGGGTCATCAGTTTCAGCAGGTTGGGATGTTTTGCTTCTTTTGGGTATTATTATGATGTCCGGTCCTTCCTTGTCCTCTTCCTCCGATGGTTGAATCTTATCTTCCTTTTCATTCTCTACCTCGGCTTTTCTCTCCATCTCAAGCTTTTCTTCCGCCTTGAGTTTTTCCTCTCTTTCATTATGACCTTCAACACAGGCATCTGCAATAACAGATGTCAGAAGCCTAATAGACCTTATGGCATCATCATTGCTCGGGATAACATAGTCGATGTCTTCGGGTTCACCGTTTGAGTCTACCATGGCAACAATAGGGATCCCTAATTTTACCCCTTCTTTGATTGCAATGTTTTCCTTTTTTGTGTCCACAACAAAAAGAGCTGAAGGATTTTCATCCATATTTTTAATGCCGCCTAAATTTCTCTCTAATTTTCTTAATTCCTTTTCCATCCCAATAACTTCTTTTTTTGTGTAGCGTTCAAAGCTCCCATCGTTTCTCATTGACTCAAGCTCTTTAAGCCGGCTAATCCTCTTTTTAATGGTTTGGAAATTTGTTAGTGTGCCGCCCAACCATCTATTACTTACATAAAACATTCCACAACGCTCCGCCTCTTCTACAATTGAGTCCTGTGCCTGCTTTTTAGTACCCACAAATAGCACGGATCCCCCTTCCGACACTGTTCTTACAATAAAATTATAGGCCTTTTTTAATAATTTGGAGGTATTTTGGAGATCTATAATATATATCCCATTTCTTGCACCAAATATATAAGGTTTCATTTTTGGATTCCATTTTTTTGTTTGATGCCCAAAATGGACCCCTGCCTCTAAAAGAAGCTTCATGTTTACTTCAGCCATAAAAGCAATCCTCCCTTTGTCCTTTTTTTCTCAAATTTTATATTAATTCTTAATTAAAATTAAGATGTTCTTGTAAATATTCTTTGACGAGATTGTCATAATTAAATAGATCGGAAAAATCAAAAAAGCATTTTTCTATGTATCCTTTTTTTCTATTACTATCAAGGAAAAAATCGTTTATGTCTATTAATCTTTTCACTTTTCCCATTGAATATACTCATAATATTGATATATATATAATTATTCAGAGAAAAAAATCAACATGAACTATGCATATTGCAGTTACAATTAAGAAAAAAATGCCTTTCGCATTACCTTTTATAGACATCTGGTTTTATTTTTAGAGATAAATCGGCAGGTAATGAGGTTGGATTTACTGTGACGTTTCAAAAAGAGTATTCGGTTATTTAAGATTAGAGAGAGAAGATTCAAAAATTTTAAAGCCACCTTTTTCTACGTTTGTATGATTTAACATCTCGGTAGGATTTAGCTGTGCCTGATGCAGCTACTCCTAAGTAAAATTCCTTGACGTCCGGATTTTCCATCAAATCAGAGGCTAAACCCTCAAGGACTATTTTTCCATTTTCCATTACATACCCAAAGGTCGCTATTTGTAAGGCCATATTAGCATTTTGTTCCACTAACATCAATGTAGTACCTTGATCCTTATTAATACGTTTTATTATCTCAAAGATATCCTTTACCAATAACGGCGCCAAACCTAAGGAAGGTTCATCTAATAATAATAGATTAGGTCTTGCCATTAATGCCCTCCCTATTACCAGCATCTGAAGCTCTCCTCCGCTACAATATCCGGCAAGACTATCCTTTCGTTTAACAAGGGGACCGAAATAATGGTAAACCATCTCAAGATCTTTCTTGTAAGGTTTCCCCCACCTTGTAGCAGTTCCTACCCTGAGATTTTCCTCAACTGTAAGGTATTTAAAGGGCTGTCTACCTTCCATAACCTGGATTATTCCCAGCCTGGTCACCATCTCAGGCGATGAATTTTGAATGTTATGACCCTTATAAGCAATGGACCCTTCGGTAACCTTGCCGTTTTCGGGCTTGAGTATACCGGAAATAGCCTTTAATGTGGTAGTCTTACCTGCTCCATTGCTTCCAAGCAAGGAGACAATTTGTCCCTCTTTTACATGCAAAGACACGGCCTTAAGAATCTGGATCACATCTGAATAAACAACGCTGATATTGTTAATCTGTAATAAATTATTATTTTCCATGATTCCTTTTAATCTTTATGTTTTCGCTTAACTAAAAAAATAATTTCATTTTTCGTATTAAGTGGATATGATTATGTTTTAGGCTTAACCTACGGATTGTTGAATCCTTAATGCAGTTTAATATGAAAAAGGCCAGAGCCTGAAGCTTGAGCGTACTATTCGCCACACCTCTGCCAATCCCTTTGGTTCAAAGATAATAAATAAGACAATAACAAGGCCATATACAAATTCTCTCAATGGGGCTATGGTTATCCCTACAGCCGTAGAAGTCCCTAAATTCATGAGAATCTCAGCGGCATAGCTCAACACCTCACTCAAGGTGACAATGAATATGGAGCCAAATACCGCTCCCGGTATACTCCCCAGGCCTCCAATTATAATCATTGCAATATATTCTATAGAGAGCCAAAGATTAAATGGCTCAGGGGTTATGCTCATCATATAATAGGCAAATAAGGCCCCTGCAAAACCTGCGTAAAAAGAGCTGATTGCAAATGACAGGAGTTTGTAAGGAAAAATTGGTATTCCCATTCCTTCAGCGGCCAGGTCATTATCCCTGATTGCAATAAAGGCCCTTCCGTATCTTGTTCTTATCAAATTTACAGCGATCCAGGCCATCAAAACAAAACATATAAATATCACATAGAAAAAGTTTCTGTCAGAACCTAAGTCTATCCAAAAAATATTCGCCGTAGTAACGCTTATACCCTCCGCCCCTCCGGTAAGGCTCTCCCATTGCACAAATACATACTCAAGAATAAACTGGCCTGCAAGGGTTGCAATGGTAAGGTAAAGGTGTTTCAGCCTGATGGAAGGTAGGCCGAATATCATGCCTACAAGGGCGGTGATAAATCCTGCCGCAGGAACGGCAATTATAAATGGGATACCGGCCCTGGTAGTCAAAATTGCAGCGGCGTATGCGCCTACCCCAAAAAAAGCGCCATGGCCAAGCGAAATCTGTCCCGTATAACCAATGAGAAGATTCAGACCTATGGCGGCAATGGCATAAATACCGATTATATTTAAAATATATAGGATATATTCACTGGTTATAAATGGGACAACACCAAAGAGCAGGATAAGCCCAGCAAGCATAGACAGCCTTCCAAAGTCAGTCTCAAATATCGTGAGTTCCTGTTTATATGACTCGTTAAAATTTCCGCAGGGGTGGAACCGAAGGTTTTGCATCACTTACACCTTTTCAATTTTCAATTTTCAATCGTCAAACCCTTTCAATCTCTACCAGTCCGAAAAGACCATAGGGTTTGATCAATAATATTATAATCAGGGCAATGTAGGGAATAACCTCTCTCAATCCAGTAGATATATATCCGCCTGTAAATGTCTCAAGAAGCCCTATGATGAGACCCCCAATAATAGCCCCGCCAATGCTGTCAAGGCCTCCAAGGATTACTACGGGGAACACCTTAAGTCCTATAGCGCTTACCTCGTGAACATTAATTCCATTAATAATGCCAAGGACAATTCCACTTATAGCACATACCAAGGCTGCAATAGCCCAGGATAGGGCAAACACCCTTCTAACATGTACACCTAAGGCCATGGCAGCAGGCTGGTTATCCGCTACTGACCTCATGTATATCCCCTGAGACGAATATTTGAAGAAAAAGCCAAAGAGCCCAAGAAAAATTATTCCTACTATAAAGGTAGCAACATAAACCCCTGGTATTTCAATTGCTCCCCATTGAAATGTAAGAGACTCCGGCAAAAAATCGGGATAACTATGTATATCACCACCAAATATAAACAACATCAATCCTCTTAGCATGATGGCAAGACCAACCGTTAGCATGATTACCTCAATAAGGGCCTCGCCAATCAGTGGCCGCAAGAAAAATCGTTCAATTATAAATCCAAGGGAGAAGGAACCTGCGAGGGTCAATATAAATGCCAGCCAAATAGGCAGCTTTGCCCAGGTTGTAAGCACAAGGAATAGAAATGCGCCTATAGCCATTAATTCACCGTGTGCAAAGTTTAGCACACTGCTCGACTTGAAAATCATGACAAAGCCAAGCGCTGCAAGTGCATAAAGAAAACCTAAGGATAAGCCGTTTATAAGTATTTGAAAAAAGAATTCCATAAAAAAGCTCCCGCTTTTATTATTGGGTTTAATAGTTAACTAATAACAATATTCATTAGACCTTAAGTATTTTGACGGTAGTTTCAATCGTACCAACTGTCCCATCTCTATACTTAACCTTACCCTTTACCTCTAATTCCTTTTTATCTGAGTACATGGCATCTATAAGGTCTTTGTATTGCTGAAAGACAAATTTTCTCCTTACCTTGCCTGTCCTGGTCAATTCCTCATCATCGGCATCGAGTAATTTATACAGCAAAATAAAATAAACAAGTTGCATAGGCTCCGGCAACTGAGTATTAACCTCTCTGATCTCTTTCCTAATAAGGTCTTCCACCTCGGATTGCTGGGTTAGGTCGGTATAAGTTGTATATGGTATCTTCCTTTCCTCCGCCCAATTCCCTACATTTCCAAAGTCAATATTCATAAAGGAAGTTATGTAAGGTTGACCCTCTCCAAATATTACCGCCTCCTTGATGTAGGGACTGAATTTTAGCCGCGTTTCGATAAAATCAGGGGAAAAGGCCTCACCCTCTTTAGTCCTCATTATCTCTTCTTTTCTTCCAATAATGAGAAGATGTCCGTCCTCATCTATATATCCAGCATCCCCTGTGTGGAGCCATCCATTGCTTATAGTTTTGGACGTCTCCTCCAGGTCCTGATAGTATCCTGCAAAATTAGATTCGCTTTTAACAAGAACTTCCTGGTCTTCCCCTATTTTTACCTCTGTTCTCGGTAATGGAATGCCGACAGTCTCTAACTTAACCTCATTGTCAGGTTGTACTTGAAATATACCACCTGACTCGGTAAGTCCATAACATTGCTTTAGATTTAGTCCATTGGCCCTGAAAAACCTTATCACGTCAGGGCTAATTGGGTGTCCTCCTGTGTAAGCGCCTCTGAATTGGGAGGCACCGATACGGTCCATGAGTGGCTGGAATATAACACGGGATGCTACCCTGTAAAGCAAGTTTAAATAGAATGGAACTTCCTGTTTCTGGGACTGTCTGCCAACAACCGCCCCTCCAATTTTCATACAGGTATTGTACATAAAACGTTTAATGAAACTCGAATCACTTATCTTAACCCTGATCTTTGAGGCAAGATCTTCCCAGAACCTGGAGGCAGTAATGATGACAGTTGGTCCAATCTCCCTAAAATCTTCTACTGCTGTTTCAAGTGTCTCTGGAAAATTCATGACCATGCCTCCGCATAGTGTTATTCCTACACCCCACATCTGGTCAACAATCCAGGCCGGAGGGGTAATGGAAATCCAGTTATCTCCAACACCGATAGGGGCCGCCTCAAGCCATTTTCTCGCCATTTCAGTGAAATTCTTATGTTTGATCATGGCCACTTTTGGGAGCCCCGTGGTCCCGGAGGTCATAATCATCAGCGCTATCTCATCCGGTTTTCCCTTGCTTAACTCGTCTGAAAAGAAATTTGGTGATTTTCTATCTAAATCCTCCCCAAGCTCTAACAATTTCTCGAAACTGATAAGCCACTCATTTTCGGTATAGGTCCTCATGCCTGTCTGGTCAATATAAATTACCTTACGAACAAATGATAGGTCATCTTTAACCTCGATAAGCTTATCAACCTGTTCCTGGTCCTCTGCAATAACAAAGGCCGCCTGCACTCGACCTAAGCCAAAGGAAAGCTCTTTTGCGATTGCAGATGAAAACAGGTTTAAGGTTACTGCGCCAAGGGCCTGAGCCCCTAATTCAGCAAAGAGCCATTCAGGGTGATTATTGGTTATTATACCTATATTTTCACCCCTCTTTAAACCAAGGGTTGCCAACCCTAAGGCTGCCTTTTTAGTATATTGAAGGTAGTCATTCCAGTTATAGGCCTGCCATATGCCAAAGCTTTTTTCCCGGACGGCTATTTCTTTTGTTCCTAATTCCTGGGCCTGTTTTGCTAATACCTGTGGCAATGTATATTTTGTAAGGTCAGATAATATTTGCTTGTCTAAGCGATTTATTTTTTTCAATCTAAGCACCTTGCTCAATTAACAATTAGCTGTTAGTGGTCTTCAACTTATAATTTTAGATTGCTAATCTTAAATTTTAACTGCATCACCAAGATAGGCCTTGATTACCTGGGGATGATCCTGAACAATCTCCGGTGGGCCTTCTGTTATCTTTCTTCCAAAATCCAACACCACAACCTTTTGAGATATACTCATAACAACGGACATATCGTGCTCAACAAGTATCATGGTCTGTCCCCATCCCTCATTTAACTCCATGAGGAACCTCACCATATCTTCCTTTTCCTCCAAGGTCATGCCTGCAAACGGTTCATCAAGGATCAGCAATTTAGGCTCTAAGGCCAATGCCCTCCCTAACTCTACCCTCTTACGCAGTCCATAGGGCAGAGAACCTACTAACTGTTTTCTGATTGCCTGCATTTCAAGGAAATCTATCAATTCCTCCAAGATCTTGCGGTGGCTTACTTCTTCTCTTTTTACCGATGGAAGGAAAAAAGATGCTAAACCTACACCATAGCTGGTATGAACATGCCTCGCTAAAAGCATATTCTCAAGAACGCTTATGCCCGGGAAGAGTTCAATGTTCTGAAACGTTCTTCCAATGCCCAGCCTGGTAAGGTGATGGGTAGACATATGGGTGATTTCCTGCCCGTTGAAGATGATGCTGCCCTTTTGCGGTTTATAATATCCGGTAATACTGTTCAGCAGGCTGGTTTTTCCGGCCCCGTTTGGGCCGATTACCGCCAAAATCTCCCCCGTATGCACGGATATGTCCACATCATCAATGGCTATAACGCCGCCGAATTGCAATGATAGATTATTCACCTCCAGTTCTGCCCTTTTATCTTCGGGCTGTCTGGAGGTGAAGATACTTGGTTGACCTCTAAAAGCCTTCATTTATTACCTTTTCAAAAGTTTTACCCGCTCTTTTCCAGGAATGAAAAAGTTGGTGAGCGGTGTGTAGGTTTGGTCTTCGTTAATCTTGACAATCCTTGCAGTAAATGAACCACTATGATCTGTTTTTGTATATGTAATATTAGGTATAACCCCGCCAAAATCCACATTGTTGAATGTTTCCAAGGCCTGATTTATAGTCTCACTGTTAACCTTTCCGAATTTATCGTTGGCTGTCTGGAATGCCTTTTCCATAATCATTGCAATGGACACACCTTCCCAGTACGAGGCGTCAAATTTGGTTACTGTCTTATAGCGCTTCCATAATTCCTCCATAACCTTCATCCCAGGTACTCCATCAACAGGAAGCCCACCAGGAAATTGCATATGCATTCTATCCCTGATAAGCCCTTTGCCCCTTGTAAAAAAGTTGGGATCAGTGGATGTCCATGTTCCAAAAAAGGGTACGTCATATTTCACCCTGTCTGCTGATTCAAGGGCCATAAGGATGGCAGATGGAAGGCACTGCATAAAAATGTACTCGGCGCCTGCCTTTTGAAGGCGTAGACATTCGGTGTCAAGATTAAGGGTCTTTGCGGGAAATTGCTCAATAGCAACAATATTAATGCCGTTTTTCTCTGCATATTCCTTTGATGGTGCATGGATAGACTTTCCGTATGCACTATTATAGGTGAGCAGGCCGACCTTTGGGGCATCCTGACCTTTATGTATGGTCCTGATATATTCCAAGACGGCATATGAATCCATGACGTAACTGCCAAAGGGCAGATATGCATAGTCAACCGGTGCCTTTAAAATTCCCTGGTAGGTGGAATAATTAATATTAGGTATCTTGTATTTCTGAATGATTGGCTTGCACATTATGCCGGAGCCTGCGTCCCATGTTGCCAGCATATCCATCTTGTTGGATGTACAAAACTTTTTTACATACTTGATTGCCTCAGGAACCTTGTAGGCATGGTCAACTATAGTCAGATCAATCTTGTTACCCCCAATTCCTCCCTTCACCTCATTCACATACCTGAAGTAATCTTTATGACCCTTGGCGTGGAACTGCCCCCATGTAGAGGCCGGTCCTGTAAGGTTTATTATAGCCCCTACCTTTATAGGCTTTGCCCATGCATAAGTACCAAGACCAAAGCACAAAAAACCTGCAATCAGTGCAACAAAAAATACTTTTTTCATAACAACCCCCCCCTTTTTTTTTAAATTGTAATATTAACGAATAGATTGCCCTGGCAGGGCAACCATACTAAGGGTAAATAATTACCCTCTTAAACCTTTGTTTATTGGAGGCATCTAACTGAAATTAAAATATTATCAAAAGATGGTTTATCTAAACATATATATAGAATAATATAATTTTCTATGTTAGGTATTTTTTCACAAATAGAGTCTTGACTTTATTGTGAGTAATTATGCTATAGCTATATTTAGCCATTATTTAGTTATATATATTTATACAATATTTTTGTCAAATAAAAAAGAAAAATTTTATCATAGGGGGATAAGACAATGCTTATATGTGATATTTTGGCAAGAAATGCAAGGATGTACGGCGATGAGATCGCCATTATTGAACGGGACCCAGGCAATGATACAAGAAAGGAGTTAACATGGAAGGAATTCGATGACCAGGCAAACGGTTTTGCCAATGCGCTTATTGCAAAGGGCATTAAAAAGGGGGATAGGGTAATTCACCTTATGATGAACTGCATTGAATGGCTGCCCGCATACTTTGGTATTTTAAGGACAGGGGCATGGGTAGTCCCATTAAATTTCAGATTCTCTTCCCAGGATATAAAATTATGTGCCGGAATTGCAGAGGGCAAGGCTTTAATCTTTGGAGAGGAGTTTATAGAAAGAATAAATGATATAAGGGTAGATCTTAAGACAATCGAGGATTGCATATTTGTCGGCCCAGATAATCTTTGCCCGGAATATGCAGAAAAATATGAAGATATTTTAAGGGGTAGCTCATCTGTAAATCCTGAAATTGAAATAGGCATTGAGGATGAAGCCGGCCTATATTTTACCTCTGGAACTACAGGCACGCCAAAGCCGATACTATTGACACAAAGAAACCTTGAGGCAGCCTGTATAGTTGAAAATAGACACCACAATCAAATCCACGGGGATAATTTTTTACTGATTCCTCCACTCTATCATACAGGCGCCAAAATGCACTGGTTTGGTCACTTTATAGTTGGCTCAAAGGCGGTTATCCTTAAGGGAATTAAACCTGAATGGATATTAGAGGCTGTGTCAGAGGAAAAGGTAACCGTAGTCTGGTTGTTAGTTCCCTGGGCCCAGGATATTTTATTGGCAATAGAAAATGGGGATGTTAGGCTTGAAGATTATACATTGGCCCAATGGCGGTTAATGCATATCGGAGCACAACCGGTTCCGCCAAGTTTGATAAATAAC
>JAYEMW010000484.1:0-7840 GCA_034718555.1 Thermodesulfobacteriota bacterium
TGTATCACGTTAATTCTCCCTGGTAATTTCTCGAAAAACATTTTCAAGGCTTTTTGTTTCCCGCTGAAATTCTAATAAAATCCAGCTTTTTTGCTTGATTTTCATATATACTTCTTCTCTGGGGTCGTGGGATGAGCTGCATTTAAGCCGCACATCCAAAATATCTCCCTCTTCACCAGCAAGGACTATCCCTTCAATTGCGTCAAGGGCGCCTAATTCCTTTTCAACAGTCTTGAAGTCGGCGTTTTTGAGTGAAATATTAATAAAATTTTCTAAGCCCGCAGATTCCTTAAGGGATTCCATAGTGCCATCTGCAACAATTTTTCCCTTATTAATAATTACAACCCTGTCACATGTGGCCTCTGCCTCACTTAAGATGTGTGTTGATAGAATAACAGTTTTTTCCTTTCCGATTTGCCTGATTATCTCCCTTATATCTACAATCTGATTTGGGTCGAGCCCGGAGGTGGGCTCGTCTAACACTAATATTTCCGGATCTCCCATCATGGCATGAGCAAGCCCAACCCGCTGCCTATAACCCCTGGAAAGCTCATTGATTGGCTTATGCATAACCTCTCTTATCCCACAAAGCTCGGCAAGATTACGGATTGTGGAAATTTTTCCCTTGCTGGCAATGCTCCGTATATTTGCCACGTAGTTCAAGTAATCGTATACTACCATATCTTTATATAGGGGGGCAGACT
Organism: Thermodesulfobacteriota bacterium; assembly: GCA_034718555.1. GTDB lineage: Bacteria > Desulfobacterota > DSM-4660 > Desulfatiglandales > B25-G16 > M55B121. Next base: position 705 of record JAYEMW010000484.1, read on the forward strand.
CAGGAAGGTAGCCTAACAATCTTTTTATTTCCAGCGAATTCTCACGGATATTATATTCTTTCACATGTATACCGCCGGACGTGGGACTTAAAAATCCTGTAAGCATTCTCATAGTGGTTGTTTTGCCGGCTCCATTCGGTCCAAGCAGTCCTACGATTTCACCCTTTTGAATATCAAGATTTATTTGATCCACTGCGCAGAGATCATCATAATATTTAGTAAGATTTTCAACATGGATCATATCCACCTCCTGATTATCACAAGCCTCTGCAAAACATTACAGTTTGTGTGAAAAGTTGATTTTCTTCCGATTTCCAAGGAAAAATATTTAGAGAAATAACTTTCATATGTCAAGGAAAATTTTTAAAAAATGCAATTGTCCATAGTTTTACCTATTTTTATTTAAGTTTTTTTTATAACCTGTCGATAAGCTATATGAGCAGTTAAAATTCTAAAAAGGTCTTTCAGGTGGTAAATTCAATACATACAACAGCATTAACTGATGTCCCAACCATTAGGCGATCTAATGGAGGTGTATACCCTTCAGAAGTTAAGTCAACGAATCAAACCACTCATAAATTAAATAAAAACCATAATGATCCGGAAGTAAAAAAGGATTTTAACAGCGACTTAAAAATAGGTCTTGATGCAACCCAAAAAAATGAGAATAATAATGAAAAAACAAGGATAGGTGGGGAAACACGAAAAATAGAGGTCACAGATGGAGAATTAACCGTGAGTGTATATAACACTGAAGGTAAATTAATCCGTATGATTCCGCCAGGGTATGTTCCCCCGGATAAAGCTCATCTGAATATGTTTGCATGATATATATGGGAAATGAAACTTGAAAGAGGATGGTTTCACTCCCTTTTTACCCATTCCCTTACCATTTTAGACTTTTCCCTTGCCCTCTCCATCACGCCTTCAACGTCTAATGTCAAAAGATTCCTGTCCTCCATGACAATCCGTCCATCTATAACGGAACTTTTCACATCATGCCCGTTTGCTGCGTACACAATATGTGAATAGGGATTATACATAGGGGTAAGATGCGGTTTGTTTATGTCAATTATTATGAGATCAGCCTTTTTGCCGACCTCCAAAGAGCCAATTTTATTTTCAAGTCCAAGAACCTTGGCGCCTTTTTTTGTTGTCATATCAATAATGGTTTTGGCATCCATAACAGTAGGATCTAACTTGTTTACCTTGTGCAGTTTTGCAGCCATATCCATCTCACCAAAGAGATCAAGGTTATTGTTGGAGGCGCATCCATCCGTGCCAAGACCAACAGTTATGCCTTTTGCAATCATTTCAGGCACTGGAGCTATACCTGACGCAAGTTTCATATTGCTCTCAGGGTTATGAACTACACATACGTTATTTTCTGAAAGCAATGCCATCTCTGATTCGTTTATATATACGCAGTGATCCAAAATGAGGTGGGGGCCTAAGATGCCAAGATCTCTCAAATATTGAGCAGGTCTTTTCCCAAATTTCTTTTCCACTTCTATCAGTTCCTGCCTTGTTTCCGCTAAGTGAAGTATAAGAGGAACGTCTTTTTCAAGGGCCAGTTCATTAGCCTTCAATAAAAGTTTTGCGCTACAGGTAAATACAGAGTGTGGTTCCACTGCTATATTAATAAGTGGATCATTTTCCCATCTGTTGATTAAGTTCTCCGTGTATGTGAATCCATTTTCCACAGTGCCGTAATTTGGCGAGGGAAAATCGTAAAGAACCTCTCCGGCAAGGCATCTCATTCCAGACTCTTTTGCAGCTTCTGCTACCTCTTCCTCAAATAGATACATATCGCAAAATGTTGTTGTGCCGGACATTATCATTTCTGCACATGCCAATAATGCCCCTGTCTTTACAAAATCTCCATTCATCTTTCCTTCAACGGGAAAAATATACGCGTTTAACCATTCCATAAGGGGAAGGTCATCCGCCAAACCTCGAAAAAGAGTCATGGCTGCATGGGTATGACTATTAATAAGGCCGGGAAGTATAAGACCGCCTTCAGCATCCATCTCCCTTTTAGCGCTTATTGATTCATTATTGTTTTTTCCAATATAATTTATCTTATCACCTAATATACATAAAAGACCATTTGGGATAACTGTTCCATGTTTATCCATTGTCAGTATGGTTCCGTTATGTATTAAAATATCCGCCTCGATCATTTATTCAATCCCTTTTATTATTTCTGCAAACAACCTTGCTAAGTCTGGAGATGCTTTTCCCGCATAAGACATTACCTCTTCAATAGATGTGCCCTGCATACAATCTGGGAGATTGATATTCGTGATGGCTACAATTGCCAGAACTTTTAGCCCACAATGAACTGCCTCAATAACCTCATTAACCGTTGACATGCCTATTGCGTCACCACCAATATTTCTAAAAAATCTTGTCTCTGCCGGTGTCTCAAGGCTTGGCCCTGTTATACCAACATACACACCGCTGCTAATCCTGATTCCTTCCTGCATTGCCTTTTTCCCTGCCAGGGATATGAGACTCTTATTATACCCCTGGGACATGTCTGGAAATCTTGATCCAGTGTCCCCTAAATTCCTCCCGATAAGTGGGTTATTCCCGGTCAAATTAATATGATCTAAGACGAGCATCAGTTCACCTGGTTTAAATCGTGGATTTAACCCGCCGGCAGCGCTTGAAATAAAAAGGTACTTAACACCAAGGCGAGCCATAACCCTCACTGGAAATGTAACTTCAGCAACGTTGTACCCCTCGTAAATATGAAATCTCCCATTCATTGCAACTACATTTTTTTCGCCTATAGTTCCGGAGAGAAGCACACCTGCATGGCCTGGAACCGTTGATTGTGGGAAATTGGGTATTTTCTTGTAAGGGATTTCTTGTTCAGTATCCATACTGTCCGTAACTGAATCAAGTCCAGTGCCTGTTATTATTCCAACAAGAGGTTTCCTGTTTACCCTACCTTTTATAAAATCAATAGTCTCATTTATTGTTTCAACCATTTACTTTTTCCAATATAATTATAATTTTTTTAACACTTATTCGCCGTTTTTGTGGCGGGCGGAACGCTGAACCGTGAACAGATACTATCTATTTAAATTAGTGAAGCTTTAAAGTCAATATTGTTTAAGTGTGCAAAAAATAGCATTCAAAAGAAAAAGGTAATTGTTTTAACCTTCGGATAGGCGTCACTATTTTATCCTTGACCCTTTCACCCTGTAACATTAATATATACAGACCTCGTAATTTATAGCGTATAATGCTGTAATATTTTGGACACGAAGCTCTGTTTCCAATCCCGCCCTGGCGGGATTAAAAGGTTAACGGTTCAGAAGTTGAGCTCTTGTGGTATTAATACAATGAAATCAATGGCTAAGGGAAAAAGCGTAAAACGGTTAACCTTGAACCTTGAACCTTGAACCTTGAACCTTGAACCTGTGAACGGTTACAACTAAAGCTTATATAATCTTAAAAAAAAGGTGCGTATGTCTTCAATATTAAAAGATCTTTCAAATCCGACTTGTCTTCCAGATAAAACAGAATCCGTATCGGTTGTACAGACTCATATCTCCTTTGTTTTTATAGCAGATGAGTTTGTGTACAAGGTAAAAAAACCGGTCAATTTAGGTTTCTTAGATTTTTCCACCCTTAAAAAAAGAGAATATTACTGCCAACAAGAAATCATCCTTAACAGGCGATTATCAAAGGATGTGTACATTGATGTATTGCCCATAACCTATGAAAAGGGAAACTATACAATGGGAAGAGGGCAGGGCAGGGTTGTAGAGTATGCAGTTAAAATGAGAAGACTTCCAGATGAAATGCTCATGAAGTCTGTATTTCTTAAAGGAAAGCTTAAAGATGAGCATCTAAAGAAAGTTGCTTTAATACTTTCAAACTTTCATTCAACTGCTGAATATTCAAATGAAATAAGTAAATTCGGAAGGCCGGAGACATTCAAGATTAATACAGATGAAAACTTTGCGCAAACCAGAAAATATATTGGAAAAACAATTGAAAAAAGTGATTTTTCCGCCCTTGAATCATGGACGGAAAATTTTTATAAATCAAATGGAGACCTTTTCCTTAATCGTATAAAGCAAAAAAAAATAAGGGACTGCCATGGTGATCTTCATATGGAACATATATATCTTGCAGAGGGTATTCCTATAATTGATTGTATTGAGTTTAATGATAGGTTTAGGTATACTGATATTGTCTCTGATATTGCATTCCTTTTGATGGATCTCGAGTATCATGGTGGATATGAATTTTCTAAAAAACTGTGGCGCTTTTATAATGAGTCAGGGCTTGAATCAGGCGTAGATTCTCTAATCACATTTTATAAGGTTTACAGGGCCTATGTAAGGGGGAAGGTGAATAGTTTCCAGCTTGACGATGACAATATTAATGAAGAAAAAAAAGAGGATGCCATACAAACATCACAAAAATATTTCAAACTTGCCAGATCATATATAGAGTAAAAGCGTGTATAAAGGAGTAGAGAGCATTGAAGCAGGGATATTTTTTGCTGCTTAATACGTAAGGGTTCACGAAGAAATAAGTTCGCAATTTCAGGCGTTGAGGCACCCGTCTAACAAGGCGTGGAAACACAGGAATATCAGGTATATTCCGAGTTTTCACAACGCAGTTAGGCGGGATGCATCGGCGTCTGAAATGTGAAGTTATTTTTGAGTGAGCCCTAACTTCTCAATAAGGCAGGGTATTCCTGTAGCTTCCCCCTTTGAAAAGGGGGATTAAGGGGGATTTTTTCTAAAGTGCCCGGACTTATTGAGAAGTCACCTTACTCCTTACTGCTTACTTATTGGGAGAATAGGTCAATTATGAGAGAAAATTTTGTAAATTTTATGCAAAAGGAATTAAATTCTGACACCTTACTAATAGCATGTGGTCTGCCTGCGTCTTATAAAACAGAAACTACTGAGGTGATATCTAAATTAAAGGGTTTTGAAATATTAAGAACAGATTTGATCAGACTCGAAGTGCTAAAAAATGAAGACATCTTTGACGAAAAGGTCGCCTCGAATATGGGAAAAAGGGAGCTTGTTTATGATGAAATGTTTTTAATGGCCGATACTCTTGCAGGTAAAGGTGAGGGGATAATTTTAGATGCCACCTTTATAACACAGTCACTCAGAAAAAGGGCGGCCAAGGTAGCTGCAAAACACAGCAAAATTTTTGTTATCCAGGAAACTAAATGCCCAAAAGAGGTATCCTTAAGAAGAATATCAGAGAGGACAAAAGAGCACTATGAATCAAACGCCCTCACTGAGCAGGCCTATTTAAATAATAAAAATAAGTTTGAAACAGTTAATTTAGATGAACTGAAAAGCTTGTATCCATCTCTGCATATTATGCACCTCATTGTTGATACAACATCAGATTTAACAGATGAATGGTTTGTAATTGGCAAGGAAACAAGATGAATTTTAAAAAAGCGGCAAAGAAATAATGACGATCCAACTTAAATCCGTAGGAATTATTTTTAAACATGACTTTGAACCGGCAAGAATGGAATGCCAGCGTCTAAAGGAATGGTTTAAGACAATGAGTGTGAATGTTTTTACAGAGGAGATGGCGTCCAAGGCCCTTCTAAGCCAATGCCTTGAGGAAGAGACCAGTATTCCGGAAAGTGTTGACTTGGTAATTGTATTAGGTGGAGATGGAACTTTACTCGGCGCTGCACGAAAGATTGGACGATATGGTCTTCCGATTTTAGGCATCAATCTTGGAGGGTTAGGCTTTATAACAGAGGTGCCGTTAAAAAATCTTTATAAGGATATAAAAAAAATTATCGAAGGAGAGACATTAATATTTGAAAACAGACTCATGCTTGAGGCAAGGGTCCTGAGGGGGGATGAGGAGAAATGTGTATTTTCAGTTTTAAATGATGTGGTTATAAACAAGGCGGCACTGGCAAGGATTATTGACCTGAGTGTATCTATAAACGATACCTTTCTCACCACATTCAAGGCAGACGGCCTTATTATTTCATCCCCTACAGGTTCAACAGGCTATAATCTCTCTGCAGGAGGGCCTATACTCTACCCGAATTTAGAGGCATTGATCTTGACGCCAATATGTCCATTCACCTTAGCTCACAGGCCTATAATCCTTCCTGATACATCAACAATTGAGATTACAGTTGGTGAAAATAGTGAGGAAGTTACCCTTACATTTGATGGTCAGGTTGGTTTTGATTTTATGCCTAAAGATCGACTGATTGTTTCAAAATCAAATAAAAAATTAAAACTGATTAAATCCCCAAGCCAGGACTATTTTGAAATCTTAAGGACAAAACTTAAATGGGGTGAGTCTTCCTATGGTAATGGAAACTAATAAAATTACCTTATGCATACCAAGAAAAGAAATATGTTATTTTCAATGGATAATAGAATCTTATGATGGCATGGCCAATGTAAGAACTATTGATCCAGCCGATGGAAAGATAGAAATATCCGTAGTCCCTGATTGCAGGGAAGAAATCCTTTCGCTTATTAAGTACCTTAAGGAGGAGGAAAATATTCATGTCAGTAAAGAAAAACACATTTAGCAAGGCCACAGGCATTTTGTTAGCCGTTATTTTTACATTTTCATTATTTGGCATGGGATCATTTGATGAAGGAATTACTAATAAAATTCCTGAACCGGATGATAATTTCTCTGCTAAAATCATTGACCAAAATGACGTTTCTTCCGACATTACTTCTTTCAGCCATGACGGTTTAACCTTTGTATCCGGTAAACGTGGTGGAGGTTTTATTTCCATACCATTTACCAATATCCAGTGTATGAATTTTTTTAAAAAAGACGGCAATCAATTCGCAACCGTTATTATGAAAAAAGAGGCTGAAGTAGAGCTAAAAATGGATGATGATGGCATTTTTTATGGCAGGCTTTCCTATGGTCTCTTTTCTATAAAAATAGGCGAGGTAAAAAAAATCATTATCAATGGAAAAGCAGGGCAGGGCAAATAGTGCCTGAACGAAAAGATAGGAGGCTGTCCGAGAATAGCAATTTTTTCTCAAATCGAGGAATGCGAAAAAAATTACCGCAGGTATATGGTTGATATTCCGAGGATAATTTTTTGAGCATGACAAAGAGTTGAGGAAAAAGGG
>JAYEMW010000485.1:0-7803 GCA_034718555.1 Thermodesulfobacteriota bacterium
ATACCATACCTGGAACTGTCACCCTTGTCTATGATGCATGTAGATCAGGGAGCTTTATTCCCATCCTTGATCCTCCTCCTGGAAAGAAAAGAATCATTGCAACCAGCGCCTCAAGTGATGAAGAGGCTATATTCGGCTCCCAGGGCACTATCTCCTTTTCCTTTCTCTTTTGGGCAAGAATGTTTAATGGAGACAGCCTCTATGATTCCTTTTATCATGCAGCACACAGTATAGGTATCACCTACCCCCAAAATCCCCTGCTTGATGGCAATGGAAACGGCATTGGGAATGAACAGGATGACAGGGATATTGTCAGGACCCTTAAAATAGGAAACGAAACAAAATCTGCAGGGGATATCCCGGTCATTGGCAGTATATCCCCTGACCAGACATTAAATGTAGAAACCTCAGCCTTAATCTATGCAGAAAATGTCATTGATGCAGATGGAATAAGCCGTGTCTGGGCGGTAATAACCCCACCTGATTACTCACCAGGTTCTTCCGATAATCCGGTTACAGATCTCCCTATCCTTGATCTAAGCTTAAAAGGCAGTAATCGTTATGAGGGCACATACAATAACTTTACCTCTCCTGGCACCTACACCATAGCCATATTTGCCTCGGATACCACAGGGGCCTTATCCATGCCGAAGGCAACGACAGTGACTGTGCCCCAGGGTTCTGATCCGGATGATTATGAGCAAGACGACACCTTTGGCCAGGCAAATGTGATCAACTTGAATGGAGATCCTCAGAACCACAATTTTCACGATACCAATGATAAAGACTGGGTTAAGTTTTATGGGATAGCCGAGGAGATCTATGAGATTGAGACAAGTAACCCCGGCGCCAATTGTGATGTGGTTATTGAACTCTATGACACAGATGGAACAACCTTACTTAAAGGGCCCTGGAATTGGGGAATTGAGGGTGAAGATGAACTCATGAACTGGAGATGTACACAGGATGGCATATACTATGCTATGACAAGACAGTACGACCCAGGTGTTTTTGGTGATAATACAGAATACGATCTTAAGGTGTTTAGACCCACCGCCCCCTTTCCTGGATTTATCACAGGCGCCATAACAAATGCCTATTCCGGTGGATCAATTGGAGGAACAATTATTAGAACTGATAATAATGCCTCTGCTCTTAGCCTCGATGATGGGGCATACCTTATGGTCCATCCGGCAGGCACATTTAGTCTGACAGCCCGGAAACCTGGCTACACCTCAGCAAGTTATCCCGGAGTAGAGGTCAGTGAAGGCGGTACAACTACAAGATATTTTATATTAGCACCGTTAAGTAATGGTAATGATTCAGATGGTGATATAGCCCCCCTTGGTAACCGTGACGGCACTGTGAATGTAGGTGATGCACTGGTGGCCCTCAGATTTGCCCTGACCCTTGAGACACCCACACAGGAGGATATGCAGCATGGAGACGTGGCTCCTTTGGACACTAATGGTCAGCCCAACCCCGATGGGGTGATTAATGTAGGCGATGCCCTGGTAATATTGAGAAAGGCATTGGGAATTATTGGGTTTTAGGCATTGAAAAGCTACATATCGTCATTCCGGCGAAAGCCGCAATCCATGAGTTATGACCCTTAAATATTTATATATTACCATTTTTTTCTCTCACATCCTCCTCTCCTGCCCATCTGCCCTAAGCGCCAGAGAGAGCATATTAAGCCAAAGAGGTTTTATCTGTGATCTCTACGATACATTATTGTGACTGGTGCTCTACTCATGTAGTCAGGCTGAAGGGGTCCAAAAAGCACGGTCAATGCACTTTGGTGGAAAAAGAGCAGGTTTTCGCACCAAACATGGCTTCCCCGTAAACGGGATCTTCGACAAAACGAGCCGTATTCCCGTTTTTCCTAAAAGTCTTCAACCTTCAGCCTAACCACCTGAGTTACAGATTATTTATGTAAAATTTTGACACACAATTAGCTTTCTGTCATAATCAACTGTAAAATATATCACGAAAATGGGATAGGCAAAAAGGCACAGAGACCCTCCATAGAAATTCAAAAATGAATATTGAAGAGAATATAAAAAAGAAGATCAAAGAAAATCGAATTATATGGCGTGGACATGCGCTAAAGAGGATGTTGGAAAGAGATATTTCACGGAATTCAGTAAAAGTCGCCCTCCAAGATGCAATAATTATTGAAGAATATCCTGATGACCTTCCCTTTCCAAGCTTTTTAATGTTGGGGTTTTATAAGAACACTCCTTTACATGTCGTATGTTCAATGGGCCAGAATTATCTTTTTATTATTACAGCATACATCCCTGATTCAAAAACCTGGGAAAATAATTTTTACACACGAAGGAGATAGCTATGTTTTGTGCTCTTTGTAAAGGTAAAATAAAGAATGGCAGGGTGAATTTTCCCGTTGACGTGGGAAATAATTTTATCCTAATCAAAGACGTTCCAGCGCTTGTTTGCGAGCAGTGCGGGGAATATTTTTTAGAAGATGACGTTGCCGGTGTGATTGAGGAAATCATTAATGATGCCAAGAGTTCAAATGTCGAATTTGAGATCCTGAAATTCGCCGCTTGACACCAAGAAACTGATATTTCATTTAGCCAACCCACCCAGGAAGATACACAGCATGGAGATGTTGCCCCCCTTGATGCTCAAGGACAGCCAAATCCTGATGGAGTGATTAATGTGGGTGATGCCCTGGTGATATTGAGGAAGGCATTGGGGATTATTGGCTTTTAGTCATTGAAAAGCTGCATTTCGTCATTCCGGCTGATCCTGGATCGAGCCTGCCCCGTACCGGATACGTGGTCCGGGAGGAATCCATGAGTTATGACCCCTAAACATTGATCTGTTATCATTTTCTCTCACAGCCTCCAAGGCCCAGTGGGAGTACCCAAAGCCACAGAGGTTTTTATTTGTAATCTCTTTAATAGATTATTTATGTAAAATTACTATTGTATGGAGCCGAAATGGTCCTAAACTTATCCTGCTTCTCTCCGAACCGGAGGCCAAGATCTTATGGCTTACAGGCAGGGGGAAAGGCATGCGGGTTAATAGCTGTCCAGGCCAGACATAAACACTTGACTTTTAGGGCATGTTATGGCTAATATTTAGTCGTAATATGGCAATATAATGGTTAAGTACCAGTCATAAAATAAGCTTCTATCGAGACTCCTGATGTTCGAACATGAAATACAAAGAAAAATTGAAGACTTCAAGGAACTCGGCATTCCCGGATATGTTCCACGAGAGAGCAGGGTGGAGTTAGTTGACAACATGGTCTCTACTGTAATTGGGGCACGCAGGGCAGGTAAAAGCTTTCGCGTCTTACAGACTGCAGATGAAATGATCAAGCAAAAGATAATCCGGTCTATAGATCAGGTATGCTTTCTGGATTTTGATAATCCTGTGTTGTCCGGTATGAAGGCAGCAGATCTCCCTCTCATTCAACAAACATTCTTAAAACTCAACCCGGAAATAGAATTAGGCACGCCTTTGCTCTTTATACTGGATGAAATTCACAAGATCTCCGGATGGGAAGAATTTGTCATTGATTTGTCGCGAAATCCAAATTGGAAGGTTATTGTTACGGGATCTTCTTCAAGGTTGATGAAGTATGATTTGGCAACCGAACTTCGGGGAAAGGCAATATCTTCTACCATATACCCGCTGACCTTTGCTGAGTTTCTGAGATTCAAGGATTTCAGATACAGATCAGGCTCCACGAAAGGACAGGCCGAAATCAAGAGATTGTTTGATGAATACCTGAAATGGGGAGCTTATCCTGCCATAGCCAATCTTGAAGAATTTACAAAAGAGGCATTGTTAACACCCTTAAGGCCATTTCAGGTCTTCTTAAATCTGAAGATGGAGAGGTTACTGACGGATCTATCAACTTCAAAGGCCAACGGATAGACAAAAAATATCCCGAGCAAATAGTCCGCATGGGGATATTCCAGGTGATGGAGGGAAGACGTGTATTTGAAGACCTAACCGTGGACGAAAACATAATTGCCGGCGGCCATACCAACAAGAGCAGGACAAAAATGAAACAGGACATGGCCATGGTGTACGAATATTTTCCACGGCTTAAGGAGCGAAAAAACACCCTTGCAGGCTATATCAGCGGTGGCGAACAACAGATGCTGGTTATTGGCCGAGGCCTTATGTCAAGCCCAAAATTAATGCTTTTAGATGAGCCCTCCATGGGTCTCTCACCCCTTCTTGTAGGGGAAATTTTTAGAATAATACAAAGAATAAACAAGGAAGAAGGGGTAAGCATACTTTTAGTGGAACAAAATGCACGCCTGGCCCTGAGCATAGCAGATCACGGCTACGTAATGGAAAACGGAAGGATAGTCCTGGACGACACAGTAGACAAGCTCAAGGAGAATGCCGATGTCAAAGAATTTTATCTTGGCCTCACAGAGGTAGGCCAGAAAAAAAGCTACAGGGATGTTAAACACTATAAAAGGCGAAAGAGGTGGCTGACATAAAAAAATTCAACCCTGCCCATACAGAAGCTATAGCAAAAATAGTCAATACAAGCCCTTATATTGTATTACTGTCAATGGAATTGAAGCACCTTGATAGGGGGGAATCCCGTATTGATATAGAGACCGGACAAAAACATCTTCAGCCCTATGGAATAGTACATGGGGGAGTATGCGCCTCCCTTATAGATGCGGCTGCTTACTGGGCCGTATATGCAGGCATAGACGAAATTGTAGGATTAACAACCGTAGAGCTCAAGGTCAATTACCTTTCTCCTGTTTCAAAGGGTCTTCTTATATGTAAAGGTAAAAGTATAAAGATAGGCAAAACAATATGTCTTGGTGAGGCATCCATTGAAGATGAAAAGGGGAATCTTGTAGCCCATGGCACATCAACCTTAATGGTCCTTGATTTACTGGAAATCCAGGGGCAGTCCCATCTCCCGCCTAAATTTCTCCCTCAGGAGAATGGTTAGCCATAAACAAAGTTGGAGCTATCCGTAAAAGTTAACTGCTTACGGGAAAAAAATTACCGCATTTTTAAGGGTTTAATATTAGAGTAGCCTTGGCGTTTTCCCTTATTGCCCTGTCACTAAACCACCAGTACACCTTTTTTCCGCTGAAAAAATCTTCTATCTGGTCTGTTGTGTGGGGATTAAAAACACGTCCTGTGACCCCGCCTGGCAGAACAGCCAGCACCTTGTCATCATCACTTAGGTCAACTACCATCCTGAGAGAGTCTGAAACCGTCACATAAAACGGATCATTAAAATCATACATACCCCGGTAAAGTGTTTGCACTGATCCAGGAGACGGATGGGCGCCTCCGCCTAAAAACCCTTTTCCAAATCCACTCCGTCTTATGGGGCTCACAAATTCTGTTTTATGGGCCTCTCCCCATTTCCATTTTGCAGGATTATCGCCAAAACGGGAACTAAGCTCTCTAACCGCCTCCACAGCCGCCTGATAAAATATAAGGTCTCTGGTCTCCGTAACACCATCTGTATCTACATTATCAAACCAGTGGGAGTTCTCGTTTTTCATCACCATCTGTTCAAGTCTTTCCTCCCAGAACGTCCATTTATCCAGCATAGCTTTTGTAATATATTCTCCTAACTCATCCTGAAATACCATGTATGCAAATTTTATTAAGATGTTTTGGAAAATAGTTGGCGCCACCTTCTCTATATCGTCATGAAAATCCCATTGAGAGAGAATTGTCCCCATTTCTTTTGTGTCTTCATGGGTCATAAGTGCCCTGGCCATTAAAGGCGCTACCCTCTTTGCCATGAGATTCATTGTGTCTCTCTGGAACTGCCAATGGTCATCAGGGGACTTGACCCCCGGCGCATTGAGCAATTCTTTGAGCCTTTCATACCTGTATGACGATGATATATGGGAGGAATAGTAATAAGGATAATCTCGTGTCACTGTCCTGTGATTGCAGGTGCCGATCCATCCTTTTTCAGGGTTGGATGCCTGAGGCATCTCTTTATATGGTATCCAGCCCGTCCAGTTATCATGTCCATTTTTCACCACATAGGGGATCAACCCATCTCCCTGAGAGCGAATCGGCAGGCTGCCTGATGTCTGCCAGCCGATGTTTCCATCTACATCTGCAAAGACAAAATTTAGCATAATAAAATTTGCATGTCTCAATGACTCTCGGAGATCCTCCACAGACCTGGCGTGAAGTATTCGTTCAATTCCCAAAAAAGGTCCCATGGTCTCAAAGGGAGACCACCGTATTGTCATCACCCTGTCCGTCTTAAGTCCAGGCAAAAGACCGGATATAACAGGTCCCCTTTTTGTCAGCCTTATCTGAATCTTTTCCTCTCTAAACCCCCCTGGGGCATCTTTGCACTTTATCTTCAGACTCTCTTCGATAACCTTAAATGGGAGGGATTTTTCTCCTTCCATATATCTATCAGGATTATCTGGATCCACGATCTCCACATAAAGGTCCTGGGCATCACCATATGCATTTGTCACACCAATAGCCATACGATCATTTCGCCCAACAACCATTCCCGGGATACCAGGTATCATTACACCTACCACCCTTAAATCCGGGAGTATAATGCCGTTTGGATACCAGGGACCCGGTAAAACTCGCGAATCTAAGTGAGGGTCATTTGCAACTATAGGCTTACCGCTTGCTGAAAGACGACGCCCTGTAGTCCAATTGTTGCTGCCCACGCAAAGCGCTCCATCGTCAAGATAAGACATAATTTTACTGTCTTTCTGTAGATTAAGTCCGGCTTGTTTAGTGCAGTCATCCCTGTATCTATCTTTTCCTGCCTGAAGGTCGTCTGGATTTTTATTGAGCGGGAAAATCTCTCTGGCCATCTCCAGCCCGACCTTATCCACAAGCATCTGTGCAATAATCTCTGCATGGATATTGGCTGCAGAGTCCCAGCCCATGTAATACATTATGGTAATCGAGTCTGCAACAGTCCAGGGGCCGGGCTTTATGCCGGCAAGCCTGAATTCAAGGTGATGGGTATCAGGGCAGGTTTGAATATATGCATTTACCCCTTTGGCATAGTCCTGAAAAAACATCCTTGTTTCAGGATTAAGTATCTTCTCATGTTTTTTTGCATTACGATAAAAACCAATTGTTCTCATTCGTATATCAATATTCTTTCCTTTTTCGCCTGCAAGTTCTGCTATCCTCCCTGATGCAAAAAGCCTCGTTAGTTCCATCTGAAAAAGCCTGTCCTGGGCCGTCACAAATCCCTGGGCCATAATTGCATCATGAATATTATCGGCATAAATATATGCCATGCCCTTTTTATCTCGCAACACCTTTACCGGCTCCCTAAGCCCTGCAAGTTCAAGATTTCCCTCATCCTGTATTCGGTTCAGGAAATGAGGTATGGAAAAAATGCCTACAACTAAGATTATGAGGATAATCAAAATAAACATCGATATCTTTTTTAATAATCTCATCTTATTATTCCTTTCTAAAATTTCGTATTCACGGTTACAATTATTTCTATCTTCACAAACACCCCTGAAAAATTATAATATGACGATGATAAATGCAACTAAGATTTGACATAACGTAATTTTTTCACTCCATATCATAAAACTTACATTCCGCACCTTGGGGTCATAGTTTTAGAATTATAAAATATCATGTAAATTAAAAAATTGTCGATTTTAGTAGACATTGACGAATTTCCGATCCATAATAGACTCAAAACTATATCCGGAGGTCATTTATGGATCAAATCGATGTGATTACGAAAAAAGTCGATGTCCTTCCCATGGTCAAATATTACATGGATCAACTTGATATTTACAG
>JAYEMW010000486.1:0-1524 GCA_034718555.1 Thermodesulfobacteriota bacterium
ATATCCCAAAGACCAGGGAGATAACCCAGCTTGGAGTCAGGATTACGAATATCGAAAGTAAGATAGCCCTTGCTAAAATCAAGGCTAAAAACCTAAAAAAATTAGAGGCAGACTATGCTTATGCCCAAAAAGAGCTTGAATTTGCCCTTAAACTCTTGCCTACTACAAGCGAGATACCGGAGCTCTTAAAAAAAATTTCTGAGTTAGGAAAGGAATCCCGTTTAGATTTCATCTTGTTCAGTCCAAAAAGAGAGGTTTCAAAAGAATTCTATGTCGAAATACCGGTTAGCATAGAGGTTAACGGCGGTTATCATGAAGTTGCTGTATTTTTTGATAAGGTGGGAAAATTAGATAGAATTGTTAATGTTGTTGATGTAGCCATGAAACCGGTTAAAAAAGGCAGCGCTGATCTGCATACGAGATGCACGGCTGTTACTTATAGATTTAAAGAAAAAACAGAGACAAAAAATGTTCCCAAGAAAGGAAAATAGTATATCCTTATTCACACTGTTTTGTTTTGCAATGGTTTTTTTTGGGATATCCAATGCCCAGGCTACGGAAAAAATTACCGTTAAAATACCGAAGGTCGAAAAAAATGTCCGGGAAAAATCCGAGAACAATGCCTCTAAAGACATTAATGGCAAAAATGAGGGGTCTGCAGAAAAGGATGATATTGAAAAGGTGGTCTATTTTTATGATCCAACCAATAAAATTGATCCCTTCAAATCTTTTATATCAATAAAAGAGGAGTTAGGGGAGGAGACAGAAGAAGAACCGAGGACATATCTTGAAACACTTGACATTTCCCAATTAACTGTTTCTGCAATTGTGTTGTCCGGCAAGGGAAATTGGGCCCTTATCAGGGATTCAAAAGGGGATGGTCATATAATCAAGATTGGAATCCCTATAGGAAAAAGCAGGGGGAAGGTGATTCGAATATCGAAAAACGAGGTGACCATAAGGGAATACTATAAGGATATAAAAGGAAAAAAAATTATTAGGGACGTTTCCATGAAACTCCCATCTACTGATAATATTAAAAAACAATAAATAAATAACTAAGGGAGAACTTGCATGCAAAAGAGAAAACTCCTGAAAAGAGGAAAATTTAATTTCCTGTTTATCACACTGAGTTTAATTTATCTTACCTTTAGCTGTTCGACAGGGCCGGAAACAAAAGAGGCAGCGGATATGACGGAAAAATCCTCGCCTAAGATAGAATCAATACGCATTGCCCCCGGCACATCAGATAATGATATAGTTATTGAGATAATTAACTCAAAACCTGCGACTTATACGTCCCTCACTCTTTCTCAGCCGCTTCGTTTCATAGTAGACATAGATGCGATTACCCCTGAGAAATTCACTGAGCCCGCCGGCTTAGATAGTAAGATTATTAAGACCCTGCATCTTGAAAAGATCAAGGACAGACCTTTGTCTACTCGACTTGTTGCCCTTCTATCCCAGAACGTGGAATATAATATTACGGAACAGGGCAGGGTGATTAAAATTTTTCTCTCTCCA
>JAYEMW010000487.1:0-1518 GCA_034718555.1 Thermodesulfobacteriota bacterium
GAAAAAGAGGCAATTTCCCGGATGGGAAGACCATTGGCCCCACAATCCATAGAAGCATTAAACAGCCTTCTTGAAGATTATGAATTGTCATCATTTGAGGAAAACTCTTTTGTTGAACGAGAAATGAAAGCTGATGCCAATCTTTACAGAGATCCGAGATTTAGAGCCGGCCTGATTGGAACACTTGAGCAGAGAATAGCAGATTTTAGATTATAGGAGGTGTTTTGAAATGAGAAAATATTTTGAAAAAATGACATTACTTGGGAAAGAGCTGAAGGAAAGCGAAAAAACACAAGGCAGGGAAAATGCCGACACTATAGCCGGTGTTGAGAAAGAGGTGGAAAAGGCCATAGAAAATAAACATCTATTAGGTTTACCGGATGAACGAATTCATAAGAGGGGAGAAAAAACAGCCATGGAGCGGCTCGAATTCTTAGTCGACCCAGGCACCTTTTTACCCCTGAACAGTCTGTATGATCCTGATTTTAATCAAGAGGGAACAACAGGTGTTATTTCAGGTCTTGGCAAAATTTCCGGTAGATATGCATCAATAATTGCATCAGACAACAAGGTACTTGCAGGTGCATGGATACCTGGACAGCGAGAGCATATTTTTCGTGCCCAGGATATTGCGGAACGTCTTCATATTCCACTTGTCTGGATACTTAACTGTAGCGGTGTAAAATTAACCGAGCAGGAAAAAGTATATGCCGGGCGGAGATCCGGAGGCAGGGCGTTTTTTAGACACGCTGAGCTAATCCAAAAAGGTGTGCCTGTAATTGTCGGTATGTACGGAACCAACCCGGCAGGAGGAGGATACCATGCTATAAGCCCGGCAATTATTTTCGCTCATCAAAAATCCAATATGGCAGTAGGCGGGGGTGGTATCGTCAGCGGAATGGCGCCTAAAGGAGGCTTTGATCTTGAAGGTGCAGAGACCCTTATAGATGCAACGAGAAAATTTAAGCAGGCCCCGCCCGGGGGAGTCAAGGTTCATCATGATGAAACGGGGTTCATGAGAGAGGTGTTTGATACTGAGGAAGGTGTGCTTGAGGCCATAAAAAAATGCATGGCAGGCATGCCCCTATATGATCCATCAACCTTCAGGGTAGCGGAGCCTGCTGAGCCCGTTTACTCGGCAGACGATCTTAATATGATTGTTCCCTTTAATCAAAAACGGACATACAGCATTGAACAGGTGCTGGCAAGGGTGTTTGACGGAAGTGAACATATGGAATATAGACCTGACTATGGACCTGAGGTGTATTGTGGGCTTGCAAAGATTGACGGTTTTCCAGTTGGTGTTATTGCCAATCGTCAAGGCTTTTTAGGCAAAGACTACCCTCATTACGCAGACGGTGAGTACCTGGGCATCGGTGGCAAACTATACAGGGAAGGTCTGATAAAAATGAATGAAATGGTCATGTTCTGCGGCAGAGACAGGCTACCTATAATCTGGTTTCAAGATACATCCGGCATAGATGTTGGCGATATTGCCGAAAAGGCGGAACTCCTTGG
>JAYEMW010000488.1:0-1518 GCA_034718555.1 Thermodesulfobacteriota bacterium
TCCCGTGGCAGTCAGCTAATGTTCATATAATGTCTCATGGTTTTAGCAGGGGATCAGCAATATTCGATGTCTTCGGAATATATCCTGGACCAAAAGGCCCGGCTGCCTTTAGGATGGATAAGCACATTGATCGTCTTTTTAAGAGCGCAGAGCTTTTGGGTATGGAAACGTCCTACAACAAAGAGCAAATAATAGATGCTGTTGTGCAATCTGTTAAGGCAAACAATATCAAACGTGGTTTTATAAAGATTTTGGCTTATTATGGGGAAGAGGCCGTTATTTCGCTCATTTTAGACTCTAAGCTGGATCTGGCTATTTTTGGAATTCCGGAAACAGATGATATGGGGCTTGATCAAGCCAAGCCCATTGAAATCTGTTTCACAAAATGGAGAAAGATTCACCCCGCAACCATTCCTGTGCAGGCAAAGGCGTGCTCCAATTACCTAAACGGCATGTTGGCCAGGAAAGATGCTGTTAGCAGGGGATTTAATGTAGGCATTTTGCTGACTACCGATGGCTATGTGGCGGAAGGTTCCATTGAATCGATCTTCATGGTCAAAGATAATGTTCTTAAGACACCGCCTTTGGGAAAAATCCTTTCAAGCGTTACAAGAATGTCTATGCTTGAGGCAGCTCCTGCTATAGGAATAAAGACATTGGAAGAACAAATATCGCCTGAAGAGCTTATGGAAGCTGATGAAATTTTTGTCTGCCGTACCGGAGTAAAAGTGCTTCCAGTAAAAAAAATCGAAGAAAGAATAATGGATGTGGCGCCTGGCCCAGTAACTTCTATACTATCCCAATTGATGGCGGATATCTGTCATTTCAGAAACGAGCGTTTTAGTCATTGGCTTCAGGCGGTTAGTTAAGAAGTGCCTGAACGAAAAGCCAGTTCAGGCACGATTTTAGATTTTACCCGCCTGCCGTCCGTCGGGCAGGGATTGCGGATTTTGGATTAAAAAACAGCGCAATTTCAAAGCCTTGAAAATTTAAGGTCAAAACTTGAAAACTATATTTCGAGGATTTCGTTCAGACAATAAGTAACACGATATCTGGATTTAAGATTAGTTGTGTGAAATGGAAGATATTATAGATTCGGATATTTTCTCAGCGGACTTTCCGAAAAGCACTTCAATATCAATTAAATCCAAATAATTATCCTGCCATGAAACACCTGTTTCCTCAACAATATTTTTGATATGAATAAACTTATCCCCAAGGGCCTTTATTTTTTCTTTGAGTTTAATTTTCTCCTTAAAACAGATATCAAGGAGTAGTAAATGATCAATAGTGGGGCCCTGTTTCATTATGGGTATGGCAAGGATACTTCTGTTATCAATCTTTCCTTTTCCTATAAAGACATTACCGGCCTTAACAATAATTTTTTTAGTACCTTTAAGTTTATTGTCCCCTTCAACTCTGGACATAAGCCCTTCAGAGCTGCCTTTCTTTTTCAGAACCGCAATCTTTGAATCTTCAACCGGTTCCCCAGTATATGCAAGATCACCGATTTGATAC
>JAYEMW010000489.1:0-7711 GCA_034718555.1 Thermodesulfobacteriota bacterium
CAAATCTGGAACATTGTACTTGGCGATAATATGGCAAACCCCGTATTTTTACGAGCATTTCGGGGATCCAATTTCAGTCTTTTCTCTAACCCTGAACCCTGAACTGTTACGAAACTTATAAGTTATGAGAGAGTATCAAAGGGGAGCTTGTCTTGCTTTCTGTATGCCAGCGCCTGGCAAGAGGCGATTAAGGCGCCACTCCCTTCAGTGACCTTTATCTCATAAGTGGCTGTCTTTTTTGACCTATAGATTTCTCTTGATTCGGCCTGCAGTGTCCCATTCTCTTTTGGTGGCCTGTGAAAGGTAACCGACATATTAAGGGCAACAGCCACTGTGCCATGAGAATTCCCTGATATCTCAAAGGCCTCATCAATTAGTGAGAAAATAGCCCCCCCATGTGTCATATTGAATATGTTTTTAAAATTATCCTTCAGGGCCATTTCCACCAGCGCATATCCCGGCTCAACCTTAATGAGTTTCAAACCTATTTTTTCGGCATATGGCTCATTTTCCACTCGCTGCCTTATAGATTCTAATATTTTGTTGCTTGTCATTTCTGTATCCGATTTTTTCAATTTGCCTAAAACATTTTTTGTATCCTTTCCTGCACTTATATGCAATAGATTTTAAATATGATTAGGTGTTATTTCAGTTGGAGGCCCCTTGCTCAGACGGAGTAAGTTTTCCATGTTGATATTTACACCAAGTCCTGGGCCGCTCATCGGACCTGCCAGGCCAGAGGTGCCAAAGGATACATTTTCATATGTGATATTTTCTTTTAACAGAAATTTGTCATAAGAGCCATCATAGTATAAGGCATCGCTACAGAGGATCCCCAACGTCCTGCCTGCAGAGGAAAGAAGGCCTGATTCGCCCAATTGACAGCCGATTTGAAAAGACAGGCCATTTGAACGCAAATAATTTATTATATTTACTGAATTCCTAAATCCGCCGCACTTGGATAATCTTAAGTTTACCATCCCATAAGAACCTTCCTTATTAATGCGCTTAACATCTGCCAATGAACATGCCGACTCATCGGCCATAAGAGCCAAGCCGTGATTCTTTATTTGTTCGGAAAACTCAGAAATACAGCTATCAAAAGGTGCAAAGGGCTGTTCTATAACCTTGACCTTGTGGTCTTTTAAGAGAGGTATGTGTTTTACTGCACTTGTGTAATTCCATGCGCCATTTACATCCACTCTCAGATCACACTTATCCCCAAAAACCATTTTAACAGCCTCAAGAGTTTCTTTATTTTGTTCATAGTTCTTACCCATCTTTAGTCTCAACTTGTTAATCCTCATTTCTTTAGCTGAGGCACATAAAGCAGCTACCTGTTTTTTGCTTGTCAGCGGCACAACGGACCCATAGTAAATCCTGGGTGTAAAGTAGTCTTGTGGTAGATAATGATAAAGGGGTTTTCCCTCCTCCCTTGCCAGTGCATCTAAAAGCGCCATTTCAAGTGCGCAAACAGCGGAATGGCGGTCATTTCGATCATAAAGGCTGTCTATAAAATTCCATATCTGGGAGACATTATTGATCTCCCATGGAAATGTATCTTTCCGTAACAATCGAATAATATTTTTAGTTGCGCTATCTTGAGATTCCCCTGTGACATATGATCTGGGTGCGCCTTCACCATATCCTGCTATTTCGCCATGATTTGCAGCTATCTCCACGACTATGTTATTCACCGACAATCTTTTTCTAAGGGAATTAGAAAATTCAAATGAAAATGGAAGTCTTATTGGATAAATGTTTACCTTTCCTATTTTCATTATTATTAAATGTTATGCCTATGTGGTTGCATTGAGGATGAATCAACAGGTAGTGTTAGGGTAAACGACGCACCCTTTTCATGGGGCCCGCTTTTTGCCACAATAGCCCCATTGTGGAGCTGCATATTTTGATAGGCAATAAACAGACCAAGGCCAGTTCCATTGTGGACGTTGCTCTTATTTTTTGTAGTGAAAAAAGGGTCAAAGATTTTATCAATCGTAGACTGAGGAATCCCAACCCCGTTATCTTTGATTTCTATGTTAATTACTTTTTTATTCCCTCTATCAGGTTGAATTGAGGTTGTGACTTCAATCTTTCCGCCCTCCGGCGTAAAATCCAAGGCATTAGAGAGGAGGTTTAGAATAACCTGTTTCATTTTTTCGGAATCAATCCATACCTGACCTATGTAAGGATCAAATTGGCTTATAATCTGAATGTTTTTGGCATTGCTTTGCGGTGAGATAAGGAGGATCATTTTTTTAATCAAATCATGGATGTCATTGAATTCAAAGCACGGTTCCTTTTCCTTTACCAGATCCATTAGCTCTGTTATCAAGCTATTAACCCTGTTTGTTTCTTCCATGGCGATTTTATAAAAATCATTTCGAAATTCGTCATCTTCATATTTTTGAGGTAACATCTGCATGAAAGTGCCTATGGCTGTCATTGGGTTCTTGATTTCATGTGCAAGTCTTGCAGCAAGGTTCCCTAAAAAGGAAAATTTCTCCGCCCTGCTTAACAAAACGTGCGATTCCGTTAGCTCCTTCATTCTTTCCTGCAGCTTACTGTAAAGTTTTGCATTGTCAATGGCTATTGCAATCTGTGGTGCAAAGATATCTAAGGTTTCCCTTGTTTCTTCAGGAACTCCCTTTTCACCCGTAGAATCTGTGGCAATAATCCCAATAACCTTTGATCTTGTTATAAGGGGAACTACATAAACAGAAGTAGGCTTTCCATAGGCTAATATAATATTTTTCTGATGCAGGTTAGAGGCATTAACATCCGGAATATACTCTGATATCCCAGTGCTGGCAACCCTCGCAAGAATGTTGCTTACCCTGAGTAGGGCAACATGGTAATTTTTTATTTCTTTTGGGATAACCCCATTTAATCCTGTTCCATGCAGATATTCAAGGTATTCTCCATCTTCAGAAACAAGCATTATAACCGCACGATTTATCCGGCATGTGTTGGCGAGAATATTCATTATAGCGCTTAAGACATGTTTCAAGTCCAGCAGGGAGAGAATGGCCTTCCCAGTATCTTGGACAGCCATGAGCTGTTTGATTTTACGGTTTAGCCTTAAATTAAGTTGATTGATCTCGGTGTATTTTCTTTCGATAATCTCTTTATTTTTTTCCTGATCTGCTATTATATCCCTTAGCATTGCTCTTGAGGTAAAAAATCTCGAAAGATATTCATAGATCCTGCTTTTTATAGGCCATTGCAGATGGTATTCACAAAAGGGGCTGTCTTCGAAGAAACAGCATTTTTCCTGAATATCCAGCGGTCTTCCGCCCCATATGGTGTGGAGATAGGCATAGATAGCCTGATTATAGAGACATAAATCCTTTGAAGGATTCATCTCTTTTTCCCAGTGAAGCCTGATAATGGCGGTATTTCTCTTTATCTCGACGAGTTCTACCCTTTTATTTCGGTTAAATTTATCGTTAATTTTTTGGACAAATTTAAGGGCCTTTTTTGTCGACCAGAAGGCCTTTACAAATATTTTCTGGATATAACCTAAGTGGGCATTCTCTATGGCAAATTTACCTATTTTATTGGGAGCTGAATCATCGTGAAGGATTGATTTTGCCCTTTCAAACATCTTTACAATTACTGCTGTGGAGATCCAGTTATTTGTATCGGTGAGAAATTCTATAGGATCAGCGAGATTATCAAGCTCAGGGTCAAGATCGACAAGCATTGATGAAAGGTATCCCGAGTTGGTTTTTCTTATATACTCTATGATGATTTTGCTGTTTATACAGCTTATTTCCTTGTTCATTTAACCTTAATACGTGTTTATTAGCCCTCTGCACGCCGGACGAAGTATGCCTGCAAGCAATGCTTTATGGGGCACATTCCTTGGGGAGGGAAAATCAATTATCCCATAGTGCTTTTTCCATTGATACCATTCCTCAGGAAATTTGTATATATAATGCTCCAGGAATTTTAATACCAGGGCCCCGGTTGATTTATTTTTTTGACTTTTTAATTTTGCCAAAATGTCATTCAGTGAATTCACTATAAACCGGTACTTTCCTCCCTTAACTCTGTGCATTACTGCAAAGGCCGTATATGTATCCATTCTTCTTGTCAAGATGTTAATCGTCCTGTCTAACTTAATTTGATTGCCCATAAAATCAATGTTTTCTCTTGATGATTTCCATTCATCAATCTCATCGCATTGTGTAATTACCACTCTGTTTTCTTTTAGGTTATCATGAATGGCTTTTAGAATGTTAGGTGTGCTATCAGCATCTATTATCCTGGATGAAAATTTAGATGCCTTTTCAATTGATATATCACGTAAGGAGCGTGAGGAGAATCTGACAATTATTGTAACAGGAAAATGCTTTTCTGCCAGATAGCCCGGGGCAAACTCTACGCCGCCAAAATGACTGGTAACCAAGAGAACGCCTTTACCCATGGAAAGTCCCTCCTCTATTGCTGCAAGCCCTTCATCTTCCATGTTTTTGCGCATAAAATTTTTTAGTTCCTCAGCAGAAGAAAATGCATTAAATAACTTCTCATAATAATGATACAATATCCCCTTGTAAATATTTCCAGTAATTGATCTTATTTCAGGGTGCTTCTTATGATTTGAAAATACTGCCTCAACAGCAAGTACAATTTTCTTTTTTTCCTTTATGCTAAAAAAGAGATATAATCTCCCAAGAATGATTATATAAATATGTGCAATTCCCCATCCCAATGACCTGTAGATAAAAACATTAAATTTTAACTGTAAGAATTTACTAAGATTAATTCGCATGCTAAACTCCGGTTTTTGCAATTTATTGATAGTTTTTGAGGCTGCATGAAAATTCATGGTGACGATTCAAAATTCCTCCCTTGCCACTGTCTGCAGGCAGTAATTTATTTTTACCATACAATCCAAATTAATCTAACACAATATCCATGCCAAATATTAAATTTATAAGATTAAAATACAATGCGACAGTATATCAACATAATGCAGATTGTCCTCAATGGGAAATTTGAATTGATTTGCACATAAACCTGTGCAGTAATGCACACTTTTCAGTGCATATTATCTTTTAGACCTTTGTAGCCAATCGATTTATATGCCTGAGTATCTTGACGAATTTTGAATTATATGTTCAAATATGAAAAACAGTAAAACCTTGTTTTTAAAGAATCTATCAAAATTATTCCGTGATTTATGCGAGGGGGTGGAGTGAAAAAGAGAAATACCATACTTGTTGTTGATGATGAACGAGGCGTTCGCCAATCCTTTAACATGGTTTTAAAAGACGAATTTAATGTTCTTTTAGCTGAGTCTGGGGAAGAGGCCGTTGATATCTTTTCTAAAAACCATGTTGACCTAATATAACTCGACATACTTTTGCCTGATATAAATGGTATTGATTTGCTGGCGAAATTAAAGGAAATGGACCCAGGTATAGAGATAATCATGGTAACTGCTGTTAATGCGGTTCAAACAGCGGTAAAGGCAATAAAGATTGGGGCATATGAGTATATAATTAAACCATTTAATGTTGATGAGGTGATTTCAGTTATTCATCGTGCATTAGAGAAGAACAGCCTTGTTAAAGAGGTAACCTATCTGAGGAATGAACTGGAGAGGGTGCAGCCCTTTGAAAAAATGGTAGGCAAAGGCAAGGAAATGATACAAATATTTGAACTCATATCAAGCATCTCTCAAGATGACGGAACAGTTCTTATACAGGGAGAGAGTGGAACAGGAAAAGAACTCGTTGCCAGGGCTATACATCAGCGTGGCCCCAGAAAGGACCGTCCTTTTGTCGTTATAAATTGTGCCTCCATACCGCAGAACCTTATGGAAAGCGAGGTGTTCGGCCATAACAGGGGAGCGTTTACAGGTGCCCTAAATACGCTTATCGGCAAGCTTGAAATAGCCCAGGGAGGCACTGTACTTTTTGATGATATCGACACCCTGGATATTAATATGCAGGCTAAGCTACTCAGGGTTATACAGGAAAAAGAATTTGAAAGATTGGGAAGCACCAAGGTAATTAAAGTTGATGCAAAATTTATTGCCGCCTCCAATAAAAACCTGAATGAAATGATATCAAAGGGGAAATTTAGAAATGATTTATTCTATCGACTTAATGTTTTTCCCGTAAAGGTGCCGCCTTTGCGGGAAAGGAGAGAAGATATTCCTATCCTTCTAAACCATTTTTTAGAAGTACGATCTAAGATTAAAGGATCAAAACCAAAGAGTTTTTCACATCCGGCAATTAACACACTTGTGAAATACGATTGGCCCGGCAATGTCAGGGAGCTTGAAAATTTAGTAGAAAGGTTATTTACCTTGTGCAAGGGACCTGTAATCCATCTTAAGGATATACCCATATTTACAATAACAAAGACTGAAATCAAAGATATGCTTTTAAAGGATGCAATTAAAACATTTGAGAAGCAATATGTGGGTACCGTACTTGAAAGTGTAAGTTGGAACAGAACAAAGGCTGCTGAAATTTTAGGTATCCATCGCAACACCCTTGCATCAAAGCTGCATTATCTAAGGCTAACTTCATAGTTACGACCTTACTTCCTAACAACCTCTACTGCTCAAAAGTAGGAATTCTCCTGCTTAATGCACGCCAATAAGTGCATATTGCACAAAAATAGCGGCATAAGGGGAAAATTATCCATGGGATACGCACTCATAGCAATACAATTCAAATGGCATGGGAATTGCTGTACATAATACACGTCTTTTTAAATTCCAAAAATGGTGATGCCCTGCCAGAAATTAAGGGAAAATTTTTTAACAATCCGACAAGGATATATATGAAAGAGTTGTCTACTGAAAATTTGCAGACCAGAATAATTAATCTCGAGAAAGAAATAGAAATCCTCAGTTTACATGAGGATGAATATAAACAAATGGCAGAACAGCTCAAGAGGTCGCAAAAGATGGAGGCCCTGGCTACAATGGCAGGAGGTATTGCCCATGATTTTAACAACATTTTACAGACAATATTGGGAAATGCTGAGCTGCTCTTGCTTAGAAAGCACGAGGATGATCGAGATTACAAGAAATTAATACAGATTCAGCAAGCAGCCACAAAAGGGAGCGAATTAAGCCGCCAATTTATAACTTTAGGGCGAAAGGCAGACAATAAATCTAAGTATATTAACCTAAATGCACAGATAATTGAAACAGCCGATCTCCTTAAAAGAACCGTTCCAAAGATGATTAGTATAAAATCTGTGTTAGCAGATGACCTGAAAAGGGTAAAGGTTGATGCCGGGCAGATTGAGCAGATAATAATTAATCTTGCAATTAATGCAAGAGACGCTATGCCGGACGGTGGAGAACTTAAATTTTTGACGGATAATGCTTCATTAAATAAAGGTGGTTTATATGCCAAAGCAGGCCGGCAATACGTTCTTTTAAAGGTATCCGACACAGGCCTTGGCATGCCTGAAGAGGTAAAAGAACATATTTTCAAGCCTTTTTACACAACCAAGGAACCTGGAAAAGGAACAGGTCTTGGCCTGTCCACAGCCAAGACTATTATTGAAGATAACGGAGGATTTATTGAGTGTTTTAGTGTACCTAATGAGGGGACAACCTTTGATATATATTTGCCTGTGGCTGATTCCAATACAGTTCCCGTTAAGGCAAAGAAGAAAATAGGGACGGAACATCCCCTGAATGGACCGGAAACAATCCTTTTAGTAGATGATG
>JAYEMW010000490.1:0-1511 GCA_034718555.1 Thermodesulfobacteriota bacterium
AGATACTGTTGTTATTGTTATTACAGGATTTGCAACGGTTGAACATTCTATAGAGGCGATGAAAAACGGCGCCTTTGATTTTATCCCAAAGCCATTTACCCCTGATCAGTTGAGGGTTGTAGTCAGTAAGGCCCTGAAAATGACAAGAACCCTTCAGGATATAGCAACAGAAAAATCACGCCTTAAAACTATCGTCAATTATCTGGCGGGAGGCATACTCGTCACAGACAAAAGCAAAAACATTATACTTTACAACCCAGCGCTCCTTAAGATGTTAGACTACGAAGGAGATGCCTTAAATGATAGACCACTCAGCGATCTTACGGCTAATGAAAAGTTAAATGATATAATAAGCGGTATTCTCGAATTAGATGACGGAGAATTTAAGACCTTAAGCGCTGAGATCGAACCTCAAAACAAGAAAGAAGGCGGTCCATCGAGCCAATTATTTTTAAGGGCCCAGGCAGTTCCTTTTCAGAGCGGATCAGGTGAAATACTTGGATCCGTTACCATAATAGATGATATTACCCATCTGAAATTAATGGATCAGATGAAATCAGACTTTGTTAGCATGGTCTCTCATGAGATCAGGAGTCCACTCACCACTGTATTGAGCCAGATTAAGATTCTCTTAGACGGGCTGGCAGGAGAGCTTGGCGCCAAGCAGACTGACATACTAAGCAGGATGTCCAAAAGGGTGAATGGTCTCGTTGAATTATCCAACGAGCTCCTTGATCTATCACGCATAGAAGCGGGCCTCATAGTTCAAGACAGGCAGGAAGTGCAATTAATGGATATCATTAGCGAATTAGTAGAATTTATTCAACCTCGGGCAAAAGAAAAAAATATATCTCTAAGCCTCAAAAAAACGAATATCCCTGTGGTTAATGCAGACCCGAAAAATATGGAAGAGGTTTTCAGTAATCTCATTACAAATGCATTAATATATACCCCGGAAGGAGGAGAAGTCACAGTCAGCGGCGGGATAAAAGGAGACTTTGTGGTTATCAATGTAACTGATAATGGGTATGGAATTGCACCAGATGAAATACCTCGAATCTTTGAAAGATTTTACCGGTCAAAAACAGAAAAAACCAGAAATATTGTAGGAACTGGCCTTGGCTTGCCTATAGTAAAAACCATAGTCGAGGCACATAATGGAACTATAAATGTTAAAAGCAAAGAAGGAACCGGTTCAACCTTTTATATGCGCCTGCCTCTAAAGCTATAGGAATTAACCCAGCCAACAAAAATCCAACTATAGATATATTATTATTTCCCAAAGGAAACCATGGACGAAGACGCTGGCCGAGATAACGCAAAACCAATATACCCCATCCTTTTTAGATTAATAGAAAATGAAGAAAAGGTAGCCCTTGTAAGCATAGCCTCTATTAGATCTTCTGCCCCACATGAAACTCATACAATGATGATAGTAAAAGAAGATGGAGACATTATCGGCTCAGTTGGAGGCGGCGATATTGAAATATATGTTATTAAAAAGGCGCAGG
>JAYEMW010000491.1:0-7666 GCA_034718555.1 Thermodesulfobacteriota bacterium
TGGGAAGGCGAGATTGCCAAACACCGTCATGGTGTCGTACAAAACAGGAAACTGAAAGACCTGGGCAATGTTGCGTTTTTCCGGCGGCAACCCGGAGACGTTCTTACCGTTATAAAACACCCGGCCGTTACTGGGGGTAAGCAAACCGGAAATGACGTTCAGTAATGTGGTTTTACCACAGCCTGAAGGCCCCAGCAGGGCATAGGCACCCCCATCCTCCCAAGTATTGTGAATCCGCTTCAGGGCATAATCCGACTCTTTTTTTGGATTGGGCAGATAGCTGTGAGCAATTTCACTTAACTCGATTCGTGCCATGACCGTCTCCTACTTCAGTTTTTTTAATGACATCCTGGGAGGGCGCTGCCACCAGGGTTCCGGCCTCATCGTACACAAAGAAAGAACTCGGGTTGACATATATTGTTATTTCGGCTCCGATCCGGAGAGGCTGAATCCCGTTTTCCTGAACCACCAGCTGAGAATTGTCGTAGTTGACATGAATGAACGTTTCCGACCCGTTTATCTCCGACAATTCGACTTTGCCCTGAATTTCGGCATCCTCCTTACTGGTCCGTGATAGGAAAAAATGATGGGAGCGTATGCCGAATTTATATTTCCCGGCCGGTAAGGATTTCATATGGCCGTCTAATGGTATTTCTATATCATGCCCTAATAGTATGGTGCTCCCCTGGATTGCGCCGCTAATGTAGTTAATGGGTGGGTCGCTAAATACCTCGGCCACCTTAAGGGTTGCCGGGTGGTGGTAGACTTCCGGAGTGGGGCCGGTTTGCAAAATGCGGCCCTCATCAATGACAACGATATTGCCCCCTAACATCAAGGCTTCGGTCGGTTCCGTGGTGGTGTAGATGTATATTGCTTTGCTCTGTTTGAAAATACCCTGAAGCTCAACCCGCAGCTCCTCTCTCAGTTTATAGTCCAGGTTCACCAGTGGTTCGTCCAACAAAAGGAGGTCGGTGTCTTTGACCAGGGACCGGGCAATGGCGGTGCGCTGCTGCTGTCCTCCGGAAAGCTCGCTGGGCAAACGATCCAGCAGGTCTTCGATATGGAGCATTTCAGCTATTTCGCGCACGCGTCGATCGATTTCTTCTTTTTTAACTCCGGTAATTTTCAAAGGCGAGGCGATATTTTTATAGACAGTGAGAGAGGGATAATTGATGAACTGCTGATATACCATAGCCACACTGCGCTTTCGCACTGATACGCCGGTGACATCTTTTCCGTCAATAAAAACCTTGCCCCGGGTGGGTCGGTCTAAGCCGGAAATGATCCGCAAAAGCGATGTTTTACCAGACAGGGTGCGACCAAGAATTACATTGCGGGACCCCAATTTAAACTCGATGTTAATGTCCTTAAGATGGGTTTCTCTGCTAACGATTTTATCAACGTTTTTGAGGATAAGGCTCATAGTATTTACAAATTTAACTCTTGTTTATTATCAAATTATCTGACTGAATAAGTATTCATATGCAAACTAATTCCATGGAACGGATTTTGTCAAGACTAAAATCAATTTATTTTATTTTTTTTTAAACACATATTTTGGTCTTTCAATCTAAGCAATCCGAGTAGTTATGTTTGATTTTGGGTTTATATTGACAAATATAGGTTTAATAGATAATATTATTTGTGACATGAGGCATTAAAGTACTTAAAAAGTTCTGATGACTTTAAAAGATTACTTTGGTACTTTTTGAAATAAATTATTGGGAGGAAAAGAAATGTGTGAGGCAAATGCATATCTTTTAAAAGGTGGGGAAGAAAAACTTATCATGAAAAGTGTTGATACACTGAGACCTGAGGAAAATGGAATATATATTCAGAATATTTTTGGTGAGCAGCAAACAATCAAGGCAAGAATAAAGGAGATGCACCTTGTTGACCATAGGATTTTATTTGAAGAGGATTAGGGCATAATATTTAAACCCCTAAGCGCTTAAAAAAATGAAGAAATTCATAGCGTCTTTTATTGAATACATAAAATTCGAAAAGGGATATTCTCCTCATACAATAAGGAACTATGAAAGCGACCTAAGGCAGTTTTCTGATTTTATTGCCGGCAAAAGAGACATGAACGGTGGTGAATCTGAGATTGGTGTTGTAGACTACATGATAATCAGAGAGTATATAGGAGGACTATTTTATAAATGCAGCCGTACTACAATTGCAAGAAAACTTTCTACCCTTAAATCATTTTTCAGATATTTAGAGTTGAGAGGATTTTCGCTTAAAAACCCAGCATCTGAAATAAGTACCCCTAAATTAGAGAAACATATCCCTGTTTACCTTTCTGTTGATGAAATTTTTGCACTTTTAAACCAGCCTGATATAGAAAAAGAATTAGGCCTTAGGGATTTGGCTGTTATAGAGTTGTTGTATTCATCTGGAATAAGGGTAAGTGAGCTTGTATTCTTAGATATAGAAAAATTGGATCTTGAATCTCGCCTGGTGAAGGTCTTAGGCAAGGGCGGGAAAGAAAGGATTATACCGGTTGGGAAGAAGGCTGTTTCCGTTATTAGGGATTATCTGAAAAATACAGAGAAAATACGAAAAAAGAAAGGTTATAGTACAAGAAACGGTCCTCTCTTTCTTAATTATCGAGGGGAAAGAATTTCCACGAGAAGCATAAATAGAATAATCAAGAAACACTCAAGGGAAAGCGGTATAATGACGGATATCAGCCCCCATTCCATACGTCATACATTTGCAACACACCTGTTAGACGGCGGTGCGGATTTGAGATCGATTCAGGAATTTTTAGGCCATGTAAGTCTTTCCACTACGCAAAAATATACCCATGTAAGTATAGATAGGCTAATGGAAGTATATGATAAATCTCATCCAAGGAGCTAATTGAAGTTATTAAGGGCTTGTCATAAAACAGTATTTGATAAATAAAAGAGGAGTCGAATCAAATGATTAGAGGAACGACAGTACTGTCTATAAGAAAGGGAGATCAGGGAGTAATGGCGGCAGACGGACAGGTTACAATGGAAGATACAATTATGAAGCAAAAGGCCAAAAAACTCCGATTTATGTATAACGACCAGGTGTTAGTTGGGTTTGCAGGTGGTACAGCAGATGCATTTTCTCTGTTTGAGAAATTAGAGGGAAAGCTTGAGAAATACAATGGAAACTTGCCAAGATCTGCAGTAGAACTGGCAAAAGACTGGAGAACGGACAGGATACTTCGAAGACTCGAGGCCCTGCTTATTGCTATGGATAATGAACACACCTTTATATTATCAGGTAATGGTGATGTAATTGAACCGGATGAGGATATCGCTGCTATCGGCTCAGGTGGTCCTTATGCCTTAGCTGCTGCCAGGGCCCTTATGGCTCATTCAGAGTTAGATGCAAAAGATATCGCCATGGAAGCAATGAAAATTGCAGCGTCAATATGCATATATACCAATGAGGAATTTAACATAAAAGCCTTGCCGGGTGTGGAGAATATAGTTTGATGTATAGTTTGAGAAAGGTTATTTTTAACATGGAGATCCGATGACAAAGAATAATACGGTTGAAAATGAGCATGGGGTTTTAACTCCAAGGGAAATTGTTTCAGAGTTAGATAAATATATAGTAGGCCAGGATAACGCAAAGCGGTCTGTGGCCGTGGCCCTTAGGGATAGATGGCGCAGGCAGCAGGTTCCTAAGGAATTGAGAGACGAGATAGCCCCTAAAAATATTATCATGATAGGACCTACAGGTGTTGGCAAAACTGAGATTGCCAGACGTCTTGCCAGGTTGGCAAATTCACCATTTCTAAAGATTGAGGCCTCTAAATTTACAGAGGTTGGATATGTAGGAAGAGATGTGGAGAGCATGATAAGGGATTTAACTGAACTGGCCGTGAATATGGCCAAAAAAGAGGCACAGGAAAAGGTTCGAATTAAGGCAATTGAGCTGACAGAAGAAAGACTATTGGATATACTTCTCCCAAAACCAAAAAAGG
Source organism: Thermodesulfobacteriota bacterium (assembly GCA_034718555.1). Lineage (GTDB taxonomy): Bacteria > Desulfobacterota > DSM-4660 > Desulfatiglandales > B25-G16 > M55B121. The sequence continues at coordinate 3,974 of JAYEMW010000491.1, forward strand.
AAGTCCAAGAAAACCATGAGGATAAGAGAGAAGGAATGCTTGAGGTAGTAAAACAGGGGCCTGTTGACAAAAATTCTACAAGGGAGAAGCTCAGGAGACTTTTAAGAAAAGGTAAACTTGATTCAAGATACGTTGAATTAGAGGTTAATGATAAGCCTTTTCCCTTTGTTGAGATATTTTCAGGCGCCGGCCTGGAGGAAATAGATGTAAACGTAAAGGAAATTTTTGGACAGATAATTCCATCAAAAACCAAAAAAAGAAAGGTTAAGGTCAAGGATGCGGCTGATATAATTGCAGAGCAGGAGGCCCAAAAACTTATTGACTTTGACAAGGTTGTTGAAGAGGCTATCCGAAGAACCGAACAGAATGGAATAATTTTTTTAGATGAATTAGATAAGATAGTAGGAGGTGATTCTAATTCCGGGCCGGATGTTTCACGGGAAGGGGTGCAAAGGGATCTCCTCCCCATAGTAGAGGGGTCAACGGTTCTTACAAAGTATGGCATGGTAAAGAGCGATCATATTTTATTTATAGCTTCCGGGGCCTTTCACGGCAGCAAACCATCGGATCTTTTACCTGAGTTGCAGGGACGATTTCCAATAAGGGTAGAGCTTGATTCCCTTACTGAGGAGGATTTTGTTTTGATACTCACAGAGCCGCAAAATGCACTTATAACCCAATACACGGCCTTATTGGATACAGAAGGTGTATCGTTGGAGTTCACGGATGCAGCATTATCCCAGATAGCAAAAATGGCCTATGAGGCAAATAACACTATGGAAAATATAGGTGCACGACGGTTGCATACTGTGATGGAAAATCTCTTAGATGAGATATCTTTTGATGCATCGGAAATGAAAGGCAAGAATATAACCATTGATGAAGATGATGTTAAAGAGAAGCTTAGCGGAATACTTGAGGATACAAACCTTAGTAGATATATTTTATAGGAATTCTCTTCAAAAGGTACTTTCAAATGAATAAAGGATTAGACAGGGCAAGAATACTTATTGAAGCACTCCCTTATATAAGGGAATTTAATAACAAGATTATGGTTATTAAGTATGGCGGACATGCAATGGTTGATTCCGATCTTAAGAGAGACTTTGCCCTGGATATTATTCTAATGAAATATGTCGGACTAAACCCTGTAGTTGTCCATGGGGGCGGGCCCCAAATCGGAGAGTACCTTGACAAAATGGCAATTAAATCAAATTTCATTGATGGCCACAGGATTACTGATGAGACTACGATGGATATTGTTGAAATGGTTCTCGCCGGCAAGGTTAACAAGGAGATTGTAGCGACTATAAATCAGAACGGCGGTCAGGCAGTAGGTTTGTCCGGTAAAGATGGACATCTCATAACTGCGAGAAAATTAAAGCTTGTATCAAATGCCCATAAGAAGTTTGACAGTGCGGATAACCCGCCTGAGATAATAGATATTGGAATGGTAGGAGAGGTTGTTTCAGTTGATAACCGTGTATTAAAAAGTCTCATGGATAATCAGTTCATACCTGTTATAGCGCCAGTCGGTGTTGGGAAAAAAAATGAAACATACAACATAAACGCCGATCTTGTTGCCGGTCACATTGCATCATCTTTAAAAGCCATGAAACTTATTCTTTTAACTGATGTTGAGGGTGTAATGGACAGGCATGGTAACCTTATTGCAAGCCTGACAGTAGAGGAAGTCAGAAATATGATAGACAATGGTGACATAACAGGGGGAATGATACCTAAACTTCAGTGTTGTCTTGAGGCCCTTGAAAATGGGGTGGAAAAGGCCCATATAATTAATGGAACAAAGGAACATGCATTATTGTTGGAGATATTTACAGATGAGGGGGTAGGAACAGAGGTAGTCCCTGGGCAGCATTAATAATAATTCATTAATGAGCACACAAGATAAAACGACCAAATTTAGAATTGAGGAACATGAGTATAGAAGGGGGGTAAATGCCAGAAAGCTGATCTCATTCAGGGTCTTGGTTAAGGAGACCGATCTCCTGGTCAGTGCTTCCTGTGATCTTGTTAAAGAGGCTAAGGATATTGTTTATAATTATAGGCGGCAATTGGAGGATTATATAAAAGATAATCCGGAATTTTTTTCAACACTCCTCCCATACCCAAAGGATTTATTTGCACCCATTATAGTTAAGCAAATGATATCCTCTACAAGAAAGTTCGGGATAGGACCCATGGCAGCAGTAGCCGGAGCAATGGCTGAATTTGTTGGTAAAGAGCTTCTCAGATATTCAGAAGAGATTATTGTTGAAAACGGGGGGGATATATTTCTAAAAACAAAAAATCCGGTTACAGTGTCTATATTTGCAGGAAAATCCAGATTTAGCAAAAAATTAGGCATTGTCATGCATGCAGAACAAATGCCTGCAGGCATCTGTACATCATCATCTACTGTAGGACACTCCCTCTCTCTTGGTAATACTGATGCAGTGTGCATTGTAGCAGAGTCTTCATCAATTGCAGATGCTGCGGCTACAGCGCTTGGAAATAGAATAACAGGTGCTTCGAGTCTCAATAAGGAAATTGAATTCATTAAAGATTATAAAGAGATAAGAGGAGGTGTAGTAATTGTCGGCGATGCAATGGCAACATGGGGGGATATAGAGCTGACAAACACAATGTAATAAACTTAATCGTTCACGGTTAAACCCTGAATCCCGCTTTCAGCGGGAAACCCTGAACCCCTGAACGGTTATTTTCGATCCAGGCTATGCCAGCTCAGGTATAGGACGCGAGGTTATGTAGATTTTATGAAAGAAATGGTGAATTTTCTCTTTGAAATTGGAATGTTAAAAAAAACACCAAGGACTGGATACCAATTTTTAGGGACAGGCAGTGAGTCAGTTGCTGAGCATTCGTTTAGGGCTACAGTTATTGCGTATTTGCTGGCAAAAAATCACAAAAAGGCAGACCTTCGGAAGGTTGTATTAATGACCCTTTTTCATGACTTTCACGAGGCCAAAACAGGTGACCATAACTATGTAAATAAAAGGTATGTTACTGTGGATGAGGATAGGGCTGTTAGTGATTTTGCTGAAAAACTTCCCTTTGGCAATGAGATTGTATCCTTTATCAATGAATTTAACTCAATGAAAACGCTTGAAGCACAATTATCTCAGGACGCTGATCAACTGGATTTTATATTAGAGTTAAAAAGGCAGCAGGATTTGGGCAACAAATCAGCTGCTGAATGGTTAAAATACTCTATTAAAAGGCTTATAACTGACTTTGCTAAAGATATGGCGGATGAGATAATCAATACCGACAGCAGCGATTGGTGGTTTAAAAAAAAGGAAGAGTTATGGATTAATGGACCGGATGGAGTCTATAAAAATAAATAACTATCAATCAGGGCTAAAGAGAAGGCATATCATCCCTCTAACATTTCTTTTATCAATTATAATCCATATTATTGCGTTTTTTACTATTCAGGGATTGTTACCGGATAATCTGTTCAGCAGTAAGCTCAGGAACTATAAGGTAGATTTAATAATGTCCTCTTCCAAAGAGCCGGCAGAAAATAAACAAAATAAACTTTCAGATAATAAACAAATTAAAGGAAAATCAGAGACACAGGTAAAAGAGGCGACAATATCTCTCGATACCGACGATGAAATCTATGCGCCATATGCAAGTGTTATAAAGGAGAGGATATTTTATCATTGG
>JAYEMW010000492.1:0-7661 GCA_034718555.1 Thermodesulfobacteriota bacterium
TACGAGGTCTGTATACTATTTAGAACGTGGTTAGTTCATGAAAAAATTTATATATTTAGACAATGCTGCCACCTCCTTTCCCAAACCGCCGCAAGTTATGGAATCTGTTCTTCACTTTATGGAAAAAGTGGGAGCTAATCCCGGCAGGTCAGGACATCAATTATCAATCGAGGCATCAGGCATTGTACAGCACACCCGCGAAAGTCTTGCAAACCTATTCAATATAAAAGACCCTAAGCGTATAGTGTTCACGATGAATGCTACTGAGTCGCTAAACACTATTCTTTATGGTTTTTTAAACCATGGTGATAATGTTATTATTTCATCAATGGAGCATAACTCGGTTGTACGCCCATTGAAATATTTAGAGGAAAATTCAGTTATCACCTTAACAATAGCGCCTTGTGACAATAAAGGTTTTTTAGATATCGATGCATTAAGAAAACTCATAAATAAAAATACCGCGTTAATGGTTTTAAATCATGCATCAAATGTTTGCGGGACGATTCAAGATGTAAAGGCCGTAAAAAGCGCTATAGGCGACATCCCCCTTTTGCTCGATACTGCCCAAACTGCCGGTTGTTACCCTATTGATGTTAAGACTGATGGCATTGATTTTCTGGCCTTTACCGGACATAAAGGTCTTTTAGGGCCCCAGGGTACCGGAGGCCTCTATATCAGGGAAGGTCTGAGTGTTAGACCATTAAAACGAGGGGGAACGGGAAGTATTTCTGAAAAGACCCAACAGCCGGACTTTTTACCGGATTCCCTTGAAAGCGGAACTCAAAACAACCCCGGCATAGCCGGCCTTGGGGCAGGGGTCGATTTCATTCTAAAAGAGGGGATAAACAAGATAAAAAATCATGAAGCCTCTCTTACCTCAACGCTGTTAAGAAAACTACATGGTTTGCCAGGCCTAACAATCTATGGTCCACTAAAGGCCGAGCTTCAAACGTCTACCATATCCATGACATTTGATTCTATTTTACCTACGGGTGATAATCACACATTCGGCGGATGTGGATCAATCAACTTGGCGTGGATGGAGGAAGGAACCCCTGTAGCAGATGTTGGTAATATACTCAATAGTGAGTTTGATATTTTTATAAGGGCAGGTCTCCATTGCGCCCCCTTGGCGCATAAGACCCTTGGAACCTTTCCCGAAGGAACAGTTCGCTTTAGCATGGGGTATTTTAATACCCTAAAAGATGTCGAATACACTGCAAATGTAATAAGAAAAATTGCCGAGTAAAAATGAAACGAGATGTAAAAAAATTTTACATATTTAAGGTTAATGGAAAAGACACAAAGAGGATTGAGGATACGGTTGTCAGAGAATTCCCTTTAACCATCCTCCTGAATAATCATGAGATAATGACCTTGATATGCACTCCTTCGAATTTGGATTATTTGGCTGCAGGCTTTCTTTTCTCGGAAGGCCTTATCAAAAAAAAGAGTCAAATTAAAAATATAATTATTGACCTTGAAAATAGTTCGGCAAGGGTCGAAACTTGGGAAGACAACCAGATGGAAGGAGGCATTGCCCCTAAAAGGTTTATAACTTCAAGTGGAGGCAAAATTACTTCTTTACTCAGCGATATTAATGTTCAAAAAAAGAGGGAAATTGAATCTCAGATTGAAATATCAGCAGATGAAATTTTTTCCTTAATGGATAAATTTGTTCTTAGCTCCCAGATTTTTAAGAATACCGGCGGAGTCCATAGCGCTGCCCTGTGTGATAAAAGGAATTTATTACTTTTCAGCGAAGATATTGGGAGACATAATGCTATTGATAAAGTTTTTGGCGAATGCATCTTGAAGGGCGTGCAGACAGATGAACTGATAATAATTACGAGCGGCAGGGTTTCCTCTGAGATACTACTTAAGGTCGCCAAAAGAAATGTCCCTTTGATTATCTCTAAATCCGCCCCCACTGACATGGGAATACAGCTGTCTCAAGAATTAGGCATAACACTTGTAGGGTTTGTTCGAGGCCGAAGAATGAATGTCTATACCCATGGCTGGAGGGTAATAAAAGGCGAGCCTTTCCCGGAAGAAGACAACCCCCCAATAGAACATTTACCAGGGGATTGATAAAACAACTATATTTACTATACCTCCTGTTTGTTTTTCAAGGCAGAATAGGCGGCATCGTGGAGCGGCGTTTTAATGCCCAGTTTCTTTCCACTTTCTACAACAAATCCAGTGAATGTTTCCACTTCCGCTTGTTTTCCTCTTTCAAAATCAAGCTGCAATGAAGATTTAGTTTCATAGGGAAAATTTGATGTCAAGTCCATTGATTTCCGGACAATGTTTTTAGGGAATATTATTCCCTCGGCATCGGCTATCATCTTTATTTCCGCCATCATTCCTTCCATCATGGCCGCATGTTCCTTGTTCTCCATAACTGCCCCAAGAGATTGGCCCGTCATTGATGTTACGCTGGCCAGGGGACCGATAAAGATATATTTGGACCAGACATCAACATTAATATTATCTGAAAGAACTGCATCAATACCAGCCTCTTTCATAATTATTTCGATTTTTCTATAGGGTTCAATGGGACCTTCATCAGGACCAAAAATCATTTTTCCAGGGCCTCCAACGTGTTCAACAACACCGGGTCTAACAATCTGTGTACTGATATATACACAGCCGTTCATTATGATTCCCTTAGTCAAAACTGTCTTGAGTGTTTCCACATTGTTAACACCGTTTAAGAGGGGAATTATAACAGTATTATTATAAATATTATCCTTAATAATTTGGGCGGCATTTTTTAGGTCATACCCTTTAACGGCAATGATTATTAGATCTAAGGGACCCAATTCTGCAGGCCTGTCTGTTGCAAGGGACGGTTTTTCGGTTAAATCCCCCTCCTTTGTAATTAACATGAGACCGTCCGTTTTGATTTTCTGCAAATGTTCACCTCGTGCAACGAAAAAAATTTCATGTTCAGTAGAATCTTTATATTTCCGGGCAAGTTTACACCCATAAAATCCCCCGACACCACCCATTCCAAGGATTGCTATCTTCATTCTTTTCTCCTTTCGTTTTTTGTATCCGTTCACAGGCTCAGGGTTTCCCGATGAAATCGGGGTTGACTGTTAACATCCTGCCTGTTGCAGGAAGATTTGCCACAAAATCACCAAGGCACTAAGATTATAGAATTAATAACTTCTCAATAAGTTGGGGTTTGGTAGGGGCTTGATTTACCCGCCTGCCATCGACATTAGGCCTAACCTACTGGAAGATGATTATTTATAATTATATTTTATGTTAAGAATTGCGCGATTAGTAGCTCCGGGTTTTCCCCACCACATAACATAACGCGGACATCGTCGGGGAATCAGAAATAGGTATGGTGCCCCCTGATTATGTCCCCTGATTAAATTATCCTAATTCATGTCCATTTTCTTCTCCAACTCCTTTATCTCCTGAATTATCTGAGCCCTCTCCTCTTCACTCAGATTTTTGTCTTTTAGTCTTCTTTTTAGGCCCAGAAGTTTCATCTCAGACCGATAATCTACACATGTATATTTCATAGCTCTAAATTCATTTATCAGGATTTTTTACTTAAATGATTTACCATCTTTGTAAACACAAGCTCTTGGTAGCATTTATTGAGTTGACCTTAACAGTGTTCATCTATTATATATACAAGACTATTCAACCACAGGTAAAGGGGAAATAACATTGCTCTATATTATCGTCGGAGGATGTATCGGTTACCTTCTTCTGACACTTTATTTTACGTACCTGGTTCATCAGTTACCGAGAAAACCAGTTCATGAAACACCCGATTGGGGTAAGGTTTTAGATACTCGAATACCTGCAAAGGATGGCTGTTCTCTTGAAGTATGGCGCGTGGAACCGAAAGGCAGATCAAGGGGTATTGTTGTTTTAGCCCATGGGTGGAGCAGAAATCGAGATCGGATGGTAGGTAGGGCCAGAATCCTCGGAAAAATGGGTTTTACCACCATCATTCACAGTGCCCGTGACCATGGCAATTCAAGCCCTCATCGTTTTATGAATGCACCTCGCTTTGCCGAGGATATAGAGGCAGTATTACACTGGTTGAATGAACCTGTTCTTCTTTATGGACACTCGGTCGGTGCAGCCGCGGCTGTCATTGTAGCTAATCGAAATCCTGATAAAATAAGGCTTCTATTCTTGGAAGGTTCTTACGCAAAAACCAGGGAGGCGCTTCTCAGCCTTTATCGTAACTATAACCGTTTTTTTGGAATTCTTTTTGCGCCTATGGTAGTGCTGTGGATGGAAATTTTTTACAAGAATAGCCTGGATTCAATTAGTCCTGTAAATCTTTCCCCCAACATTAACCTGCCTGTTATGATAATTCACGGCGAAAAAGACCAAAACTTTCCACTTAAGCATGCCTGGATGCTAAGAGACAGTTTTCCTGCTGGTCGGGCCGAACTATTTGTTGCCAAGAATTCCAATCATAGCAGCTCAAGTCTGAATCCTGAATACCCCGTCGCTATTCAAGCCTTCATTGACCGTCATCTGCCGCAATCCTAAAGGCTTTCCTTAAACACTTTGACCTGAATCTTCCACATAACCGTTGCCCCTTTAGCCCCTTTTCTATCCCTTACTGGTGCTAATCAAAGCCTCCTCCCTCAGATGGGAATACTTAACAGATGCCTTTAAAGCCCGCACTGCACGCTCCGGTCCTTCAAAAACCGGCACCCCCTGATTGATAAGACTCTTTGTAAAGTCTTCCTGAATGCTGCGAAAAGTAAAGCCTACAACGGGTTTGTTATAGGTTTCAATCAGGCGAGCAATGGATTTACACTGTGCATCGATAAATTTGGCACTTTTTTCAATTACTTGATCTTTTGATAAACCCATACGCTCCAAGGCACGATTAACCATCTGCGAAGGCACAAGGAAATAGACGAGAAGAATATCGATATTGTCTTCCTCAAGGAGAATCTGAGGAATATCAGAAAAGTAGTCCATAGGATTCTTTGTAAAGGTAATATCCACGGGGTTGTGTATGCTGCCTGTATTGGGAACTAAAGGAGCTAATTTTTTGACTGTATTTTGCGAAAGCGCCGGAAGTTCAAGACCTTCCCGGCCGCAGGAATCTGCCGCAGCCGCACCTGGTCCGCCTGAATGAGTTTGAATTACTACCCGAGGCCCTCTGGGTTTAGGGAGACGGCCCAAAACCCAGCACATATCAAATAATTCTCCAACAGAGTATGCCCTGATAACCCCACTCTGGTGGAACATACCGTCATATAATTGATCCGGTCCTGCCAGAGCCCCGGTATGAGAAAAGCCTGCCTGCCTCCCTGCCTCAGATCCTCCGACATAGAGGACCACAATGGGCTTGTAGGGTATAATCGATCGAGCCATCTCCACAAATTTTCTCCCTCGACGAATGCCTTCAATGTATAGAGCTATCACCTTAGTATTGGGGCATGCTCCAAGGTACTCAAGGCAGTCAACAATATCGACATTTGCCTCGTTTCCAACGCTAAAGGCTGTACTGAATCCAAGAGAAAATCTGGAGAGATAGTTAAACATCTGGGTAACAAAACTGCCGCTCTGGGAGGCCATGCCTATAAATCCCGGATCGCCTAAATACCGCAGGAAAGTCGTATTCAGTTTTTGATATGGATTCGCCACGCCTATACAGTTTGGACCTAAAAAGCGGATACCGTATTTATTGGCAATCGCAACCAGCTCTTTTTCACGATCTCCGCCTTCCCTACCGACCTCTCTAAAACCACCAGATACTATAATGGCATTCTTAATACCCTTCAGACCACATTCTTCTAATAACTTCGATACGATTTTTGTAGGAACAACAAGTACTGCCAGATCCGGGACTTCAGGCAAATCCAGGACGCTCTTATAGGCCTTGAAATTTTGTACTTTCTCCTCTTTGGGGTGAACAGGGTAGATATTCCCTTTAAAACCAAGGTCCCTCAAAGAATTGAATTGGCTTGTTCCCATGGCAGAGAAATTATTAGAGGCCCCAAAAAAGGCGATACTTTTAGGGTTAACAATTGGGTATAGCGGGCTTTCTTTTATGGAGTTCAACATATTTATTTTTTACCAACAGACCTCCTATTCCTGTGGCCTTCAATTAACGGTCACAGAAAGAGGTCTCCTCTCTGAAGTTTCAAACAATACAATTCATGGCGTAAGGCGAATATAGGAAGATGTAGACTTGTATGTCAAGAAAAAAGACGTCACAACATATGGTTGTTTTGGTTATTCTTTCACGTATGAGCCTGTAAAGAATACCAGATTTGGTAAGCCAGGCCATTTCACCGATTGATGTTGAAAACATTTGGCAATGATGTGGAAAACCTCGCATTTTTTACGAGCATTTCAGGGATCCGTTTCAGGTTTTCCTTCTCCCTAATCCCTAATCCCTAACCCTGAACGGTTAAATATAGGTAAGACTCAATATTTCGAGGAACTGCACTGGCCTTAAGCGAAGGTTTTTTCGGACTTTTTCTTTTGCCAGAAATTATCTATTTCAAGAAGAATCTCACACCCTAATTGAGAAGGTGGCATTTAAAATTTATACCATAGCAGGAAATAATTCAGTTAGTACATGTTGTTGTTCACAGAGATTGATGAGAAAAGCAGTGTCTACTCAATATGTAATGTTAGATGATAAATAAATATTGACAAGCATACGGCATTGCCGTATAATATTTTTATGATATTCATTGAAACAACTACATTTTCAAAGTTGTTGCCGAAATATTTAACTGATGATGAATACCGGGTATTTCAATGGTATCTGCTTCTTAACCCTGAAGCCGGGGACCTTGTTCGTGGAAGTGGCGGCATTAGGAAGGTTAGGTGGGCACCGGCGGGAAAAGGGAAAAGAGGCGGAATAAGGATTATGTATTATTGGAAAAAATCGGATAAGGAAATATGGTTGCTCACGCTATATTCCAAGAGTGAAAGAGCAACAATTCCTGGCCATATTCTTAAAATGATTGCGGAGGAAATTGAAAATGAGTGATCGCAATATAGGTCAAGAAATATTAGAAGGAATAAAAGAGATAAAACGTTTTAAAAAAGGTGAAATTGATTTAACCGTACGTACCTTGAATGAACCATCGCCTACGAAGACTGTTAGGAAAAGGTTAAGATTATCACAATCAGCTTTTGCCAGCTTAATGGGTGTTAGCCCACGTACTATACAAGATTGGGAGCAAGGAAGAAGAAAGCCTCAAGGCCCAGCAAAATCTCTTTTACGCATTGCTGAACAACACCCTGAAATATTTATTGAAATAAGATAAATCTCATCGAATCTTCACCTGGAAGCAGACAGGCTAAAAACCGCGCCAGATGGTCAGTTGAATCATTCAATCACGTTCACCCATTTTAAGTTGAGATTTTTTGCCCTGCTTTTTTCCTTTGACGTAAATTGTTGAGTTTAAGATGCTATATTGCACAGCAAGAGAAGGGAAAGGCGTTTAATTGTGATTCAAATATAGCCCATGAAGAATGTTAATAGAAGAGAAGGAAAGGATAGAATTTCTTAGGTTGCCCTTGCATGCTTCAATCGCCATTCGATAAAATCAGCAAGGTGGAAGAATGCCAGGGTTCAGTTAGCAATCATTTTTTTATTTTTCCCCTTGACATCTTAAAAAATGAAATGTAGGCTT
>JAYEMW010000493.1:0-7638 GCA_034718555.1 Thermodesulfobacteriota bacterium
GATCAAATAGATTTAGTCCAGGCGTTTTTTAAACCGGCCATGGACGGTTAAATTTAAATAGGGGTTAGACCAAGGCAACCCTTACGGGGCCAATTTAACCCTCAAAAAAATAGTTTTTTAGGGCATCAAAACAGCTATTATTGGAACGATTATGCTTAAATATCAATAGGATAGCTTGGTTCGATACCAGTATGCGTCCAAAATTTTATAATTTCCCCCTGTTACACTGCATTTAAATAATCGCTGATTTGCGAACAAATATGAGGAGATGCTATTATTAAATTGGTATCTATCCTTTGGCCATCTAAGTAGTCGTCAAGCAAGAAATCACTTCCATCCATTTTGCATATTTTTCCACCGGCAGCTTCAATAATTACACGACTGGCGGCTAACCCATGGTAAGATTCATTATTAATGATTGCTGCCTCTGCGCGGCCCATGGCAACATAGCATGCATGTGCAGTAGTGCATCCGAGGTCACGGATTTTTCCAGGGAATGATGATTGGAAGTTATTATGAAACCTGGAATAAGTAAGCAAAAGACTTTCATCATTAATATCTTCCTGGTCAGATACATAGATTTCTTTTTCTGCCCTGAAGGCCTTTTTTCCTGCCTGGGCGTAAAAAAGATCATCTGTTGCAGGCATGTGGAATAGAGATAAAATTGGCCAAAAGTTTTCAAGAAGAGTAAGTGAATTACCCCAAACAGGAATTCCTGCCTGGAAATTTGCGATTCCATCTAAGGGGTCATAGACCCATAGATACCTTTTTTCTTTGTGGGTATAATCTTTTTTCACCTGATTATTTATAAATACCTGGTGTTCGGGAAACTTTTTTCCGAGCTGATCTTGAAAAAATGACGCAAGGTGAAGTTCTGCCTTTGTCACCAGTTCCTCGTCAAATTTAAGGGAAGATCTTCCCTTTCCATAAAAAGATAATGCTTCCTTTCCTGAATCGCGAATAACATCCATTGCAAACCTGGTCAAATCCTCTATATCGAGACTTTCTGATACCACCATTTTCCTCCTTATTTTATAAACAGGTATTAGTTGTCTTAAACCTCAATTACTGACCTTCCAATTTAACAAAATCTAAACAGATAGCAAGAGAAATCTTGACACCTGAGCATTGGCAGTTTACAAATTCAGAATATGATCATGAAAATCATCCACAAGGGATTAAAATCCTTTTATAATTTTCGTTTTGAAGGCAATAATGCATTAAAGATATAAAGGAGAAAAAATGTTGTCTGAATCTTTAATTTACTGGGCGCCTCAATTTCTGGCGGGAATAATCTCCATAATTGTGGCTTTCTGCCTGTGGCGAAGACGGTCCTCTCACGGCGCTAAAACCCTGATGGTTTTGATAATAGCAACGGCCGAGTGGGCATTTACCGGCGCGCTTCATGATGTAAGCCCTGACCTGTCAACAAAGATTTTATTATCCAAGATTCAATATATAGGCATCGTTACTGTGCCACCGGCCTTGTTGTCTTTTACCTTGCAATACACTGGTCGAGAGAAATGGTTGACCGCACGTAATCTTTTTTTATTAGCCATTATTCCGGCAGTTACCTTGATACTTGCCTGGACTAACGATTTTCACTGGCTTTTATGGAGAAAAATCTCACTTGATAGCAGTGGTCCAGTGCCAACAGGTGTTTATTACTATGGTGACTGGTTCTGGTTTAATATCACCTTTGTCTACCTTGTGATTTTTTTAAGCACCATCTTGCTTGTTCGGGCATTTACAAGCTCTCCCTATCTCTATAAGATGCAGGTCCTGATTCTGTTAATCGGCGTTTCTGCGCCCTGGCTGGCGAATGGATTGTATATATTTGGCTTAAATCCCTTTCCTAATATCGATATCACACCTATGGCCTTTGCTATAACCGGCCTTGCCCTTTTTTGGGGCCTGTTTTTATTCCGTATTGCAGATATTCTTCCTGTGGCCCGGGAGACCGTGCTTGAAAATATACCAGATGGTGTTATTGTTCTGGATTATCATAACCGGATAGTTGACTTAAACCAGGCAGCACAGAAAATTATCTCAAGATCCGGTTCAGGTGTTATTGGACAATCAATTTTCCAGGTATTCGCAGGTCAAACCGGCCTTATTGAACAGTTAAACGACTCAACTGAGACCAACTTAGAGATAACCCTCGGCGAAAACCTTGGCTGGCGCTGTTATAATCTCCGCACTTCCCCGCTTAAGGACAGGCAGGACCGCCTCATAGGTAAAATTATTATCCTTCACGACCTCACGGGCCATAAACATGCAGAGGAAGAAAAAGAGAAACTTGAGGCCCGGCTGCAGCGTGCCCAGAAGATGGAGGCCATTGGAACCCTTGCAGGGGGTGTGGCCCATGACCTCAACAATGTATTATCCGGTATTGTAAGCTATCCTGACCTGTTATTAATGGACCTTCCTAAAGAAAGCCCTCTGAGAAAACCGATTTTAACAATCCAGCAATCCGGGGAAAAGGCCGCCGCTATCGTACAGGACCTGTTAACTCTGGCAAGAAGAGGCATTGCTGTAACGGAAATTACAAATATAAATCAAATTGTAAATGACTATCTTGATTCTCCAGAGCATGAAAAGCTAATTGAGTTTCATACTGATGTTAAAATAGAAAGCCACATTGAGACCGACTTGATGAATATTATGGGATCTCCTGTGCATTTATCAAAGACAATTATGAATTTAGTCTCTAATGCGGCAGAGGCAATGCCTGATGGCGGCAATATTTTAATATCAACACAAAGCAAATATATTGATACACCAGTAAGAGGTTATGATGATGTAAAAGAAGGCGATTATGTTATCCTCACAGTATCGGATACTGGGACAGGTATGTCTTCTGCTGATCTGGAGAGGATATTTGAACCTTTCTATACGAAAAAGGTGATGGGAAGAAGCGGATCAGGACTCGGCATGTCTGTGGTATGGGGAACAGTAAAAGACCATAAGGGATATATTGATGTTCAAAGCATTGAGGGAAAGGGAACAGTATTCACTCTTTATTTTCCAGCAACAAGAAAGGAAATAAGTGGAAAAGAAAAAGCCTTGCCAATAGAAAAATACAAAGGGAGTGGGGAGTCAATTTTGGTGGTGGATGATGTGGAAGGGCAGCGTGAGATTGCATCTCAAATGCTGAACAAATTAGATTATTCAGTAACATCAGTTTTAAGCGGTGAAGAAGCGGTTGAATATATGAAAAACAATTCGGTAGACCTGTTGGTCTTGGATATGATAATGGACCCTGGAATTGACGGACTTGATACATACAAAAGGATTCTCAAATTGCGCCCTCATCAAAAGGCAATAATAGCAAGTGGATTCTCTGAAACAGAGCGTGTAAAGGAGGTCCAGAGGTTGGGCGCAGGAAAATATATAAAAAAACCCTATACCCTGGAAAAAATAGGCCTTGCAGTTAAGGAAGAATTAAAGAAATAGGTACACATTCAGGGTTGCCTTACCCTCTCTAACCTTGCCTGCCTGTGCGATACACACAGGCAGGACTTTAACGGCAATAAATGATGAAGGCCGTAAGTAAATCAGGGACACGGCTCTCCGAGCCGTAGAATCTACCCTCCGGTCCTTGCAATCCCTACGGGCTGGAAGCGGACCGAGTTAAGTGCTCACTCAAAAATAACTTCACATTTCAGCCGCCGATGCATCCCGCCTGACTGCGTTGTGAAAACTCGGAATATTCCTGATATTCCTGCGTTTCCACGTCTTGTCAGGCATGCGCCTCAACACCTGAAATTGTGAACTTATTTTTTCGTGAACCCTAAGTGCAACATTTTGGAATTAAGCTTCTGACGCCCACAAGTTTAAGGTTTCAAGTTTCCCAAAGGCTTATTTAGAATTATCAACCGATTATAAATTGTGAGAGAAAAATTCTCAGATTGGCCAAGTAAGAACCTATCAGTATTGATATATTTTTCTATTATACAATACCTGGCCATTTCTTATATAAGTCCTGGCCACGAAAATATCATTTCTGCCGTTGTTGTTGAAGTCCTTATCAGTATAAACTACTATTGTGTAATAAGTATATTTAATTATCTTTTTTTCCTTCTTTCTCTTTTTTGTAATCTGATCCCTGATTCTTCGCCAAACTTCAAATTCTCTATCTGCCGCAAAGATAATGTAACGATATTTGTGCCCGGCTGCAAAGGTGTAACCCAACTCAGGTATTTCCCTGGCGATGCCTTCCGGTATAAAGATAATGTCATTATCCGGATAGAATTTGTTGTTCTCCATGAAATAGACATCCTGGCCATCCATAAGAACACGAAGTATGGATTTAAGGACTACCTTTTCCGTTCTTAGTGTGTAGGTCTTCATATTAGGGACAGAGATACCAAGAAGAATGCCCAATATGGCCAGGACTATCATTAGCTCAGCAAGTGTAAAGCCATGCTTGTTGTTCCCTGTGCAACCGCTAAATACTTTGTGCCATATCATTTTAGACCCTCCTCAGTGAATATTAGTTCAGAATCAGATTCATCTCCGAATTTTCCAACCCCAAGTTCATAAGAAGAAGGCGAGGTTTTAACATAGTGGAATTTCTCCAGATCTGGCGCTGACAGATCTTTAGATGAAATATACTTTCCTGTTAGGTCATTCAATGTCTCAGGCACTTTTCCTTCATGGTCTTTAGCGTAATCCTGGACAGCCTCATTTAATATTATAGTTGTGGCTACAGGTTGTTCAGATGGAATAAAACGATTTTCCTCTTCTACGGGCGTTTTCATATAAAGGACAATGTTAACTGCAATAACTACAAGGGCAAAAACTCCGATGGCAATGTATTTGTTGTATAGTTTTCTTTTTCTCTTTGCCTTTTGTGCCAGTTTTTGCTCATCCCTTTCATTCCTACGCTCGAAGGCGCCTTGAGTGACTTCCTGTGCGGCCTCAAGCGCGGCGCACCTGCTGCATATAAAGCCTTTGCCTTTTGCAGGTATTGCGCACTCATCACAAAGTGCCTTATTGCATCTTACACATCTTGCTTTTGCTTCTCTATCCGGATGAAATGCACATTTCATTTTGGTTCTCCATTGTTTATACTTTCCCCATAGTTGGTTTTTTTAAGAGCCTGTTTACCCTGGCCAGAAGTTTTTTAGAATTAACCGGTTTTGTCAGGTAATCATCGGCGCCCGCATCAATGCCCTTCACCTCAAAATCCACATCATCCTTTGCTGTAATTATTATTACAGGGATATAGCGGGTAGTTAAATTAGACTTGAGTTTCTTTGTAAGATTTATGCCATCAAGTTTGGGCATGAGAAAATCTGTGATTATAAGGTCTGGTACTTCTTGCAGGGACAGTTTCAAGGCTTCTAAGCCATTTTTAGCGGTTATAATGTTGTAGTTTTCCGATTCTAAGAAATTACGAAAGAGTCTGAGTGTTACCTCGTTATCATCTGCAACAAGGATTTTTTTCGGTTTTACGCTGCTGATAGGTGAAGAATATTCTCCAGGCGAATATTTCTCCGGTTTAGTCTCTCTTAAAACAGAATCTTCCATAGTATGAGACTGCTCGGATTCTTCCGGTGATGCAACACGGTATACCTCTTCAATAGTGGTTAATCCTTTAATGGCCTTTTCTATTCCATCTAAAAATATAGATTGAAGGCCGCTCCTTTCTGCAATTTTTCTAAGGTTAAGAGATGAAACCTTCGGCTCTATCGCCTCCCTCAATGACGGGGTTATCCTTAATACCTCAAAAATTGCTAATCGTCCGGAGTAGCCTGTGTACTGGCATGACTCGCAGCCTGTTCCTTTATAGAATTTGGCCTTTTTATCTTTTCCTATATATGAAGCGACCCTCCCTGCAATCTTGTTACTCATAGGGTCAGATTTCTTGCACTTTGGGCATATTTTTCTAACGAGTCTCTGTCCTATTACTGCAAGCAGGGAATCAGATATTAAAAAAGGCTCTACATGCAGATCTAAAAGTCTTGTTACAGCAGATGTAGTATCATTGGTATGCAGGGTAGATAGCACCAGGTGTCCGGTTTGCGCTGCCTGGAATGCGATGGATGCAGTCTCGGAATCCCGAATTTCCCCAACCATAACTATATCAGGGTCCTGCCTCAGAATAGATCTAAGGCCTGCTGCAAAGGTTATCCCTGCCTTTGGATTTACCTGCACCTGGTTTATCCCTGAAACTTCGTACTCTATAGGGTCTTCCACTGTTATGATATTAACAGTTGGGGAATTAAGCCTGGTAAGGCAGGTATAAAGGGTTGATGATTTGCCGCTCCCAGTAGGCCCTGTAACGAGAATAATACCCTGGGGCTTGCTTATGGCGCCTGTAAGATCTTTAAAGGCCTTTTCAGAAAGACCCAGGTCTTCAAGTTTCCTTCCTACCGCTTCCTTATCGAGGATTCTAATAGTTACTGTTTCTCCATAAGAGGCAGGAATGGTTGATACCCTCAAATCATACATCTTTTTTTTATATCTTACCTGAGATCTTCCGTCCTGCGGCGTTCTCCGTATAGATATATCCATGTTGGATATAATCTTAATCCTTGAAACCATGGAGGCGTGCACATGTTTATCAGTCTTCATTATCTCTCGCATAATGCCGTCTACACGAAACCGGACAACAACTGCCTTATCCTGAGGCTCGATGTGTATATCGCTTGCCTTATGTTTAATTGCATCAGATATTATGGCATTTATCAGCCTTACAATAGGCGGTAATTCTGAAAGATTTTCAAGGTCCTGCGTATCTTTTTCCTCTGTCTTTGCCTCATGAATAATTTCTACACTTTCGTCGGTTCCCATTCCAGATTTCAGATCGTCCTGAAGATATTGCTTGGGATAATACTTTTCAATAGCATCTAACACATCATTCTGAGGGGCCACTGCTATTTTGATGCTCATCTGCGTAACAAAGCGCACGTCATCTATTGCATACAGGTCCAAAGGGTTTGCCATGGCAACAACAAGTTCATTGTCGGTTTCCTTGACCGGTATAAGTAAATAATTTTCTGCAAGCTCGGATGGGATTAATGAGATTATTTTGTCAGGTACATCTATCTTATCAAGATGTACATGAGGGATTTTAAGCTGGCTTGACAGGGCCTGTGATATTTGTTCATCTGTGGCAGCACCTATGTCTATAAGAATCTGGCCAAGCCTTTTTTTCTGTACTTTTTGGATTTCCAGGGCATTCATCAGAGTTTTTTCGTCTATCAGACCGGACTCTATTAAATACTCCCCTAACTTTTTACGCCTCTTTGATGTCCCCTTTTCCTTTAATGATTTCTCCATGGAGAAAAACCTTATAGATTACAATTTGTCTTACAGCAACGGCTAATCACACTGTATGTTAATATACTTATTATTTAAGCAATAGATATGCCAGTCTGTGACTAACAATGAATTGATATAATTAATTTTAAAATTAATGTTATATCAATAAGATACACTCTCTTAAAAATTGATTAAAGAGTTTTACCGCTGACTGAAAAGATATTGAGTCAAAAAAACTTTTTATTTGTCAAAACTTTGACGCAAATATAGGCGAAACCAACCTGCCCACCATCGCATAAAAGGCTACTGATGGCAGGCAGTCCGCAGGCAGGCGCTAATATTATAATATTCTACTTTTCTTCTGAT
>JAYEMW010000494.1:0-34060 GCA_034718555.1 Thermodesulfobacteriota bacterium
CAAGGTTTTTTTGATGAGCTTTTAGGTTTTTTTCCATTCTACTTGCAATTTCAAGACTGATATAGTTGATCAGACAAGAAATCGCCGAGAGACTGCCGATAAAAGGAATATGGTGTGAGGGTGCAGTAAGTGTTTCGTGGCTAAACTGAATAAGGGGGCATTTTGCGCTGTCCGTGATTGTCACAAGATTATACCCTAAACGAATTGCAAATTTTCCGATTTTGATCAATTCATTAGGATAGCGGGAGGTGGCAATGATAACCACGAGGCTGTCAGACGGTGCTATGGTCAACCAGTCCAGGGTCGTACTGTCACTCCCTCTCAGTATGTGTATATTCTTTCGGATCTTGGTTAGAGACCATCCCATATAATAGGCAAACGTATAAGAAAGACGGGAACCGATTACATAAATTGCCGTGCTGTTTTGTAATAGATTGATAATACGGTTAAGAGCCTCCATATCCAACGTTTCATAAAGCTGTTTCAGGTTATCCATCTCTTCAAATATAACGCGACGAAACCTTTCCCCACCTGGTATCTCCAAATCAGCTATATCAATTCTATCTAAAAGCGTTAGTTCAGTATCAACAAAGTCTCTAAGTGATTGCTGAAATTCGCTGTATGTTGCATAGCCAACATGACTTACAAAGCGCACAACCGTGGCCTCACTTACCTTACATGTTTCGGAAAGCTCCTTGGTGGTCATAAAGATTGCTTTTCTGGGATATTTTATGATGTGATCGGCTATCACCCTGCCTTTCGGTGTTAATTTCGCACGATTATCAGATAAACTTTTCAATATTGGATGCATCTGATCTCTCATAACTATTCCTTTCGGTCCTAAAATCCCTGAATGCAAGATAACATATCATTTAAGATTATTTATTTCACTACAAAACCAGGCATAAATCTCCTTTTGCTTCGATTTTTATTTATACACCTACATTTTGTTATCCATCCACTCTATTTAACAGAAATTGAATAAACATACAACCATGAAAGATTTGTTTCATATTATTTCAATGTTGATGGACTCGTAAAAAGTCTAAAAATTCTCTTTTCCGTCATTCCGGCGAAAGCCGGAATCCAGTAAATTCAATAAGTTCTGGATGCCGGATCAAGTCCGGCATGACGATTTCGAGACTTTTTACGAGATTATCAATGTTAATACAATTCAGATCTATTTTCTTCTATGTTGTTTGGTTTCCCTGTTTCTATGAAATCATGAAACTTGATTCCTGGTATTCTCTGATTGACAAACCTCACAATAGCATTACTTATGTCTCGTATTTTAGTGCAGCATAGTTCAATCATTAGATAAATTATCTCACAGCAAGCTGCAAGGTGTTAAAAAAATATAATGCAGCAAGCTGACAGGGAATTAAGCCTTATCCGAGGGGGATTGAAAGAAATATTAGGGAGGATTAAAAAATTGCAATGAAACATAAATATTTATTGACATAAATTATTTTAAATGATAGTTTCTATTTCATTTAAAATAATAGAGAGTGCCTTATGTTTTGGAATAATAAACGACTGTGGGGCTGCCCTGTTCTGCTAAAAGATACGTATGATGCGGTGATTATCGGAGGAGGATTGCATGGATTGGCAACTGCATATTTTCTGGCGCGAAATCACGGTATGACTAATGTGGCCATAATCGAAAAACGATATATTGGCTTTGGAGGGGCAGGCAGAAATACCGCCATTGTTCGCGCAAATCAGAGGACCCAGGAAAATCTGCCTCTTTACAAAGAAGCATTAGAACTTTGGCCAAGACTGACAAAAGAACTTAATTTCAACCTGATGTTTTACAACTGTGGTAATCTGAACCTGGCACACAGTGAAGCTGCCTTGAAAGCCATGCGAATGAATGTTGCCTCCGCGCAATTTAACGGGATTGACAGCAGGATAGTTGACCCCAAGGAATGCAAGGAATTGGTTCCTGCTCTGGATATTTCCGACCGCCCAAGGTATCCAATTTACGGCGGCATGTATCACCCTCCTGGGGGCATAGTCCGCCATGATGCAGTGGTTTGGGGACTGGCAAAAGGTGCTGCAGAGCATGGTGTTCATATTCATCAGGGTACGGAAGTAAAAAGCATAGAGGTTAAAAATGCAAAAATCGTTTCCGTTGAAACGAGTAAGGGTAAGATTTTTACGCCACGGGTTCTCAATGCCGCTGGAGGATATTCAGCGGCGATTTCCTATCAGATGTTGGGTATTAAGCTGCCGATTAGTGTTTTGACCATTCAGGCCATGGTCACCCAACCCTTAAAACCGCTGTTGAATCATGTGGTTTCCTCCGGCGCCTATCATTGCTACGCTAATCAGACCCTAAAGGGTGAAATAGCGTCCGGCGCACATATGGACCCCTGGCCTAATTACACAACTCAGACTACTGCTTATTATATCAAACACCAGGCCGAGGCGCTAACTGAGTTTTTGCCCTGCATAAAAGGTGTTAAATTTATGAGGACTTGGGGCGGGTTAGCGGATATGACACCGGACATGGCGCCGATTATGGATGGTGATGATCCAATTAAAGGATATTTTTTAGATTGTGGGTGGGGATATTTCGGATTCAAATCATCTGCGGTTACTGGAAAATACATGGCACAGTTCATGGCGACGGAAGAATGCCCTGATATGCTGAAGCCATTTACCCTGCGTCGTTTTAAACATAACCGTCTAATGGGTGAGACCGCAGCCCTGGTAAACTATAGTCCGGATAACTGATAAGGAGATATATATGGCATTGACTATAACATGTCCAATCTGCGGGAAAAGAAATGGATATGAGTTCAGGTTCGGTGGAGAAGAAAAAGGCCCAAGACCAGAGGAAAAAGATTTCCCCCTTGAACAATGGTGCGATTATACTTACATGAATAAATGTGTGGCCGGGATACAGAAGGAATGGTGGTTTCATAAGGACGGCTGTGCGTGCTGGTTCACTATTTATCGAGATACCACATCCAATCTCGAGGTAGCCAATCCGGTAGAGGGGGATTGGAGGAATTCGCATGAATAGACTGAAGAATTTGCCCACGCTGCATATCGACCCATTGCAACACCGTCACTTGAAGTATAAGAAAAATACCTATAAAGGTGTTGCTGGAGATACAATTGCCACAGCACTTTTCGCAAATGGAATTCGTATCTTTACGCGCAGCCTGAAATATCACAGACCCCGAGGGCTTTACAGCCTTGATGGTGAATGCAGTAACACCATGATGGAAGTGAATGGAATTCCCAATGTTTCCACAGAAAGAACATTGCTTGTGGATGGCATGAACGTAAGAGCTCAGAATGTTGTTGGAAGCCCGGAGAACGACCTGATGGCTTTTATGGATAAGCTTAGCTGGGCAATGCCTGCGGGATTTTACTACCGAACAATGCATAAACCTGCAGGAGTTTGGCCTATCGCCCTGAAACAGATAAGAAAAGTAGCTGGTCTCGGCAGGCTTTCACCGGAATTTAAAATGCAAGGCCGGTTTGACGAAATCTACCCCCAGGCGGATGTCTGTGTCATCGGAGGAGGGGCGGCCGGTCTTTCTTCGGCCCTGACAGCGGCTGAACACGGACTCCGGGTGATACTCCTGGAAGCCAGACCCTGGCTGGGAGGGATATTTGATTATCGTTCTACGGAATATAAAGACGGTAAGGTATTGTTTGAGAGGGCGCGAGATCTCGAGCGTGAGGTTAACGAAAACGAAAATATTCGCATTTTCAAAAATGCATCGATGATAGGCGCCTATAATAATAACCTTATTACCGCCTTTCAGAAAGGCGATGAGTCTGATTTTTTTAATGAACGATATATTGAAATCAGGTCTCACAGTGTTATTGTTGCAACCGGATGCATAGAACGTACTTTTCTTTTTGAAAATAATGAACGACCGGGAGTTATGCAAGTCGGATGCGCCCACCGGCTTGCACGAACATGGGGATTGCTGCCGGGAAAAGAAGCTGTTTTCAGTGTTGGTCATGATTTCGGGCTGGAGGCGGCTGTTGATCTTTTTGATCTTGGCCTTAATATAACTTGTGTAGCAGACGCACGTGAAGACGGGCATGATTCAAAGTGGGTGGCGGAACTTAAGAAACGGAATATACCCTTTTTCACAGGGTGGGTAGCAAGGCAGGCTAATGGAAGAAAACTCTTAAAAAGCGTTACTTTAGGCACAATCAATGATACGCAACATAGTGATTTTGTGTGCGACACCCTCGTTACCTCTGCCGGGCTGACACCTCTAACAGGAGCTTTAACGCTATCCGGTGCCGGCCTTAAGTTTGATGACCATACCGGGTTCTTTTTACCCGATAAACTGCCTGAGAATATGCATGCCGCAGGGCGGATGTTTGGCTTGCATGATCCATTGTCCATTGAAGCTTCCGGACGTTTGGCAGGTCTGCGTGCAGTTGCCGATTGTGGCATAAAAGTGGAAAATCAGATCAAGGAAGAACAAAACCGAATAGCTGCTCTTAAGGGGCCGGTTCGAGGGACGAAATTGGTTCCGGTTCCGAGCAAAGGCAGTAAGGCTTTTTTATGTTTTGATGAAGATGCCACATTAAAAAATGTCGATCAGGCAATGAAGATGGGCTTTGATGTGCCTGAACTCATCAAACGTTATGCATCTATTGGTCTCGGACCTGGTCAGGGAGGTATGCCTGGACACAATCTTCCTCTTTACGTTGCTCAGTCTGATATATCACCGGATAAAGGACCTAAGCCGACTACTGTAAGGCCTCCTATTGCACCGACATTGTTGGCCACCTATGCCGGCTCCAATCACGATATGAGCAAACAAACTCCTGTGCATGATTCCCAGGTAGAGGCTGGGGGAAGAATGGAAAGGATAGGTGTCTGGAACCGGGCACGACGATTCACGGATGACTATAGCGCCAGGGGTGAGATAGAAAATGTTCGTGATAATGTTGGCCTGTTGGATGCTTCGACCTTAGGCAAATTTCGCATTCACGGATCGGATGCACTAAAGGCCTTACAGAGGGTATATGTGGGAGATATGTCCAGGGTTACGGAAGGAAAGGTCAAATATTCGGCCATGTGCAATGAGGGTGGTTGCATTATTGACGATGGTGTTATTGTAAAGCTTAACGATAACGACTATTATTTTACCACATCAACCGGACGTGCAGATGTCACTGTGGAATGGATCCGGTATCACACACGTTATGAGAAGTGGGATTTTCATATTGTTAATCTGACCGATGCATTCGGTGTTATCAATCTTGCAGGACCCAATGCGCGTAAGGTTATAGAAAAAATAACCAATGCGGATGTTTCCAATGAAGCCTTCCCATTTGTTGGTTATCGTGAGTTTTTAATTAATAACGTCATTCCGGTTCGGGCTATGCGTCTGGGATTTGTAGGTGAGCTTTCATACGAACTTCATATGCCTTCATCTTATATGCAGGCACTTTGGGATATTTTAGAAGAATCCGGAAAGGGATTTGACATCAAAAACTTTGGACTGGAAGCCCAAAACACCCTGCGTCTGGAAAAATGCCATGTGATTATAGGTTCTGAATCCGAACAACGCACAACACTTCATGATATTGGTCTCGGGTTTCTCTGGTATCGCAAAAAATTAGATGCAGAGACTGTCGGGGCTGTTGTTCTGGAACAAACAGAACAACAAAAGGGACGGCTAAAATTGATCGGATTCAAGATGAAAAACTCAGCGGGCAGGGCACCTAGGGATGGGTCTTTGGTAGTTGACAGCAAGATTCGTGGCTATGTCTGCACGGCTCGTTACAGTTACACCTTAAATGAGCCTATCGGCCTGGCACTGGTAGATGAAGATCTATCATCGACAGGGAGCAATCTGAAAATTTTTGAGGACGGATGCAATGGAGATTATCTATTGGCCAAAGTGGTTCAAACCCCGTTTTATGATAAGGGTGCAAAGCGGTTAAAGATGTAAATTTTTATATTTCGAGTGTCACCAGTTAGATTAACAGTAGCCGTTCAAAGTAATAGTTGAAAAACTTGGCCCAAGATTGAATGCGTTCATCAACAGTACCAAAACATGAAGGCCAAATTTCCAATTTCTATTTTCTAATTTCAGCGTTCCGTGAACGCTTACGATTAACAAAATCAGTTACAATAAACAATGCAGTTAATTAAGGAAATGAAAATGGCAGTATTTCAAAGAAACTCACCAGTCGAATTTTCTGTTCATCCAGTTAAAACGACAAAACGAGAGGAATGGGAGGTAGTTCTTGAGTATAAGGGCGAAGGAGAAGGCCCCCATTTAGTTGACTTAAGCCATAGAAAGAGATGGGATGTTCAGAACTCAGACCTTTCAACAATCCAGCCAGGCGGGATGAATATACCGGAAACTCCTGGCCGGTGCACTTTCCAAAACGGCCTGCTCATAGCGCGCATGAACCTCACGCAGACACATGTGTGGCATATTTTTGGTGATAATCTGGAAATACAGACAACCTCCGCTTTCACGGATGTTACGGAATCAAGTGTATTTCTTGCGCTGATGGGGCATGATATCTTTCTAATCACTGAGAAGCTTACATCCATGGATCTGCTCGATCCTGAAAAAAAACCACTGTTTTTACTTCAGGGGCCTTTTTCGCATGTTGCAAGCCAGTTAGTGGTAATGGAGAGGGAAAAAAACAGTGGGATTATACTTTTCTCTTGTAGCAGGGGATATGCACAGGATATGATTAATGCAATTCTCGATGCAGGAGAAGAATTCGGGTTGCGGCCTTCAGGGGAAAACTCTTTTACCAGCCGTTTTGAAAACAGGTAAATGCAAGGAGGATAAAAAATGATTATTATCGGCGAATTAATTAATGCCAGTCGTAAAAAAATTGGAACGGCGATTGAAGACCAGGATGTGATGGCTATTAAAAAAGTGGCAACCGACCAGCTTGAATATGGCGCTGATTTTATTGATATAAATGCCGGCATTTTTGTTGACAAAGAACCGGAATATCTTACCTGGCTTGTGGAAGCTGTTCAGGGGGACGTAGACATACCGTGTGCCATTGATAGCCCGGACCCCAAAGCCATAGAAGCAGCCCTAAATGTGCACAAGGGTACGGCCATGATAAACTCTATCTCTCTGGAAAAGAACCGCTACGATTCTCTTCTTCCCATGTTAGAGGGTGCTGATCTAAAGGTTATTGCACTGTGCATGAGCGACGAGGGAATGCCGGAGTCGATGGAGGACCGGATGATTATTGCTGACAAGTTGATAAACGGGTTGCTTCAGAAAAACATTCGCATAGAGAATATCTATGTTGACGCCCTGGTACAGCCCATATCCACGAACCAAAATTTTGGCGTTGAATTTTTGAATACAGTCGAAAAGATTATGAAGACGTTCGAGGGAATCCACACTGTCTGTGGGCTGTCCAATGTTTCCTATGGCCTGCCTAACAGGAAATACATAAACCAGGCCTTTTTGACCATGGCTATTACAAAAGGTCTTGACGCGGCAATCGTTAATCCCCTAAATAAACAAATGATGGCAAATATTATTACAACAGAACTATTGATTGGCAGGGACGAATTTTGTATGAAATATTTAAAGGCCTACAGGAGTGGGCAATTTGAGTTTTAGCGTAGAATTTTTATTTCAATAAGGAGGAACTTATGAATTTAATGGGTCTTTCAGGAGGCATATACAAGCCTCTTTCTAAAGAGAAGATTGAGACTATTCACAATACATCATTGACAATTCTGGAAAAAATCGGATTTACCTATGAATCCGGTCTCGATGATACCCTTAATTTGCTCGAAAAAGCCGGTGCAAACATTGACCGGGAGAATGCCGGAATCAAATTTCCTAAAGACCTGGTGATCGAACAAGTATCTAAGGCGCCGGAACGGGTAATGCTCTACGGCCGCGATGATAAAGATGATCTCGACCTTACAGAAAACAAAGTTTATCTTGGAACCGGCGGCGCTGCTATCAAGATTCTCGATCTTGAAACCGGTCAAGCCCGGCCAACCACATTGAATGATATATACCAGATCGGAAGGCTTGTGGACAAGTTAGACAATATCCATTTTTTCCTTCGCCCATGTATACCCACTGATATTCCAGAGTCTGGATACGATGTAAATATGTACTATGCTTGCCTGAAATCCACCGGCAAACATGTTATGTCCGGTGTAAATAATGAAGAGGGCCTCCATAAAGTTATTGAGATGGCATCCTTGATTGCCGGCGGGAAGGAAATGCTTCAGGAGAAACCATTTATTTCCATTATTACCTCATTTGCTATTAGCCCTTTAAAATTAGACACTCAAGCAACGCTTATCATGCAGGAGGCTATACGGAATAAAATTCCAGTGGCGCTTTCAGCAGCCCCAATGTCAGGATCTACATCGCCTATGACCATGGCCGGGACCCTGGCACAACTTCATGCAGAGCAAATGGCAGGTATCTGCATTTGTCAGCTTACCAATCCCGGAGCGCCGCTTTTATACGGTGGTATTCCAGGAATGGCCAATCTTAAAACTATGGGATATCTCGGAGGAGGCGTGGAGTGCGGAATGATGAATGCGGCGATTCACCAACTGGCGGATTACATCAATGTGCCTAATTATAATTCATCAGGGCTGACGGATTCAAAGATCCCTGATGCCCAGACAGGCTGGGAAAAAGGAATGACTACATTGCTCGCGGTTATGGGAGGTTCCAATTATATTCACCATGCAGCCGGGATGCTGGAATCCATGATTGGAGTGGCGTATGAACAATACGTTATTGACGATGAAATCATTGGCATGTGCTGTAAGGTCCTTAAAGGAATCGATGTGGATGAAGAACACCTGGCCCTGGATGTAATCGAATCCGTTGGACCGGGTGGTAACTTTATGGCTGCTCATCATACCATGACACACATGCGGAAAGAATATTTTACCGGCAACGGAATTACCGATTCAAAGAGCAGGGATAAATGGGAAAAACAAGGATCTCTGGATACCAGAACCAGGGGGCGGGAGATTGCAAAAAAGATTTTATCTGAAGACGAAAAATCCTATATTTCGGAAGAAGTAGATCAGGCTATCCGCGGAAAATATGATATCTTGCTATAACAATTAGAATAAAGGAGTAAGGCATGTTTGATTCAAAAGCTATTATAGATAACTTAGTTGGTTTGAACGAACCAAAGGTGCTGGAATTGGTTCGGAATGCCCTAAAAGAGGGAGTAGCAGCTAAAGAGATTTTGAACCAGGGTCTAATCGCAGGGATGGATATTGTTGGTGAAAAAATGGAGAATGAAGACATGTTCATCCCTGAAGTCTTAATGGCAGCAAAGGCGATGAGTTCTGCTATCGAGATATTAAAACCCCTTTTGGCCGAGGAAGACATAAGCGCCATGGGAAAGGTGATTATAGGAACAGTGAAGGGAGATCTTCATGATATTGGAAAAAACCTCGTTGCCATGATGGTTGAAAGCGCCGGATTCGAGGTTTATGATCTCGGCGCAGATATTCTCCCGGATAAATTTATTAACGAGATAAAGGACAAGGATGCTGATATACTCTGTATGTCCGCCCTTCTTACCACCACGATGCCGATGATGAAGAACACAATAGATGCCTTAAAGGAAAGCGGTCTCAGGGGACAAGTTAAAATCATGGTGGGTGGAGCGCCGGTTACTAAAAAATTTGCAGACGAAATTGGCGCTGACGGTTATGCTCCTGATGCAGGCTCGGCCGTAAAATTGGCCAAGGCATTATTGCAATAAATTTTCTAAACATGGTAATGACACGATATTCAACCGAGGCTGTTGAAAATAAATTAAGGGTATTTATGCAGAATACATGGTATTAAATAATTATTATAAAATTAATATAGTGCTCAAAGGTAGAAAAAAAGACCGGAATGGAGGTGAAGAGACAAAAGGTTCGTCTCTATCTATGAGAGAATAGAGGGCTTTAAGAAATCAGGAATCAAACAGCTTTATTTTTTAAAGCCATAATGGATAATATTTTTTTATTTAAGGAGGATAAAATGAAACAGAGATACTTACTTTTAATAATTCTGACAGTATTTCTGGTAGGTCTGAGCGGAGTTTATAATGTCCAGGCCACAGAAAAATTGGCAAAAGAGCAAATCTTGCATATTGCCTTTGATGCAGGAGATGCCAAGACACTTGACCCTCATCGTGCTGCTACAACTGTAGATCGAAGTACGGTAGACCCTATTTTTAGTGGACTTGTTCGGTACCCCCCCGGAAATCAGGTAAATGTTGAACCTGACCTGGCCACATCCTGGGAAGTTTCAAAAGATGGCAAGGTGTGGACGTTTCATTTAAGAAAAGGTGTTTTTTTCCACCCATTCCCAGGATATCCTGACGGATACGAGCTGACTTCAGAGGACATCGTTTATTCTTTAAAACATGCTGCAAACCCTGATCACTCATCTTATGCAGGTGAATATGCCGGAATAGCTTTTAAGGCTGTTGATGCCTACACGGTTGAAATTAATATTGAGAATCCTATTTCGGAAACGCTTTTTCTCGCTAAATTTGCCAATTATGCAGGTGGGTTTATTGTTTGTAAAAAGGCCATAGAGGCAAAAGGAAATGATTGGATAAAGACTAACCCAGTTGGAACCGGGCCATTCATGTTCAAGGCCTATGATCCCAGACAGAAAACAGTTCTGGTTCAAAATAAGAACTATTTCCGTGGCTCACCTATTTTAAAACAAGTAGAGATAAGATATATGCCCTCTGTCAGTTCCCGTGAGCTTGGATTTAGGACAGGCGAGTTAGAAATTATTGAAGGGCTGAATGAGGATAAATGGGTAAATAAAATCGCTACTTTTCCCGATGTTAAAGTCAAAACCTTTGGGCCCTGTGAAGTGCAAATGCTACACTTTAATATGACTAAAGCTCCCTTTAACGATATAAAGGTTAGAAAGGCATTTTGTTACGCAGTATCCCGTAAGGATGTTGCTGCATTTATGGGAGAAAGTTTGGCTGTGCCGATTTATTCCAGTGCGATGGCATCCCCTGCAAGCGGTGCGTTAACAAAGGCGGAGGCAATTAAAGAAGGAGTAATATATGAAGATGACGTGGTAAAAGCAAAAAAGCTTCTGGCTGAGGCAGGGCATCCAAATGGGTTTAAAACAGAGGTCATTATAAGCGAATTGGCAACGAGTTACCGAAAGCCAATGGTTGCTATTCAAGCTCAGGTTAAAAAGGCAGGTATTGATATGAAGTTGAAGGTAGTAGACCATTCATCATTCCATAGTCTAATCCGTGATGATGCAAGTCCCGCGGTTTATTATGCGTGCTGGCGGCCTAATGTTGATGTTTTTCTAACCCGCTTCTTTCATTCCGATTCAACTGTCGTAACAGGCAAAAAACCTGATACGGGCTTTTCTCATTATGGGACGGTTGATGCGGATGGTGATGGAAAAATTGATAGCATAGATGACCTCATTAAGGCGGCGAGACTGGAACTTGATTCCACGAAACAGATTGCCCTGTGGAAGCAGGCCCAGATCAAGCTTCTTAAAAATGCAGCCGTTTTGCCTATAATCCGGTTGAAGTATGCTTTTCCTATGAAGTCTTACGTGGAGTTAGGCCATCCGCTTGAATTTAGCTGGCAGACTTATTCTCCTCAAATAAACGAAAAAACAAAAATCCTTGCCCATTAAGACTTGCAATAATTTATGGCAGGAAAATTGGACTTTCTTTTCTAACTATATGAAACTAATCGGCATCTGTGCTACCCTCATATGAGAAAACTCACTTTTGAAATGGGAGCACGATGTTGATTAATATTTAGGAAAGTAAACCGAAATTATTAGAATTAAGAACGAGTTTAGATTTTATAAAGGTATTGGGACCATGTTCAACTATGCTGTTCGAAGAATTCTCCAAAGTATCCCCATTCTCTTTGTTGTGTTAACTCTGGTTTTTGTGATTGTCCGCATATTACCGGGCGATCCAGCGGTGGCTGCGCTTGGAGATTATGCAAGTAAAGAGGCGGTAAATGCATTAAGAGAAAAAATGGGTTTGAATGCCCCGCTTTGGCTTCAATATTTTAGATTTATTTTTGGTCTTTTACAGGGGGACCTTGGAGTATCAGCTATTACCGGTTATCCGGTTTCTACTCAGATTATAAGGGTTCTTCCCTATACCTTAGAGCTTACCTTTAGTGCAATTGTTTTGGGTTACATCTTTGGAGTTCCTTTAGGAATCTCAGCGGCGGTTAGAAGGAATAGTTTTGTAGATTACTTTAATCGCATTTTTTCTTTGATCGGCCTTTCGGTACCTGCTTTTTATTTAGGTATTCTGTTAATATTGATTTTTTCAATCAAGTTCCCCCTTTTCCCCGTCGTAGGTGGAGGTGATCTCTTAAATCTTTCAGATAACCTTAGGCACCTTTTTTTACCAACCCTTTCCCTGGCATTAATAATGACGGCTTATATAACCCGGATGACGCGTTCTTCCATTCTGGATATTCTCCGTGAAGATTATGTACGCACAGCTAAATCGAAAGGCGTAGCTGATCGAATTGTATTATACAAGCATGTTTTGAGAAATGCTCTTATACCAATCGTTGCCCTGGGAGGGCTTTATGCGGTTGTACTTATCGGCTCTTCAGTAATGGTAGAAATTGTATTTTCCAGGCCGGGGTTAGGAAAATTAATGGTGGGAGCAATGAAACAGAGAGATTACACGACACTTCAATCAGTTATGGCGCTTTATACGGTTATTGTTGTTATTATAAACCTCTTAACAGATTTAGTTTATAAGCTAATAGATCCCAGGATCAAGTATGATTAAAGGCTTGCACAAAAACAGTTAACGGTCTTATTTTGTGTCAAGTTTTGAGCTTAGTGCAGGAATTGCCCAGGAGATACTAACCTGAGCCGTATTGAAAATATTTCAAATAGAAGGGAATGTAATGCCGACGGAAATGACCCAACGCCAAAGGATGTGGTCTGCTTTTGTAAGAAATAGAACTGCCTTGGTAGGAGGGCTGCTTGCATTATTTGTAGTATTAATTGCAATTTTTGCTCCATTGATTTCACCATTTGATCCTTTAGAACAGGATCCTTATTTCCGTCTTATGGGGAGCAGTAGTAAACATTGGTTAGGAACTGATGATTTTGGGAGAGATGTTTTTTCACGAATTATCTGGGGTAGCCGCGTTTCTTTACTAATAGGAGTTATTTCGGTTGTTTTAGGAATGCTTGTAGGAACAGCTATGGGAATGATGGCCGGCTATTTCAGAGGGAGATTGGAAAGTATTATAATGAGAGGCGTCGATGTATTGATGTGCTTTCCAGATCTTATATTAGCAATAGCTGTAACGGCCGCTTTGGGGTCAAATCTCTTTAATTTGATTATTACGATTGGGATTGTAATGACACCAAGATTCGCCCGCTTAGCTCACGGAGCGCTACTGTCACTGAAGGAAAGCGAATATGTTCTCGCGGCTCAGGCAATAGGGGTAAAGGCTCCAAGAATTATTGTTCGACATATTTTTCCTAACATCTTCGGGGAGCTTCTGGTTGCAGGAACTCTTTGGATAGGTGTTGCAATCCGACTTGAGGCAAACCTTGCTTTTATTGGTTTAGGCGTTCAACCCCCTACCCCTACATGGGGAAATATGATTCGGGAGGGTATTGATGTTCTCATTAATGCACCTGGTATCTCTGTTTATTCTGGTCTCAGTATTCTCATTACAATCCTTTCTTTTAACCTGCTTGGAGATGGCATTCGTGACATGATTGACCCTAAACTTCGAGGGGAATGATTAAATATTACAGCATTATTAACCAAGAAATACATTACGGATAAAAGGAGTAAAACAGCTATTGAGTGATATTTTATTGGAAGTCAAAAATTTAAAAACCTATTTTTATACCGATGAAGGAGTTGCCAGGGCAGTTGATGGGATGGATTTTGTTATAAGAAAAGGGGAAACACTGGGTATGATAGGAGAATCAGGATGTGGTAAAAGTGTTTCAGCGCTTTCTATAATGCAATTAGTAGCCAGTCCTCCGGGCAGAATAATCGAGGGGGAAATTTGGTTTGAGGGTGAAGACCTTTTAAAAAAAACTCCTTCTGAGATAAAAAAAATCAGGGGCAATGATGTTTCCATGATATTTCAGGAACCTATGACCTCTCTGAACCCTGTTTTTACTATTGGAAACCAGATTATGGAACCAATCATCCTGCACCAGAAATTAGATAAGGAAAAGGCACGCAAGAAGGCAATAGAAATATTAGATATGGTAGGCATATCCTCTCCGGAAAAACAAATTGATAACTATCCACATCAATTAAGTGGTGGAATGAGGCAGCGGGCAATGATTGCCATGGCCTTATCCTGTGAACCAAAATTGCTTATTGCAGATGAACCCACTACGGCTTTGGATGTAACCATTCAGGCGCAGATCCTTGAGTTACTTAAAAAGATAAGAGAAGAAATAGGAATGGCCGTAATGATGATTACCCACGATTTAGCGGTCATTGCGGAAGTCTCTGATAACGTACTTGTAGCCTATGCAGGGAAAGCATTAGAGTATGCTGATGTGAAAACTATCTTTAGAGAACCCAAACATCCTTATACCCAGGCGCTTTATGATTCTATTCCCCGTTTAACAGATACCAAAAAGAGGCGGCTGGAAGTTATTCCGGGGATGGTGCCTAATCCATTGGAATTTCCTCCAGGATGTAGATTTCACCCCCGTTGTAAGTTTACAAAAAATGTTTGTAAGGAGGAAGAGCCAGGATTGAAGGAGGTAAGTAATATACATAAGGTGCGCTGCTTTATTTATGATGAGAATAAAGCAGAATTGTTTTAAGTTAATAGTGCGGTGAACAAGACTAAAAGTAGTATTATAATAAAATCAGGGGATAACAGCTTGCTTACAGTAAAGGGATTAAAAAAACATTTTCCTATTCAGGGAGGGATTTTTTCTAAGACAGTAGGCCATGTTCAGGCAGTAGATGGTGTAAGCTTTCACGTTGATAAAGGCGAAATTATGGGCCTGGTAGGTGAATCAGGATGTGGAAAAACTACTGTCGGTAGACTGATCTTAGGGCTTTATGAGCCTACAGCGGGAGAAATATATTTTGAAGGCGCAAACATCTCTAAATTAAGTGACCATGAAATGAGGGATGTAAGACGGCATTTGCAGATTATTTTTCAGGACCCATATGGCTCTCTTAATCCAAGGATGACAATAGGGGATATAATAGGAGAACCTTTGTTTATCCATAACATAGTCAAAGGAAAGGAAAAAGAGCAACGGGTAGCCAACCTTTTAGAAACAGTTGGGATGTCTCCACGCTACATGAAGAGGTATCCACACGAATTTAGTGGAGGGCAACGTCAGAGGATTGGGATTGCCCGAGCCTTGGCATTAAATCCAAAGTTAATAGTGTGTGATGAACCGGTTTCGGCATTGGATGTCTCTATTCAGGCCCAGGTGATTAATTTATTGGAAGATCTCCAGGCCAAATTTGGGTTTACCTACCTTTTTATTGCCCATGACTTAAGTGTAATAAAACATATTTCCGACCGAGTAGCAGTAATGTACTTAGGCAAAATTGTAGAGTTAGCTAACACTGAAGAGCTCTATTATAATCCTCTGCACCCTTACACTAAGGCCCTTCTTTCCGCAGTACCTGTACCTGACCCGACCCTGGATCGAAAACGGATCGTTCTGGAAGGTGATGTTCCGAGCCCGATCAATCCTCCTTCTGGCTGTCACTTTCGTACCAGATGTAAATATGCTAAACCTATTTGCAGCGAAGAAGAGCCTAACTTAATTGAAATAGCAAATGGGCACTATACGGCCTGTCATCTGAAACATTGATTAGAATTAGAATTGTTGAGGTTATTTTTTTATGAACAAATTGCTAAAAACTCATAAGCTACGTGTCTCTGCCGTCCAAATGGATTGCAAACTGGGTGACATCAATGCTAATGCCGAGAAAATCTTTACACTGGCCAACCTTGCCTGGAAGGATATGGGCGCTGAATTAGTAGTCTTTCCAGAACTCAGCCTTACAGGGTATGATAACAAGGAGGGCTTTATAAATCTGAGTATAGATATATATGACGATATTTTTGATAACCTGAAAGAGCTCTCTCACAAAGTAGCCTTGATGATCGGAATGGTGGAGGAGACGCCACGCAGTATGGCCAACTACAATTCATATGGCTTTCTGTGGCAAGGTAAGTTCCAGGCTGTGGCTCGAAAGATATATCCACCTACCTACTCGATTTTTGAGGAACAGAAACATTTCGGCAAAGGGCGTCGCCTGAGGCCAATAGAGTATAAAAATTTTGGTTTTGGTCCCATTATATGTAATGATTTATGGCACCCCTCCATTTCTTATCTTTATCATCTCATGGGAGTGGACGTATTGGTCGTGCCTGCAACATCCAGCTATGGCGTAGAGGCAAATGGATGGTCTGAAAACAGAGAGATTTGGGCTTCACTTATCCATTTTAATGCAATTGTATATGGCTCCTTCTTGATTTTTGTCAATAGAGCCGGCTCAGAAGCTGGTCTAACCTTCTGGGGCGGCAGCCGTATTGTCAATCCTTTTGGGGAAGTGATAGCTGAGGCCAGCCAAGAAACAGATTCCATTATCACTGCTGAACTGGATTCTGGTGTAATCCGCCAGGCTCGCAAATTCCGACCATATCATAGGGATGAAGACCCCCGTTTCACCCAACGTGAACTGGAAAGAATAATCAAGGAATACGAATATTAATATCTTGCAAAATAACCTGCCTAATGAAATAATAAAATGATATGATACCTTTAATTTTGGGTAAGAAATGCTATAGATCATGAAGATTTTGACAGTCAGTGACGAAGTTGAAAAATCTTTCTTTAAGGAGAGCATACTCAGAGAAAAATGCAGTGGAATCAACCTGATCCTCGCATGCGGCGATCTCCCTCCCTATTATCTTGAATACCTGTTGAATATTCTTAACGTTCCCCTTTATTATGTGCCGGGAAACCATGATGACAAATATTGTCAGCCTCATTCGGCAAATGGACCATATGTCCAGGGATGTGAAAATATTGACCAAAGGGTAATTGTATTTAAGGGTTTGCTTATTGGAGGATTAGGAGGGGCCTTTAGGTACAGGAATGGAAAATTTTTATATACAGAGGCGCAAATGCATCGAAGAGTTTTAAGCATGATTCCCGGATTCTTTATTAATAAGATCAAATATAAACGTTACATTGACATCCTGATAACCCATGCGCCTCCTTTCGGTATAAATGATGAGAAAGATTTAGCCCATAGAGGATTTAAAGAATTCCTAAAGTTTATAAAAACATATAAACCAACCTATTTTATTCATGGTCACACTACCCCTCGGGGAGGAACAGGGATGGCAATGAGCAGTTATTACTCTACAAGAATTATAAATACCAATCCATATAGAATTTTGGAAATAGATGATGCCTATATTCGACGACAGCACAACCAAAGAGGCGGAAAAGAAACATCAACTTGATGTAGATTTCAGTAAGGCGATGCAAAAGGCCTTCTGGGAAGAACTTAAAGCATTCATCCTGCGAAGGTCAATCCGGCTTCTACCTTTTGATGAAGTGAAGGATAAACTTGAGATATGGTTTGTTCGAGACCTGGGGTTACAGACTGTGTCAATCGATCGTATTGTAGGAAGCGAAAGCCGATATAGAAGCTTTACCAGGCATTTCTTACCATTAGAGGAGAATTTGCGGGATCGTTGGAAAAAGGTGGCCCAGGCGCACTATTTCAGGCAGAACCTTCCACCGGTGGAATTATACAGGGTTCAGGATGTTTATTTTGTGAAGGATGGACATCACAGGGTCTCAGTGGCTCGGGCAAAAGGTGTTAGGAATATAGAAGCACATGTATACGAATATGAATGTGATGTTCCCCTAAATGAGGGGATAGACCTGGAAAAGCTTGCCATCCAGGAGACATATCATCAGTTTCTCAGGGACACCCAATTAGGCAAGAAACGTCCCCATCCGAGGCTACAATTGACCCTTTTGGGCGGATATCCCGTTCTTATGGATCATATTCAGACCCATCAATATTACCTGGGAAAGGAAAAGGGGAAAGAAATACCCATATCTGAAGCCGCCTGCTCCTGGTACGATAATTTGTATACACCGTTAGCATCAATCATTCGAAAAAATCGCATCATGAGACAATTCCCCCATAGGACAGAGACGGATTTCTATCTGTGGATGATCCAGCATAGGCGTCAATTAATCAATGAGCATGGGTGGACTGTGGAGCCTGAAAGTATCGTAGAGGCTTATACCAAGAAGCACGGCGGAATTTTTCGAAAAATTTTAGGGCCATTCAGGCGGTTTTTTAGGTTGGTTCGATATTGAAAAGAAGTCTAAGGTGCTTAGAATTTAAAGCATTTAGTTGCATTAAGTTTAGTCCAAAATCCTTTAAGGAAAAAGACGAGCAATAAAGATGTATGACATCATAGAGAAACTTCGAAATTCGATTATTCAACACGGTTCCCATAATAATCGTATTTATCTTATGAAACTTCATGAAGGGGATGTCCCTGATATTCTCCAAGGCTTGGATTTGCTCGCCCGCAATAAGGGATATGGGAAAATTCTTGCCAGGGTTCCGGCTTCTTTGATATCTGGTTTTACTCGAAAAGGTTACAGGCGGGAAGCGACTGTGCCCGGCTTTTTCCGTGGTGTTGATGATATGGTCTTTATGGCAAAATATTATTCTCCGAAACGTTGCCTCGATAAGCACAAAGGACGAATACAGGACATTATCACAATAGCGCATGAAAAAAATGCTCACCACTTAACCCATAACAATGAAGAATGGATCAGAATTCGCCGATGTTTGCCGTCAGATGCTCTGCAAATGAGCTTGATTTATAAACAAATCTTTCAGACATACCCTTTCCCTATATACGATGCTGCATATTTGGTGGATACAATGAGGAATCACGGTTATTCTTTTTGTGCCATGAATAGGGAAAAGATGGTTGCGCTGGCATCTACAGAAATAGATTCTGATAGCCTGAGCGCAGAAATGACGGACTTTGCGGCTTTGCCTTGTTCGAGAGGGCGTGGGATTGCTGTCA
Source organism: Thermodesulfobacteriota bacterium (assembly GCA_034718555.1). Taxonomy (GTDB): domain Bacteria; phylum Desulfobacterota; class DSM-4660; order Desulfatiglandales; family B25-G16; genus M55B121. Next base: position 19,118 of record JAYEMW010000494.1, read on the forward strand.
GACTGCTTGAGCAAATGGAGGAGGAAATGGTACGAATGGGGATCCGCACTGCCTATACCATTGCAAGGGCCCTTTCTCATGGAATGAATAAAACATTTGGGAAAATGGGATACACCTACTCAGGTACATTGACAAATAATAGTAATATTTCTGGTAGTATCGAAAGCATGAATGTGTGGCATAAGAACCTGAAAAGATAGTGTACACCTGATTTGGTATAAATATCTTTCCAGTTGGGTTGACTTTCACCTGCCATTTTTCTATGATTTAATGTATGTAAAACCCTCGTATAAATATAATTTAACTAAAAGAGGGAAAGGGGAAACAAAAATGAACTTTGAAGACACCCTATTTAATGTAGAATTTAAGAATTCGAAAGAAGTAAGGCAGATTTCTCTTTCCACTCTCGTAGATGATACGATTGACTTTCTTGAACATTATGGAGAAGAGTCTATTACGGGCAAGGAGTTCTATGCTATCATCGGACAGGGAGATGGAGAGACCAAATTTAAGAGATTGCTAAAAACTTCCGGCTATGAAAATTACCCCAAGGGTTTTTTCTCAGAACTAATAGGACTGTTAGAAGGGGCAAGCAGCAATAATAAAAAACCCATTAAAATCAATGAGGTTGCCCTCCCTCAACTCCTCCTTGTCTCCCTGTTAGAGAAGATAATTCCAGGAAAAAAATCTATCTCTATCAAAGATGTTGCCCAGCTTGAGAAGTTGACTAATATAAAAGTGCAGGAAAAAGATCGTGAGGATTTGCAGGAGGTTATAGAAAAGTATCCAGTGCGGCTTTCCATGCATACCATCCGCCAGATGATGGTCTCAAAGAATGTCGCTTATCAGTATCTGCCATTCGTGGAAGAACTGGATCCGGCGGGACAGGTTAATACCTGGATTGGGCAATTCCACCAGGGATTGTTGGAACAAATGTATCAGAACAGGGTCATCTTTTTATTGAATATGAGCTGTCCCGTGTATTGCAGATTCTGCTTCAGAAAGCACAAAGAAACTCGAAATGAGACAAACCCTACCACGGATGATGTAAAAAAGGCTGTAAGCCACATTAGAGATACGCCCAGCATCAAAGAAATTGTAATTACCGGTGGGGATCCTTTTCTGAACAAGGCAAACATGGAATGCGCCATCGATGGTTTAAAGGAAATTCCCCATGTGCAGACCCTTCGGCTTGCAACCCGTTCAATTTCCTACTACCCGCACCTTTTCTACGCCAATAATTCTTTCTGGCTAAATTATCTCAAACGAAAGAATTTAGAGTTACAACAGAGAGGAAAACGTATTGAGATTGCCACCCATTTTATCCACCCCGATGAAATTTCACCTCAATGCCTTGATATTATTTCTGATTTCGTTAGGAATGGGATGGCTGTCTATGTGCAGACGCCCTTTTTAAAAGGCTGCAATGATGAAGGCCCTGAACTTACAAGGCTATTCAGCTTGCTACGAGGGGCGGGCGCAGAACTCCATTACATCTACATCCCATGCAGCTCCATACAGGGAAACAGCGTTTACTGGACACCCATCTCAAAGGGATTGAAAGCAGCAGAATATCTCAGAGCCCATTTGTCTGATAGAGTCATTCCAAGGATAACCACAGCTACTCAAATAGGTAAAATGGATTGGCATACAAGTGGATGGGCTGTAGAGAAAGACATAGAGAACGATAGATTCATCTGGATTCGAACTCCCTATACACCTGGTTATTTTAAAGAATTTGCCCCTATCGCAAATGAACTGGATATAGTGCGTGTGAATGCAGAAGGCACAATAGACATAAAATTCATGGCACAAATCGGCGATGATAACCTGTTCTTGGGCCCAAGAAAGCCAAGATCGCCTGATAGCAAAGATATGGATAAGCAGGCCTTAGAGAATCTGCGGTCAATAAGCCTTAAGGATCAGAGGATTCCCCAATCTATTGTTTCGACCGGGTCTTCAACCCTTTTCAGGACCCATGAAACCAGGGTTGAGATTGGCCCTGAAGCGAGTGAGAAAGATATTGAATACATAAGAAATGATGGAAACATAACGGACGTGGTTATTTCATCCCAAAAAGATGCAGTTGAATGTCTATACAGCATTGGCAAGATAATCAATAAACTCCAGGGAATACACCATGTAAACGCAGTAAGGCTGCGCAGCATTAAATTCAATTATGCGCCTGAGAAGTATACTGATGCTGTTATTGAGAGACTGGGAAATCTCAATTGCTTGACTGTAGTGAATCCACTCAGGCTTGAGGTTGAGACACAATTCCTGCATTCAAGTGAAATCAAACCTGATCATTCTAATTTGATGAACCGGTTACACAATAAGGGGATAACCGTCTACAACAACACCCCTCTATTATCCGGCATAAATGATAACCCTGATGAGATAAACAAGATCGCTTACAAATGCAGAGAAATAGGCATTGAATTTCATCATCTCTATGTGGCTGGCCTGCCTTTGCAGAAGATGTGGGGTGAAAAGCATCCTGTAGATATCCAGGATGTAATTGATATTGCCACACGGGTCCGCAGAGATGGCAGTGGGAGAGAGATACCAAGATATATCATTCTCACTGAACTGGGAGAGGTGGACTTTGGCCTGACCTGCAAGATGTTTAGCGAGAACGGAGGCGTATCAGTCAAATCGCTTCCATATGACTTAGGGTATTTCAAAGCCATGGAACCGGAGTTTTCCTGGCCCAGTAACGTTCGATTAGATATTGATGATAAGCCCATTATACATATAAGTGGTTTGATAAATACGGCTGATTTTTATATTTCTTAAAATGACAGTCTCCCGTGGTTCCTTTAAGCGTTCTGCTTGGGCTATGGAAAGATTTTTTGGATGGTAATATAATTTTGGCGCAATGTAGGGCAGATAAGATGGATTTAGATATCAATATATTCTCCACATTTGAAAGTCAGATCTTGACCATAGACTTGCACGTTGCCGGGGAACCCCTCCGTCTTATTATTGATGGAGTCCCAGCGATTATTGGATCGACAATGAACGAGAAGCGGTTGAATTTTGGTAAAAATTTCGACTACATACGTTTGTTACTTACCAAAGAACCGCGCGGTCATAGAAGCATGTTTGCAGGGATAGTCACTGAGCCGGTCAGCAGCGAAGCCCGTTTCGGCATAGTTTTTATGGATGCCAGGCGCTACCCCTATATGTGCGGCCACGGTATAATCGGCGCGGTTACAGCATTTATTGAAATGGGTTGGCTGGAGGCAAAGGAAAATGAATTAAAGATGGTGGTGGATACACCATCAGGTCCTGTATGCTGTTCCGCCCGTGTCAGTGAGATGATAGATGGGAGACTAAGAGTTGAATCAGTGGCTTTTCAAATGGAGTCTGCATTTGCTTTCCTCTTAGATCAATCTATTGAGGTACCCAATTATGGCCGTTTTATTGTAGATGTGGCCTATGCAGGCGGCTTTTTCATCATGGTTCCAATAGAGCAAACCGGATTGACTCTTACGTCTGATAATGCCCCCGAGTTGGCTCGTTTGGGAATGGCGGTTATCGATGCCGGTAATCAACAACTGAGAGTGCAACATCCCCTGTTTCCTTACATCAATACTATTGATGTAGTTGAATTTTATGAGCCCGTTAATAAATCACTAATGAGGGGAAAGAATATTGTTATTTTAGGCGAAGGGCACGTTGACCGATCACCGTGTGGTACGGGAACCTCAGCCAAGTTGGCCTTGTTACACAGCCGGGGAGAGTTACGGTTGGGACAAACGCTTGTAAACGAGGGAATTTTGGGCACTACATTTGAGGGGCGGATTGTACGCCAAATAGATGTCGGGGGCATTCCGGCAATCGTACCGGAGATTCGCGGCTCAGCTTACATTACTGGATTACATCGATTTGTATTCAGACCGGATGATCCTTTTCCTGAAGGGTTCTTAGTCTAAAAAACGCTTGCAAGACATTGTAAATAGGGTAAACGAACTATTCGATAACTAAACGGATTATCGCTGGTATACAATCTGACCGTCAAATATAGTCATGTCTATTTTTGTGTCGGCAATTTCCATTGAGTCGATAGTATAGATGTCCTTTTCAAGGATGATCAAGTCAGCGTATTTTCCAGGCGTAATGCTGCCTAATTTATGCTCCTGCCCATACGCAACAGCAGGGACAATGGTGTAGCCACGGACGGCCTCATCAACGGAAAGCCTCTGGCCTGGATACCAACCACCTTCCGGTGTTCCATCCCTTCTCTGTCGCGTCACCGCAGCATGAATACCCACAAGAGGACTTGCATCGCAAACCGGAGCGTCAGAGCTGAAAAGCACGCGAATACCTGCGTCTATCATGTTTCTGTAAGCATATGTCCACTTTCCCTTATCCCCTACCGACTCATCAATCATACTTATATCCAGGATCATATTATGGGGCTGAACGCAGACTGGAAGACCTAATACGGCCAATCGTTCCAAGTCCTCGTGCCGGATCATCTGAACATGCTCGATACGGTGCGAGATTGCCGGGGGAGTGTAAAAACCTTTTCCTTCTCTAACCCTTAATTTTTTTAATTTCTCGAAAACTGTCACTACTTCTTGGTTGGCCCTGTCACCGATGGCATGGATCATTACGGCAAGCCCGGCCCGGTCAGCTTTTTTAATGGATTCAGCAAATTCATCCATCGGAAACAAGGGCATCCCGTAGTCAGCATCTATGTAAGGCTCAAGCATCCAGGCTGTGCGAGCTCCCATGCCCCCGTCTGCAAAATACTTCAAATGTCCTATTTTAAGACGGTCATCACCAAGGCTGGTTCTAAGCCCCAAAGCGATAGCCTCATCAAGGCGTTCACCGGGAATGCCAACCCAGCATCTCAAATCTAATTCACCCATTTCATTTAGACGCTGCCAGGCCTTGAGCGCAGACGCTCCTTCCAATCCACCCATAAGACGAGAGTCGTGTAGACCTGTTAACCCAAGAGTATGAAGAAACTTAATGCCCTCCCGCATGGCCTGCACGAGTTCATCGTCACCTGGATTGTTGATAGCCGCTTTAACCAGATTGGGGGCAAGTTCCCTGAGAATACCATTTGGTTGTCCTGAAGAGTCTTTAGCAATAATCCCTTGAGGAGGATCCGGGGTGTTTTTATCTATTCCAGCCAGTTGAAGGGCACGTGAGTTGACGGCAGCCAGATGCAGATCGCAGCGCCAGAGGGCAACCGGATGAGAAGGGGCAACTGCATCAAGATCATGCCGGGTAGGCATGCGGTTTTCAGGCCAGTCTGATTCATTCCAGCCCTGGCCAAGAATCCATTTTCCCGGGGCGGCTTTACTTGCAGCATAGGAAACCCGGCCTATGAGTTCCCCGAAAGATTTAACATCGGCCAATTCTAACTGTTGTCTGCCTAAGGACCAGTCATAAAAGTGAAAATGAGAATCCATCATCCCAGGCAAACCAAGTCGTCCCCCAAGATTTATGCTCTTAGTATCTGAGTTTGCGAGAGACTTTACGTATTCATCGCTTCCCATGGCGAGAATTCGCCCACCTCCGATGCCTGCAGCCCTAACTTTGGGTTGTTTCGTATCCTGGGTCCGGAAGTTACCGTTTAACAAAATAAGTTCTGGCGCAAGGTGTTTTGTGTTCATATTAAAAATCCTTTAGGAAATGGGTCTTGAGTGTCTAAAATGAATTCATGTATGCCAGTGATGTGTGCGCTTCCCCGGATTTCGACAATTACACTGTATAAATTGCCAATTGTAGCCTCTTTTACAATTCTGGCATCGAAGGCGCTTTCTAAGGGGCCGAAATTTCGAAACGGTTGGTTTAAACCCATCTGTCCATGGTGATGAAGCAAGGTCATCTTGGCTGCAGTCCCTGTGCCGCAAGGGGAACGGTCCATATGGGCCTCACCATATATCACCACATTTTTTCCAAGCCCCCGATCGTGTTCTGATGGATCGTAAAACTCTGCCACATCCACTGTGGTCACTTCGGGTCGTACAGGGTGGCGGACCTCTAACTGCTGGTTAGCCATGTCAATGATAGTCATGCCCAACTCGATTAATTTAGGCCCGTTTTTCGGAATCAACTCTAATCCGATTTGATCGGCGGAGATCATGGCAAAGAATCCGCCTACGCAAACAGTGTCAACAAAAATCTCTCCCAGGTCAGGGACATGTAAGGTTTCATTTGTACTATAAACAAAAGAAGGCACCATCTGGATAGCCACGGACTCAACCTTGCCGTTATCAATAAAGGCTCTTGTCTCTATTGCCCCGGACGGGGTGTCTACAATCACAGTTGCTTCCATTGTATCGGACGGTTGCAGTATTCCAGTCTCTATGAGGGTGGTTACCGCTCCGATGGTGGCATGACCGCATAAAAAAGGATAACGCCGAGCATCCATATATATTAGTCCAAAATCAGCGCCATCAGTGGTAGGTTCCGTCACCAATGCGGCCATCATGTCCCGATGGCCTCGTGGCTCTTTGGTCAATTGGAGTCGAATATGGTCCAGGTTATCTATAAAGTAACGATACTTTTCTTTCATTGTCCGGCCAGGAACAGGCCCAACACATTTTATAATTAGGCGGGTTGGTTCCCCAGCCGTATGCGAGTCTATGGTAACCAATCGTGACGTAAATCGATTGCTCAAGGCATTAGAAATAGACGTAAAGTCCATAAATAAAGGCTCCGGAAAAAGCCAGCCTCCCTGAAAGGAGATGGCGCAAGGTTAAGAGAGAAAAAAGGTCAAAATCTATGAGGCTGTCCGAGAATAGCAATTTTTTCTCAAATCGAGGAATGCGAAAAAAATTGCCGCAGGTATATAGTTGATATTCCGAGGATAATTTTTTGAGCATGACAAAGAGTTGAGGAAAAAGGGCATTCTCGGACAGGCTCCTAGACACTGTCACTATGCTTTGTTTTCTTTGGGCAGCAGCCCACAATAATCTGGTTTTATATGGATCCATACCTTCTGGCCCTGTTGAAAAGGCCTTAATTTGGCTATGGCGATGGCGTGGATTACGGTCTTATTTTCCAGTTCAACAAAATAACTGACTTCACCGCCCATGTAGCTTCGGTCTATGATTGTGCCGTCGAAACAATTCATGTTCGATTTTTGTTCATTTTTGCCCTTTGCAGAAACCTCATAACTCTGTGCTCTAACCACTAATTCCACCTGATCCCCTTCTTTCCAGGAACCGGGATGATGAGCCAGGATTTCAGTGTCATCCCCTACTTTGACTCTGTAATTCTCACCTTCCTGCCCAATCACCACACCGTCGAAAAAATTTGAGTGGCCAAGGAAGTCGGCCACAAAATGATTGGCAGGATAATTGTAAACCTCCTCAGGGGAGCCTTCCTGCTGCAAAAGACCCTGCTTCATGACTACAATCTTATCTGACATGGACAAAGCCTCCCGCTGGTCATGTGTAACAAAAATGGTGGTAACCCCAATCATTTTCTGTATATTATCGATTTCCCTGCGCATCTCCTCACGCAAGTTTGCGTCCAGTGCGGATAGAGGTTCATCCATCAGCAGGACAATCGGCTCGATGACGATTGCCCTGGCCATGGCGATGCGCTGTTGCTGGCCACCTGAGAGCTGAGAAGGCATCCGATTCTCCACGTCGGGCAAGCGAACCATTTCCAGGACTTGCATGACTTTCTTCTTAATTTCATCCTTTGGAATATCCTTATATTTTAAGCCAAAAGCAACATTGTCGAAAATGGTTTTGTGCGGGAAGAGGGCATAGTTTTGAAAAATCATTCCCAGTTTTCTTTTGTGGATGGGTATATCGTTAACCCGTTGACCCTTGATGTATATATCACCCTCTGAGGGTGTTTCAAGGCCGGCAATCATCCGAAGGATGGTGGTCTTGCCACAGCCTGAAGGACCGAGAAGGGTGACGAGGGATGCTTCCTCGATATCCAAATCTATTTTTTCCACGGCCACCACTTTGTCAAAGCGTTTGTTAACACCTTTTAGTTGTACCACGGGGGATCCATTGCCTTTTTCCACAGGTATTCCTCTTATTGGTCTACGGCTGCCCACCGCAAATAGAGTTGAGGCGGGCAGCCTGTTTTATTTTTTCTTAACTGCCTGCCTTAATCCTGTCCCACTTCTCTGCCCATTCGATCTGGTGACCATTCCAATATCCTGGATCGGCAAAAAGGTAACCTTCTAATTTACCAGTAGGATCGAAGGCAGGGAGTTTCTTGACTGCTTCCGGCATCGGAACTTTAGTCGGGTCTAAACTGGAGGGGTATTTCTGCCCTTCAGCAACTGCAATGGCGGCATCCGGGGCCAGCATAAAGTCAAGCAGTTTTTGGGCGACATCAAGGTCACTGCCCTTGATCACAAAGATGCACTCCTGCCACGAGTAACAGTTGTAGGGAGAGAGGAATCCTATGGGATGACCCTCGGCCTGTAATGCAGCCACGCGGCCCGACCAGGCAACTGTTGCATAAATCTCTTCATTGGCCAACAGGCTCATAAGCTCAGCGCCGGATCCCCAGTACTTCTTGATCATTTTCCGCTGTTTTCTCAAGGCGTCCCAAACTGCTTTCATGTCCCCGATTTTATTGGGGTGTTGGTCGGTATGAAGGGCGGCGTACCATATATTGGTACGCCAGTCGCCCCAACTGCCAAGCTTGCCGTCAAGGTCCTTGTCCCAAAGCAAGGAAGCGCCTAACTTCTCAGCCTTGCCCTTGGATATGTGCTTGGTATTGTAAGCAATACCGGTTTGACCATAGTCATAGGGGACTGCAGAGAGCTTTCCATTGGTAACAGCCCGGTATGGCTCCATCATTGCTGACATGACATTCTTGAGGTTTGAAATTTTTCCCTCGTCAAGCACAGAGTCATAACCCAGACCCACATATCGTGCGTAATCGAACACGCCGCTCAGGTGAGCCAGGTTGAACTCGCCGCCTGGTGGAAATGATGCCTTGACCCTTGTCAAATAAGTGTCCATATCTCCGAACTCGCCATCGATTACCTTGACGCCCGTGGCCTTGGTAAACGGATCGAAGGCATATTTTCGAAAGGCCTCGGAAACTGTGCCTCCCCAGCCATCAAAACGGATGGACTTGGCGGCCCAGGCGGAACGAGTCAAAAGGCCAAAAGGACCCCCTACCAGTCCGGCGGCGGCTCCGGCAATACCCACGTATTTAAAGAAATCACGCCGGCTTACCTCTCCATTCATGTAACGTTCGTGCATACTGTCCAATCTTTTTTCCCAATCCTTTTTCATACTCTTCCTCCTTTTCTAAATGGTTAATAATGGTTAACATTTCTGCGGATTTGGAGCATAATCCTATTGTTTCACCTCCTTATATCCGCACTTTTCAGCCCACTCAGCATCCTTGATATTGCAGACCCAATAGACAGGGTGTTCGCCTTTTACTATCCTTAAAGGAACTGATGAGTTATTGACATAAGAGCGCGCCAGGTCAAGGGAATTAAAAGGAAGCACGCTAATCCATTGTACATTACCATGCTTGTCTTTCAGGTCGATCATTGGCATATTTTGTATCCTTTTTTAATTACCCCTGGTGAACTTTCGGGACAAATACCCGGCCAGCAAGGGAGTTCCAATAGTCAAAATAATCATGACAGTACCCAGGGCGTTTATCTCGGGACTAATGGAATTCCGCAACATTCCAAATATTTTAACCGGCACAGTCTGGTTTTGAGCTGTGGCCCAGAACAGGGTGGCGGTGATATCATCAAAAGAGATGGTAAAGGAAAACAGCATGCCTGCCAGGATAGCCGGAGCCAGCAAAGGCAAAGTCACTTCTTTGAATGTCTGGAAAGAATTGGCTCCAAGAGACTGGGCCGCCTCTTCGTACTCCCTTTTGATACCCACCAATCGAGCCTGAACAATCAAGAGAACATACGGCAGGGTGAGGACCACATGCCCGATTACAAGTAGAATAAAGGTCTTGGGTTGCTGCAGCCAGCGAATAAAAAGGAGTAGCGCCACGCCCAGGATTACTTCCGGAATCATTATCGGTGCAAGTAGCAGAGTGTTAAGCGTATTCTTGCCTGGAAAATCGTACCGGACAAAGGCCATGGCAGCCAAGATTCCTATAGTTGTGCTAAACACGGCCGTCAGAGATCCCAGGATCAAAGAGTTTTTGAAGGCCATTAATATGGGCTCGTTCTGGGCTAGCTTGACGAACCATCTCAGACTCACGCCTTTCATGGGAAAAGAGCCGAATTGCTCTGGGTTAAATGAAAGCACGACCACTACTACAATAGGCGCAAACATAAAAACGTACACCAGAATAGTGTAAAGCCGAATTAGAGACCAGCCGGATACTTTAATCATATTAAAAATCTCACTGAAGACTCTTGAATATCTGGTTGATACCCAGATACCGGTTATATGTCCAAACAATGACCACCAGCAGGCTCAGCAAAACAACGCTGATAGCTGAACCGAACGGCCAGTCTAAGGTGCCGATCACACGGTTGAAAATGAGGTTGGCAATCATCTCGTTTCCAGGGCCTCCGAGGATCATGGGCGGCAGATAGGTTCCCGCAGTCAACACGAAAACGAGCAAACTGCCGGCGCTTACACCCGGAAGACTCAATGGTAGGGTCACTTCCTTGAATGCCTGCCATTCAGTGCATCCCATGCTCCTGGCTGCTTCAAGAAGGCTTTTATCGATACCTTCCAAGCTTACGTAAATGTTTAATATCATAAACGGCAAAAGATACTGAATAAGGCCCATCAGTACTGATCCCTCGTTATAGAGCATGCCAATGGGGGTGGATAAGATGCCCAGCTTTACGAGAAAGTGATTGATCAGACCGGTATCACCAAGGATATTGATCCAGCTCATAGTCCTGATAATAAAACTGATCCAGAAGGGAAGCATGATAAGGAGTAAAAGAATGGCCTTGTACCTGGTCTTGCTTCGATAAAAGAAATAGGCCGGGATATAACCCATTATTAGGCACAAAGCGACAGTCTCAAATGAAACACGGATAGTTCGGAGAAGGATAGAAGGGTAAAAGAAGTCAGCAAAGAACTTGGCGAAATTACCGAATTGAAATGCAGGAATATCAGCTCCAGTAGGTGCTCGCAGCCAGAAGCTATAAACCACGATAAAACCCACCGGAATAACCAGCAGAAAGAATACAGCACTCATTGCTGGTGCGAGTAAAGCGGCAGGTTTCCATAGTTTATTCTTCATTAGCTCATTGAAAATTAAAGTATAAAGGTTTAGAAACTGTAAATAAAATTTTAATTAGTTGCTTGTAAATTGAACTGCAATATAAAAAGGCAACAAAAAAATGTCAAGGAAAAATTCCAGTCGCAATCCAACGCTTAAGAAAAAAGAGCATTTTGACCATTGAGGTGGCTAATTCCTGATAGACATACATGCGGTTTTTAGGTTGGTTGGCTATTGATATTCAGTAATGATACATTGAAATAAATGGCACAGACAAAGACCTGCTTCTCACATTGCTCTATCTGTACCATTTTAATAGAACGTCGACTTATTTCTTCTTCTTAATCACAAGTCCTACGCCTTTGAGCCAGCTCTTTGCGACCCAAGCAGGTTTTTCTCCATTGACGTTTACCCTGTAATTAAGTCTGGTCATAGTTGCAGTATCAAGTGATTCCCCAATTTCTCCCAAGATAAATTTAATCTCCGGGTACTGATCCAAAACAGCCTTCCGAATCACAGGGGCAGGGTTGTATATAGGGAAATAGCTTTTATCGTCTCCTAAGACCACCTGATTATAGTCCTTAATTTCTCCATCAGTCGCAAAGGCCATACCGCATAATGTCTGTTTATCTCGTACGGCCTTTTTGCAAAGAGGTATTTCCATCTTTTTAACATCGGTGTCAGGGATGTCCTTACCGAATGTGAGCCCGTAATATTCCATCATCCCTTTGAAACCATCCGCTCTTGAATAAAATTCAGCTCCAACCGCCACAGTCATCTTGCCGGGGTTCTTTTTTATCCAGGCCGCCCAGTCTGATAAAGTCTTAATCCCAAATTCATCCGCTTTTTTTGCTGACATTACAATGGCATAGGTGTTGTTGAATTTGGCCGGCGTAAGCCATACCAAACCTTTCTTTGCGTCAATGGCCTTAACCTTTTCAAAAAGACCCATGGAATCACGCACTACTTCTTTCTTCTTGAAAAAAGTCATCCATGCAGTTCCCGTATATTCCATGTATACATCGATTTGACCCTGTTCCAGTGCTTCGCGGTTAACGTTTGTCCCTCCAAGAGAGGTGCGGTCTTTGACCGGTATTCCTCTATCTTTTAGAAGATTAACCATGATTTTCCCCAGGATAACCTGCTCGGTAAAATTTTTAGATGCGACATTGACTGGATCGGCTGCAAACACAGTTAACGGTAAAGACAAGAAACATACTGCCATTAGTAAAACTATAAGTCTTTTCATTATAAATCCCTCCTTATTTAATAGTTATTAAGAAAAAAAAATAGACATTGGCTAACCGATAATATAGCCATATCAAACAGTCTGGTATTCTTCAATTTGAATACCGTTGCTGACAACAATTTTCTCTAATTTGGCGAGCAGCGCATCAAATAACATGGCAATTACGGCCACGGGAACTGCGCCTGCAATTAGAATCCCCATATCCATAAGGGCAATACCCGTAAAGATCCAGAAGCCAAGGCCTCCTCCTCCAATAAGGAATGCCAGTGGGGCGGTGCCTACAATAATAGATGTTGCTGTCCTGATCCCACCCATAATAACAGGCAGGGCATTAGGAATTTCAATTCTGAACAGGATTTGATTTGGGGTCATTCCCATACCGGTTGCAGATTCAATCACATCACTGCTTACATCTTGGATGCCGGCATACGTATTTCGGACAATAGGAGCAACTGCGTGAAAGAAGAGGGCAATCAATGCCGGAACAATACCTATTCCAGAGAGACCTATGAGTGGCAAAAACCCATAGGCAAGGGCTATTACTCCAAGAGAAGGAATACTTTGCCAGACATTTACTATTGCCATGATAGCGGAACCAAAACGTTCAAAGCCTTTCCTGGTCATAATTGTTCCAAGACTTACACCAACGGTTCCAGCAGTTGCCATGCTTACAAGAACCAAAAAAAAGTGCTCATAGTTCAGACGAAAAAACTCGGGCAAATTGTCGGAAGTGTATTTTAAGGCACCGTAATATTTGTAAAGCAAGAACACAATTAGGACAGTTACCACAAAAGGTGCAAGTTTTTTAATGAATGGATAGAATAATCTGATTTGCATAATGCTATTTCCTTAAGATATCTTTTATTTCCTCTTCTCTGAGTGTACCAAGAACTTTTTTATCTTCATCGACTACTATAAGATAGCCCAGATCATGGGTGAATATCTCGGATAGCCCATCCTTAAGGCTGGAAGAAGCCGGCAAAAAGGCATTTGTGGATTGTGTTACGTTTCCCACCTCATCCGCCTTTTTTGTTAAGGCTTCCTTGTCTACATAACCTACCAACCGCTTTTCATTATCTACCACTATAAGATGATCCAGGTTAAGCTCTCTGAGCATTGATTTCGCCTTTTCAGGTGACTCAGTTTGCATGATTACAGGAGTATCCGGCTTCATTGCCGTCCTAATCTTAAGAAGATTGAGTCGTTTAAGAGTGCGGTCACCCCCCACAAAATCACGGACAAAATCATTGGCCGGCTCAGTGAGCAATTCTTCAGGGGAGGCAAATTGAACAAGCTTCCCATCTCTTAAAAGACATATCTTGTCACCCATTTTTATGGCCTCATCAATATCGTGGGTAACAAACACAATTGTTTTTTTTACTTTCGCTTGAATTTTTAAGAATTCATCCTGGAGATGTTCTCTGTTGATTGGATCAATGGCGCCAAACGGCTCGTCCATTAACATTATTGGCGGATCAGCGGCCATGCCCCGTGCAACCCCAATGCGCTGCTGTTGACCTCCTGAAAGCTCTCTTGGGTAACGGTCCATGAAATCCTCTGGAGGAAGGTTAACTATTTCTAAAAGACCTTCTACTTTCTCGGCAATCTGGTCGTGATCCCAACCCTTAAGTTTCGGTATTGTCGCGATATTCTCTGCGATTGTCATATTGGGGAATAGACCAATATTTTGAATTACATAACCGATACTACGTCGTAATTCAATGGTATCCAGCCGGTTGATATTCTGATCGTCAATTAAGATCTTACCGCTGGTTATTGGAATCAGCCTATTTACCATTTTCATGGCTGTAGTCTTGCCGCAGCCGGAGGGGCCGACCATTGTGCAGATTTCACCCTCTTCCAGGTCGAATGAGAGGCTATCCACTGCTTTTATGTGTTCAGCGCCTGGATATATCTTTGTTACTTCCTGTAGGCTTAACATAATTCCCATAATTCATTCCTCACTGTTGATGATGTGTTACCTCTTAATCTTTAGGCCAGTCGGGGTTATCCAATTTTCAACCTTCCCTAAGAAAATATCCGCTAAAATCGCCAGCAAGCCCATACTGATGGCCCCTGCAATAACAGAGTCATTGGTAGCCATTTGCAGTCCCTCGCTTACAAGCAGGCCCAATCCACCGGCGCCGATGTAGGCGGCAATTGCTGCAATGGCAATGCTCATAACAACCGCAGTCCTGACACCGGCCATAATAACCGGCGCGGAAAGGGGAAGTTGCAATTGTTTAAGAAGCTGAAAATTGGTCATTCCCATGCCACGGCCTGCCTCAATGGTGGCAGGATCAACATTTCTAATAGCAATATACGTGTTTCGAATGATGGGCAATTGGGAATAAAGCGCCAGTGCAATCACAGCAGGCACCGCCCCAATCCCGATACCATTCACTGCATCCCACGCTCTATCAATTGAAGACAGAATCGGCATCATAAAGCCGAAAAGGGCAATGCTGGGAATTGTAATCATAATGCTTGCCAGATATAACACTATGTCTGCCGCA